>NZ_JAHWGL010000037.1 GCF_019334315.1 Hymenobacter profundi
GTAGCCTTTTCAGGTCGTGGTGGCTGGGGCAATAGCGACGTAGCACGCACTGGCAGCGGCGGTTGGGGCAATAGCGACGTAGCACGCACTGGCAGCGGTGGTTGGGGCAACAGCGACGTAGCACGCACTGGCAGCGGCGGTTGGGGCAACAGCGATGTAGCACGCACTGGCAGCGGTGGTTGGGGCAATAGCGATGTAGCCTTTTCAGGTCGTGGTGGCTGGGGCAATAGCGACGTAGCACGCACTGGCAGCGGCGGTTGGGGCAATAGCGATGTATGCTAAAAACCTTCTGCTCAAAAACGAGTGTGTTTACTTTGCTACCTTGCCTGACAGTATGCTTATGTGACTGTTAGTTGATGAGGCAATTTCTACACGGACTTCTTCTTCTTGTTGCCCTCGGGTTAGGAGCCTGTTCTTCTTCGGCTCCTAACCCGGATACGATACGCGTTCGTTGGGCGGCTGATCTGGAGACGTTGGATCCTTTGCTTTATCTTAATTCAGTTAATACAACTCAGACTATCAATTTATTGTACTTCAGCTTATTAGACAACGGACAGGAAACAGTTCCACTATTAGCCGAAGCTCTACCTAGCGTTCGTTACACTGATTCATTAACGTTTATTACCTATAGAATACATCCGGCGGCTACGTGGGATAACGGCTGCCCAGTGTTGGCCCGCGATGTAGCGTTTACGCTGGCTGTGATGAACTGCCCTGGTCTTCCAAACGAAGCGGCGGAAGCACAATTTGACTTCATCGAAAAAATAAAATACGATTCCACTGATCAGCGGCGCTTCACGTTTGTGTGCCGGGGTAGGTCACCCGAGTTCTATTCTGCCTCGGGTGATTTTCCGATTTTACCAGAATACGCTCTTGACCCAACCGGTAGCCTGGCGGCTCTTTCATTGCGCACATTGCGCATGTCTGAGGCCGCTAAGCTACCCGCCGTTACGCGCTTTGTACAACGTTATGTGGGCGCTCAACTCAACCGGCACCCTGGTAACCTACCAGGGTGTGGCCCTTACCGTTTGCACCAGTGGCAAAGCGGGCGCTACCTCTCTCTTCAGCGCAAGCCTATGTGGTGGGGTGATAAGGTGCAGTCTGCACCAACACAATTACAGGCTTATCCAAAAAAAATAGTCTTTGATATTATACCGGATGAGAATACGGCTGTATTGGCCCTACGCCGCCATCAACTCGATATCTATCCTCGCCTACCCGCAAAGGACTACATACGCCTGAAAGAGTCGGCGGCGGCCAAGTGGCTGTCGTTTTACTCAACCGGTTCGTACGAAATGGTTACGGTAGGGTTCAATACGCGCCGTCCTATGCTGCATGATCGGCTGACTCGCCAAGCCCTCAGCCGCTTGTTTAATGTGCCAGCTCTCATTGCTGGTACACAGCAGGGCCTAGCTTATCGCAGTGTAGGTATAATAGCTCCTCAAACAAAACCCTACTATAACAGCACTTTACCCTTTATACCTTATAGCTTACCCGAAGCCACTGTATTATTAAGGCAGGCGGGCTGGCGTCAGACGGCTACGGGCTGGCACCGAGCAACAGTAGGGGCCGCAACTCAACACTTAAAACTTACCATCTCATATCGGACCGGCGACCCCGCTTATGAAGCAGCTGCCCTCCAGTTTCGGAGTGCTGCTGCTACGCTGAATATTCCGGTAACACTACGCCCTGCCGAGCGCTCTATATTTATAGCGCAACTGCGCAATGGTGAATCGGATGTGTTCTTACATTCATTATCTGGCAACCCGACGGCATTTAACTTTGCTCCGCTTTTTCACTCGCAATACACTAACGCAGGCAACTATAGTGGTTTCGGGACTCCGACGAGTGATAAGCTAATTGAGGAACTGGCGGCCGCTGAAAGCCAGACGCAAAAAATCGAGTTGGTGAAAGAATTTCAGCAGATGATGCAAGAAGAAAGCCCAGAGGTAGTACTTTATTTTCTACGCTATCAAACGGCTGCTAATGCGAAGCTAACCGGTTTGGAACTCTCCCCTTTAAAGCCCGGCTATAACGTATCGACCGTGCGCCTCCGAAAGGGCAGTTGATATGGTGCGCTACCTGTTGTTTCGTCTACTCCGGCTACTGTTTGCTCTTTGGCTGACAGCATCCGGCGTTTTTTTACTAAGCCGCTCCCTACCCGCTGATATTATTCTACAGCGGCTGTCCGTGGATGAGATAAGTGCTACTGCATCCAGCCTGCAGCAGCAACGTATTGCGGAGCAGCGCTTTCGGCATCGGTTGGGCTTGGATATCCCACTATTTTATTTCTCCCTACCTACCGCCGCCACACATCAGCAATGGCAGTGGCACGGCCGACGCAACCAATACCACCGGTGGGTACAGCAGCTGCTCCATGGCAACCTGGGCCGTTCTTACCGCGACGGCCAACCCGTGACGACCTTATTAGCAGCGGCTCTGACTTACACGTTGCCGCTCACCACGCTGGCCGCTACGATGTCTGTTCTACTGGCGCTGTGGCTGGCTACACGTTTGGCAGTGCATCATCAGATTCGTTTGCTTGCTCTTCGGCTCTTGTATGCGCTGGATGCATTACCGCTGTTCGTACTTGCCCTACTGCTGCTGTTGCTGTTTGCCAACCCGGATATGCTGACGTGGTTTCCAGCATATGGTCTGGGGGAAGAGGCAGAGCTAGTAAATACCTCTGTGCTGGAGCGCATTGGCACTTTGCTTTACTACCTCGCGCTCCCGTCGATTTCTCTGATTCTTGTGAATTTACCTCATCTAGTAATACAGCTGGATGCGGCGCTGCAACAGGAGCGCCGCACCGCCTACGCAGCTACTGCCCGTGCCAAAGGTGCTCCCGAAAAGCAGGTCATACAGCACCATACTCTGCGAAACGCACTACTACCTAGCTTAGCCCAACTCACCGATTTATTACCAGCTTTGGTAGCAGGCGCGGTGGTGGTGGAGGTTATTTTTGCTTTGCCGGGGGTAGGCCGCCTACTTGCCGAGGCGGCAGCCACGCACGACTATCCGGTGATAGTAGGGGGAGTGTTGCTTACAGCACTGGTACGGTTGCTGGCGCAGTTTCTCACGGATGGCCTGTACCTGTTGGCTGACCCTCGAATCAGGCTGCGTGCATGAGTGTATCTTTCTACTTTGCTAGCTGGCGCCGACGAATGGCGATTGGGTGGCTTTGCCTTTTGCTGGTAAGTGCCGTGGCTGCCCCTTGGCTACCCCTCCCTTTTGCACCCGATCAGTTGAATTTATCTGCCACAATGCAACCGCCCGGTACGGATGGCCACTGGTTAGGCACTGACCCGTATGGCCGCGATGTACTGGCGCTGCTACTATTTGGGGCGCGTACTGCCTTGCGTCTCAGCCTACCAGCCGCTATCCTGACAACAATATTAGGCACGCTGCTGGGTGCCACAGCCGGCTTCTACCGTAATCGACCTCTCCCTATCGACAGTCTTGTTACGGGGCTGATGGCCGTTATTTCCTCCATCCCGCGGCTTATCTTGGTCTTAGCACTGGCAGCAGTGCAGCCCCCTTCCATCAATACGTTGTTGATGCTGTTCTTATGTACATATTGGATTGGTCCGGCCCGGCTGGTACGTGCTGAAATGCTCCGGACCCGAGAATTACCTTTCATAGAAGCAGCTCGGGCTGCCGGCATTCCTGCCCATCGTATACTAATACGTCACGCACTGCCTAACACTTGGCAGCCAGCACTAGCCGTTTTTCCGCTCAGTGTTGCGTCCCTCATCGCGCTCGAAACTACGCTCTCTTTTTTGGGCGTAGGGCTGCCACCCGAAATAGCGAGCTGGGGCCGTTTGTTGGCTGCTTTCAGTATTGACCCTAGTGCTTGGTGGCTCTTGCTCTATCCGGCCGCTATTCTATTCATTACTTCGTTAGCCCTACGTCAGCTCAGTAAGTGATTATTACCTCTGGTTCGATTGCAGGTGAAATGTCACAAAATCTTATAATTTCAGCATCGCCGAGCTCGCCCTATATGTGTACTTTTTTACAAGATTAGGACATTTTTCGTCATTATCCACCTGAACTCAATCAAATACACTTAGAATTATACAAATATTCTTCAAAATATATCAAGTCATTATTTAGACAATACTGTCCTTTTTGAGACCACTCTTTCCCTATAGCTTTGCTAAAAGGAAAGCGCCTTACTAGCGAGATATCATATAAAAACAAGCTTGTTCATCTCTTTTAGCGGCCATTAAAGCGCTGTTTATAAAGATACTACTCGTTTGATTGATTTACGTTCGAGACCTTTTTCACAGCCTACCCTATACGCAGGTCGAGGCTTTATAGAGCTTAATGAATCTTACTTCGCCGTGAAATATGTTGCGAGCGGCGTTGGTCGAGGATTTAGGATTGTTGCAATAAATTAGGTGTACAAAAAAACCGCAGATGCTGTCTGCGGTTTTTTTTTGCATTTCAAGATTCTACTGGGTGGTTTCGGCTGTTTGTTGAGCCAATAGACGTATCCCGTCTTCAAAGGAATGTGGCTTATATCCCAGTACCTTCCGCGCTTTAGTGATAATGAATCCTGTACGCGGTGGCCGACGAGCCGGCTGCGAAAACGTACTACTATTAGCACTGGTAATCAACTGCTTATCCAAATCAAAAAAATCTGCCACGCGCAGTGCCATGTCGTACGGTGTAAGCAGTTCATCGCCGCTAATATGAAAGATACCAGTGGCGTTTTGTAGGGCTACCAGCCAGCAGCCCTGGGCTAGGTCCTCGGCCAGGGTAGGCGTTCGGAGCTGGTCGTCTACCACTTTTATGGGGGTATGGGACCGGAGCGAGTCGCGCACCCATAGCACGATGTTGGTGCGGCTGTAGTCGTGGGCGGTACCGTACACCAGCACTGTGCGCACAATGCTCCAGGGGCAAGTAGCTACCTGCACAACCTGCTCAGCGGCCATTTTACTTTCCCCGTAGTAATTAACGGGTGCGGGTAGGGCTTCTTCGGTCAGTGGTCCGGCTTCCCCACTGAACACAAAATCGGTGCTGACGTGGATAAGATGCACTGCTAGAACCTCGCACACGGCCACTAGATTCTCTACGGCCGTCACATTTTGCTGCCAACAGGCCGCGCGATTCACCTCGCACTCGTCCACATTGGTCATGGCGGCTGTGTGGATGAGGTGAGATGGGCTCACGTCGGCTAACACCTTTGCCACCTGCGTGGCATTGGTCACGTCGAGGGGCACGAACCGCACATCCGGATATAGAGCAGCCAGTTTGTTGGCTCCCCGCGATGAAGCTACTACCTCTATTTCGGGCTGCGTGCGGAGTAGTGCTACCAGCTTCTGGCCGAGCAAGCCGTTGGAACCGGTAATCAGGATGCGTTTGGCCATGGCAGTAATTCAGGCTTAGTACTGATAGTTGTATTGCTCCGCTATTTTCTGCTTGCTCAGCTTGTCTACCTTCATCTTCATTTTCACGTCCGTAATGGGCCGGTCGCGGATGTCTTTGGGCACGGCAGCTATTTTCTCCACCACATCCATACCGCTGATTACCTGACCGAACACAGTGTAGGCACCATCGAGGCGGGGCACGCCCTGCCGGTTTTCTACGATGTAGAATTGGGAAGCGCTGCTGGCCCGGCGCGGATTCACGGCGTCGCCGGTGCGAGCAGCGGCCACGGCTCCGTAGCGGTGGTGCAACTCGGGCCGGATTTCAGCCGGAATCATCTTCTCATTACGCTGGCCGGCCCCGTCGTTGTTGGGGTTGTCGTCCTTGGAATTTGGGTCGCCACCCTGAATCATGAAGTCGGGAATGACCCGGTGAAAGGTGGTGCCATTGTAGGAACCTTTCTTCGCCAGCTTCAAGAAATTGGCCTTGTGCCGGGGCGTCTGATCAAACAGAATCAGCCGAATATCGCCCTGCGGCGTGCTGATGGTCACGACCTGGTCTTTCTTGCTGGTTTTGGTTGATGCAGTTGGCGCTACGGAACGGGTAGAAGCGCAGCCGGCGCTTAGCAATAGCAGCACTAGCCAACATGCGCCCCACGATTTCAGATGAATCATATACTTTGTTTTCAACCCAACAATAGAAGATACGCTACGCTACGCGGTGCGCCCGGATATTATCCAGAATTTCCTGCCCGCCGCGTTGCAGTACGCTTTCGGCAATCTGAACACCTAGCGCTTCAGCCTCTGCCTGATTGGTAATCGACTTCGTTTCCTCAATGTACTGCTGCCCGTTGAGGCTGATGAGGCCGCCGTGGAGCTTCAAGGCCCCCTCGGGCGTGTAAGTTGCCAGCGCAAACGACGGAATGCTGCACCCGCCCTCCATCGTGCGGAGGAAAGCCCGCTCGGCCAGCAAGGCCGTGTGGGTAGGCAAGTGGTCGAGAGCCTGGTGCAACGTCTCTTTCAGCTCTGGCTGCAAGTTTCGGGCGCACTCAATGGCGACGCTACCCTGCCCGGCGGCCGGAACAAATTGTGTGGCGGGTAACACATGCCGAATCAGGTCGTCGTATTCCATGCGGTGCACGCCGGCGTAGGCCAGCACCAGGGCGTGGTATTGTCCTTCTTCCAGTTTGCGCAGGCGCGTTTGCAAGTTGCCACGGGCCTCGGCGGTGCGGGCGTTGGGGTAATAGCGCTGCAACATGGCCTTGCGGCGGGTGCTGCTGGTGCCCAACACAAGGTCGGGGCGGGTAAGGTCTAGGTTGGGGTCGAAGCTCACCACCACGTCGTTCACCTGCTCGCGCTCCATAAAGGCCAGCAGTTCCAAGTCGTCGGGAATGGTGCTCTGCACGTCTTTGGCGCTGTGCACGGCCAAGTCAATATGACCCGTACGGAGGCTGATTTCCAGCTCCTCCGTGAACACGCCCTTGGCCCCAATCTTATCGAGCGAGCGGTCCAGCACCACGTCGCCCTTGGTGGTGATGATGACAATTTCCGTGGCCAAGCCGCGCTGCTGTAAGCGGTCGGCTACGTGGTTGGCCTGCCACAGTGCCAGCTTGCTCCCCCTGGTACCGATGCGAATAGGCTTCATCCTTCGAGAATTAAATAAGTAAGTCAAGCACTAAAGGGCCGTACCGGCGCTCTTGGAGAGCTTGCGTAAATCGTGTTTCTTGTGCCCTGCAAAGGTACGAAAGCCAGCCCCGGCGATACTAGCTATAGCACTTTTAGCACTAGCTATATCAATTTACCAAAGTGTATTTAATGCCTTTATAGCCTGTAGAGCGAGTTTTGTGGGCCTTTATCAAGCTTGCCGAAGTAGCTCTGCCACGCGTAGCGATGTATCCACGAACACCATGCGCGGGTTGGCGTTGCGCTCAATGTGATAGTGCGCGTCGTTTAGCTCGCGGGTGAGCGGGTCGGCATTGCGAGGCGTCACAAACTTGCTGAAGCCGGTTACAAATTGCTGCTCGCCGGCGGCTAGGTGAGGCACCAGTTGCGCATCGAGGCCGAAGAGCAGCACCTTACGCAGCACGCCCAGCGAGTAGTGCAGCAGTTCTTTTTGGTTTTCGCGGCCCAGCTTCTGAAACTCGTCGCTTTTGCCCAGCAGCTTGTCTACCTTATAGCCATAGCACTGCCGCATCCAGTCGATAAAAAACGTAAGGTAGTCGTGGTCTTGTCCTGAAGTAGTGGCTGCTGCCAAGGCCGCCCCCAGGTTGCCTTCAGCTAGCTGCGCTACCTGATGTGCCTTGGCCTCGGGCAGATGCCGTTGGTCGCGGAGGTGGGCGGTTAGCTCCGCCTCGGGCAAGGGGCGCACCACAATAGGCTGCACCCGACTAATGATGGTGGGTAGTAACTGCTCGGGCGCATTGCTGACCAATAGAAACACGGTAGCGGGTGGTGGCTCTTCCAGCAGTTTCAGCACGGCGTTAGCAGCGGCGGGGTGCATTAGTTCGGGCAGCCAGACAACCACGGTTTTGTAGCGCGCCTCGAATGCCGTAAGCGACACCAGCCGCAGCAGTTGCAGGCTTTCTTCCTTGGAAATACTCCCTTGCTTGTTGTCGGCCCCAATGTGCTGCATCCAGTCGTTGAGGCCCTGGTAGGGATTTTCGAGCACGAATTGGCGCCACTCGCCGGCAAACTTACTGCTTACCGCATCTTTCGGTACCGCCTTGGTGGTCGTAACAGGTAGGATGAAGTTGAGGTCGGGGTGAATCAGTTTGTCGATTTTCTGACAGCTGGCACAGTGCCCGCACGAATCGGTATCCTGTGGCTCGCGACCCTCGCAGTTAAGGTAGGCCGCATACGCCAGCGCCAACGCCAGCGCCGCCGAACCCTCTGCCCCGCGAAATAGCTGCGCGTGCGCCACGTGCTGCCGCTGCACCGACTGCACCAGCACCCGCTTCACCTCCTCATTACCCGGAATATCCGCAAAACGCATACAGTTGACTTCCTTCTACTTGCGTGGCTAGCGCAAACTATTTAGCGCTAGCCGGCACGTACCGATCAAATATTTACTCTATTACTATTGGCGCGGTGCTATTGCCTGCTGCTCGTTCCCACACGCGGTCCTTGGCCGTGGCTTCGTACACATAGGCCATGATGTCTTGCTCCGGTTGGTCGTAGGGCAGATTGCGGCGGCTCATCACCCGCTCGGCTACTTCGCCAGCTTTGGGTAAGCGGAAGGTTTCGAAGCCCGACGAGCCACCCCAGCTAAACGATGGCACAAAGTTGCGCGGGAAACCTGCCCCAAAAATATTGGCCCCTACCCCTACCACGGTACCGGTATTAAACATCGTGTTGATGGCGCACTTGCTATGGTCGCCCATCATCAGGCCACAAAATTGCAATCCGGTATTCACGAAACGCCCGGCGGCGTGGCTCCAGATCTTAACAGGGGCGTAGTTATTCTTGAGGTTCGACGTGTTGGTATCGGCGCCCAGGTTGCACCACTGACCTACCACCGAGTTGCCGAGGTAGCCTTCATGGCCTTTGTTGGAGTAGGCCATCAGAATGCTATTCGCCATTTCGCCGCCTACCCGGCAGTAGGGGCCTACCGTATTGTCGCCGCGCAGCTTGGCGCCCACGTTGACATGTGCCGCTTCACAAACGGCCAACGGACCTTTCAGAACGGCGCCTTCATGCACCTGTACGTCTTTGCCCAGGTAGATGGGGCCGTCCTCGGCGTTGAGGATGGCCGCCCGAATTTTCACGCCCTCCTCTATAAAGATATTCTCTGCGCCGTACACAATGGTATGCGCGTCATTCACGGGTTGCGACTGGCGGCCTTTGGTCAACAGGGCAAAGTCTTGCCGGATCTGATCACCATTTTGTTGAAACAAGTGCCAGGGCTGGCTGATGATGGTAAGACTACCTTTTGCCTGCCGCACATCGCGGTAGCCATCCTGAATTAGCTCGGCCACTTTAGACGCATCCGGCAGGTAGGCCGCTACCAACAGCTCTTCACTCAGCAAGGCTTCGCCGGGCTGCAAGGCCTGTACTTGCTCTATCAGCTTTTCATCGGGGCACACGGCGCCGTTGATAACTAGTGCCGGCCCTTCGGTGGGACCAGCCGGGAATTTTTCGCGCAAGTGGGGTTGCGTGAGGTAGTGTACCGGCTGTTGCAAGTGGTGCTGCCACTTCTCCGCAATGGTCAGGATGCCGCAGCGTAGGGCAGCTACGGGCCGGGTGAACGTAAAGGGTAGTAGATTAGGCTGAATAGCCGGGTCGTCGAACAGTAGAATATGCATAGCGGTAGAATTCTACCGCGAAACTACGGCTTTTGCCGGTGCGGGGCGCGTGGGCGTTCTACTGACTTCCCCGCCCGTCATGCTGAGCGCAACGGAGTGGAGCCGAAGCATCTCTACCGTGAGTAATTCCTTTATCACCTGTCGAAGCGTTAGAGATGCTTCGGCTCCACTCCGTTGCGCTCAGCATGACGGTCTTTTTTATTCTACCCTACCCCACAACAAAAAAGCTCCTTCCGCGAGCGGAAGGAGCTTTCAGAAAAGCCGGCAGCCAAGGGCTGAGGGCCGTTATTTCTTCTGGTAGCGGTTGCGGAATTTCTCCACACGGCCGGCGGTGTCGATAAACACGTTTTTGCCGGTGTAGAAGGGGTGCGAGGCACTGCTCACTTCTACTTTGATAACGGGGTACGTCTTGCCGTCTTCCATCGTAATAGTCTCGCTCGAGTTCATCGTCGAACGGGTGATGAATTTGAAGTCGCTGGACGTGTCCTGGAATACCACTTCGCGGTACTCGGGGTGAATGTCTTTTTTCATGGTCGGGATGCCGTTAAAACCTTCTGGCCCTGCCGATTTTGCGGAAGGGATTGCAAAAGTACGTTTTCGGGCTGACATTCAAAAGCCTAGCCCGGTTTTTCTGCTGAATGGTTGGGTGGCTACGCTAGTTGTATTGCTGGATTACCTTTGAATAAACTTTCTGTGCTTGCTTCCTCACGGTTCTGGCAGCATCATTCGTTGCCCGCCGAATCAACCATCAACCATTTCATTTCTTCAACCTATGCGCCTTTGCTTTGCTTCTAACAATGCTCATAAACTCGATGAAATCCGGGCCATCCTACCCAGTTCCATTGAACTAGTGAGTCTGGCTGATATTGGTGGTCCCGACGACCTACCCGAAACCCAGGATACGCTGGCCGGCAACGCCCACCAGAAAGCGCAGTACGTGTGGGACCACTTCGGCGTGGCCTGCTTCGCCGACGATACCGGCTTGGAAATCGATGCGCTGAATGGGGCACCCGGCGTGTACTCGGCCCGCTATGCCGGGCCCCAGCGCCTCGCCGCCGACAACGTGGCCAAAGTATTAGACGAGCTGGCGGATGCTCCCTCCCGCACGGCCCAGTTTCGTACCGTCATTGCTCTTATCCTGTCCGATTCGGAGAAACATACCTTCAACGGGGTAGTAGAGGGGCTAATTACGACGGAGCCCCATGGGGACGCCGGTTTCGGCTACGACCCCATTTTTCAGCCCGTTGGCTTTCAGGAGACATTTGCCGAGATGCCCTTGGCGCAGAAAAACACACTCAGCCACCGTGCCCGCGCCGTGCAGCAGTTGGTTGCGTTTTTTGAATCCAGAGAAAAATAAACCGTTTTCGGCCAAAATTTTGGTTTTGCCACTGCCAAACCTGCGAAGTGCTTACTTTTGCAGGGTTGGCCCCGCCGGTACGGGCCACTTTTCTACCCATGCAACAACCTTTCATCGTCGGCATTACGGGGGGCAGCGCCTCGGGCAAAACCACTTTTTTGCGCCGCCTGCTGGCTTCGTTTCCCGAAGAAGAAATCTGCCTGATTTCGCAGGACAACTACTACCACCCGCGCGAAACCCAGCTGGTAGACGCGCAAGGCGTTACCAATTTCGACCTGCCTACCTCCATTGACTCGGCCTCCTATGCCGCCGATGTGCTCAGCATCAGCCAGGGCAAGGAAGTGCGTCGGCCGGAGTACACCTTCAACAATCCCGATGCGCCGGTGCAGGAGCTGGTGTTTCGTCCGGCCCCGATTGTAGTGGTAGAGGGCATTTTCGTGTTTCACTTCGAGGAAGTGGCGCGCTTGCTCAACCTGAAAGTGTTTATCGACGCCCAGGAGCACGTGAAAGTACTGCGCCGCATTGTGCGCGACCGGGACGAGCGGGGCTATGATCTGGAAGACGTGCTCTACCGCTACATCAACCACGTGGCCCCTACCTACGACAAGTTCATCAAGCCCTACCGCAACGACGCCGACATCATCATCCCCAACAACAGCCGCTTCGATATGGGCCTGGAAGTGCTGGTGTCTTTCCTGAAAGCAAAGGTGAAGGCGTAAGAGGTGAAGTTGTGATTTTGTGAAGTTGTGAATGCAAAATGTCTGTCATCCTGAGCTTGCGAAGGACCTTCTCACGCGTGAACGAATGACGTACTAACGACTCGTTCACGCGTGAGAAGGTCCTTCGCAAGCTGGATGACAGACATTTTGCATTCACAACTTCACAAAATCACAACTTCACTTCTCACAACTTCACCTTTTAGTATATTTGTAGCCATTGCCCTACCTATGTTTTTGCTGAGCACCCGGTTTTTATCTCGTTTGCGGTTCGCCTTGCTCACAGCTACGGTGCTGTTTGTGCTGGGCCTGAACCACCAGACGGTGACGACCTTTCGGGTGGCGCCGGGCAAGACTACGCGGGTAGGCGTGCGGCCCAAGGCGGCCGTCATCAAGCAAAAAGTAAATCTGGAGGCCGTGGGGCCGCTGGTGCTGCACGTGGCACCCGATGCCGATGCCTGGCTCCCCTTCCCTACCCCACAGCATTGGCTGCCGGCCGTGCGTCGGGCGTTGGCGGTGCCACGCCCCCTGGCGGGCATTTTGCCCAGCAGCATCTTTCGGGTGCGGCTGTTGGTAGCGGCGCTTTCGCCGCAGGCGCCCTAGAAAAAAATCGAAGTTTCGGGAATCAAAATAGTGCGGTTGTTTTTCTAGCAATTGACTATCAGCGTTTTCGCCGCTGCACGCTTCCCGAAGATTGATTTTTAATTGCTTGTTGCCTTTCCAAAAAATCTTTTCTGATGCGTAATAAAGGACTCATCATTGGGCTGACCATCGTGGTATCGGCCCTGTGTATCTACTTTCTCACGTTCACGTTCATCTCGCGCCGGGTACAGTCCGACGCGGTGAGCTACGCCACCAAGAATGGCGTTGTGAACCAACAGGCCCGCCAGCGCTACCTCGACTCGGTGTGGCGTGCGCCTGTAACCAGCATTTTGGGTGTTGACTACACTTACCGCGACGTACGCGCCTCGGAGCTGGGCCTGGGCCTCGACTTGAAGGGCGGTATGCACGTGACGCTGGAAGTGTCGCCGGTGGAGATTGTGCGCGCCATGAGCGGCAACTCCAAAGACCCTAAGTTCAACCAGGCGCTGGAGCAGGCGCAACAGGCGCAGAAGGCCAACCCTTCGGCACCGTTCACTACGCTGTTCCTGCAAGCCTACCGCAATGTAGCGCCCAACGACAACCTGGCGCGCATTTTCGCTAACACCACCAACAAGAGCCGCAAAATCGATATCAACTCGTCGGACGCCAAGGTGATTGGTGCTATCGACACCGAGATTGAGGATGCCATCGACCGCTCGTTCAACATTCTGCGCACGCGTATCGACAAGTTCGGCACCAGCCAGCCCAACATTCAGCGCGTGAAGGGTACCGGCCGCATTCAGGTAGAGCTACCCGGCGTAGACAACCCCGACCGTGTGCGTAAGCTGCTGCAAGGCCAGGCTAAGCTGGAGTTCTGGGAAGTATGGCGTCAGGATGAGTTCGGCCCCTACCTCCAGCAACTCGACCAAGCTCTGGTAGCCAAGGAAACCGCTGAAAAAGCTGCTTCTCCTACTGCCGCTGCTACCACCACCACTGCTCCTGGCGATACGTCGTCGTTGGCTAGCCAGTTGGCTAAGAAAAACACCGCTACTGCCGCTGCCGATTCGGCTAAAGGCCCACAAGGCTCGGTGCTGGCCCGCTTGTTTACGATGCCCGGCCAGTTGGGTGCCAACATCCGCGACACGGCCCGTGTAAACCAGATGCTTCGCTCGCAGGAGGCCCGTGCTGCTCTCCCCCCCAACCTCACGTTCATGTGGAATGTGAAGCCGCAGGAGCTGGGCGGTCAGGAATACCTGAGCCTGGTGGCTGTACGTAAAGCTTCGGGTGCTACGGCTCCGCTGGAAGGCGACGTAGTAGCCGACGCCCGCGGCGACATTGACCCGCAGCGCGGCGGTGCTGAGGTGAGCATGAGCATGACGCCCACCGGCGCTAAGAAATGGCAGAAGCTGACCAGCAACAACATAGGCCGTCAGGTAGCCATTGTACTCGACGACAACGTGTACTCCGACCCCGTGGTGCAAGCTGAAATTGCCGGCGGTAACACCAGCATTTCGGGCAACTTCACCATCGAGGAAGCCCAGGATTTGGCTAACGTACTGAAAGCCGGTAAGCTGCCCGCTCCTACCCGCATTGTGGAAGAAGCTGTAGTAGGTCCGTCGCTGGGTCAGGAAGCCATCAACCAGGGTCTGTACTCGTCGGTAGCTGGTCTGCTGATTATCATGGGCTTCATGGCGCTGTACTATGGTCGCGCTGGCTTGGTAGCCGATGCCTCGCTGCTGTTCAACATCTTTCTGATCCTGGGTATTCTGGCTCAGTTCCAGTTTGCCCTTACGCTGCCCGGTATTGCCGGTTTGATTCTTGTATTCGCTTCGTCGATTGACGCCAACGTGCTGATTTTCGAGCGTATTCGGGAAGAACTCGACCATGGCCATTTGCTGAAGGATGCCATCAACGCGGGCTACTCACGCGCTTTCTCGGCCATCTTCGACTCCAACGTAACCACGCTCATCATCGCCCTCACGCTGTTTATCTTCGGTACGGGTCCGGTTCAGAACTTCGCCGTTACGCTGCTGATCGGTATTTTCACCTCGTTCCTGTCGGCCGTGTACGTGTCACGCCTCATTATTGAGTGGCTGGTGAAAGGCAAAGAGACGAGCAAAATCACCTTCTCTACCTTCCTCTCGCGCAAGCTGTTCACCAACGTGAACTTCGATATCGTGGGCAAGCGCAAAATCGCCTACGCTTTCTCGACGGTAGTAATCGTAGTAGGCTTCGTGCTGATGGCCATCCAAGGCGGCCCCAACCTGGGTGTAGACTTCCGCGGTGGCCGCGCCTACGTGGTAGACTTCAACAAAGCCATGGACGCTTCTAAAGTGCACGATGCACTGGTGGCCGACTTTGGTGGCAGCGGCACGGAGGTGAAAACCTTCGGTACTCCCAACCGCCTGCGCATCACCACTGGCTACCTTGCCGATGATGAAAGCGTAACTGCCGACAAAAAGGTGGAAACCACCCTGTTGAATGGCTTGAAGAAGGATTTCAGCGGCGACGCACCCGTTATCAAATCTACTTCTAAGGTAGGTGCTACCATTGCCGACGACATTAAGAAGACCTCGGTGCTCAGCTTGGGCCTAACGCTGCTAGGCATCTTCGTGTACGTGTTGCTGCGCTTCTCGCGCTGGCAGTACTCGATGGCTGCGGTTATCGCCCTGTTCCACGATGCGCTGCTGGTTATTGCCTGCTACCCTATCGCTCGCCTGTTTGGTCTGAACTATGAGATGGACCAGATTTTCGTGGCGGCCGTGCTTACGGTGCTGGGCTTCTCGATGAACGATACGGTGGTAATCTTCGACCGTATCCGGGAATACTTGCGCGAAAACCCGCACCTCACGTTTGCCCAGGTTGCTAACCCAGCCTTGAACAGCACGTTCTCCCGCACCATGATTACCTCTACTACCGTATTCCTGGTAGTGCTGGTGCTCTACATCTTCGGGGGCGAAACGCTACGTTCGTTCTCATTTGCCATGCTGGTAGGCATTGTGTTCGGTACGTACTCGTCGCTGTTCATTGCTACCCCCATTATCCTCGACACCTACGGCCGCAAAGAGGCTCGCGAGCGGGGCACCGACATCTCCACGCACATTGGCGATACAGGCGCACCCAAGCTGTCGACCTCCAACGTATGATCGCAGATTTTGCTGATTATCTGGATTTCGCTGAGTTGAAGAAACCTACTCGGTACACACAAAGAAGCCCGGCCGCTTGGCCGGGCTTCTTTGTGTGTATTCTTATCCTATTTCTGGGCTACTTTCAGAGCACTTTACTTTGCTAATGGCGCTTCTGGGGGAGCGGGTAGGGCGGCGCGCCACGCTAGGATTTGCTGCCGCATATTGGCAGCCACGGTGGGGTGTTGGGCGGCAACATTGGTTACCTCTTTAGGGTCTCGGGCGAGGTCGTATAGCTCCAGCTGGGAGCCGTCGTCGTTGAGTAAGAGCTTCCAATTATCCTGGCGCATGGCCAAGTTGGGACTTCGGTCGCGGCCGAGGGGGTAGCGGAACGACTTACTGTTGCGGCCATACTCCCAGAACAGCGGCGCCGTGTGCGAGTGCGGCTTGCCTAAGAGGGCGGGCGTCACGTCTTCGCCATCGGTGCGGGGTTGCGGGCTGCTTGCCCCACCCGCCAGCGTCACAAACGAAGGGAACAAATCCGTAGCACTTAGCACCGACTGCTGGTCTACCCGCCCCGCCGGGGTACGGGCCGGGTAGCGCACAATAAACGGCATCCGGATACCCCCTTCGTACAACGAAAGCTTGCTACCCCGGTAAGGCGTGGCCCGGCTCCCATCGAAATTCGGCAACGGGCCGTTGTCGCTGGTAAAGATGATGAGCGTGTTATCGTCTATGCCCTGCTCGCGCAGACCCGCCAGCAGGCGGCCTACCTGCCGGTCCAGCTCGGCTAGCACCCCCTTAAACTCCCGAGGCTTTTCGGTGCCGTTGGGGTGGGTGTCGAGGGTGGATTCGTCGGGCACCCAGGGCGTATGCACGTCGTCGGGCCAGAGGTTGATGTAGCAGGGCTGGTTGGGGTGGCTCTTGAGGAAGGCCAGTGTTTTGTCAACGAAATACTCGGTGCGGCGCCAGCGCTTGATGCTGTCGGTGCGCGCCCAGATCCAGTTGGTAGAGGTCAGCAGCGGGTCGGGGTCGGGGCTTTCGTAGGTGCTGGCGTAGGCATCGAAGCCGTAGCGTAGGATACCGGGCGCATTGTCTACGTCGCGGCCGCCACCCATGTGCCACTTGCCAAAGTGGGCGGTGGCGTAGCCAGCGGCTTGCAACTGCCGAGCCACCGAGGG
Organism: Hymenobacter profundi; assembly: GCF_019334315.1. Taxonomy (GTDB): domain Bacteria; phylum Bacteroidota; class Bacteroidia; order Cytophagales; family Hymenobacteraceae; genus Hymenobacter; species Hymenobacter profundi. The sequence goes on from NZ_JAHWGL010000037.1 coordinate 16,632, forward strand.
CGCATCGGCCACCAGAAAATCGGCCTGCTCGCACTGCCGGTTGTGCCGGCGCGTATCCAGAAACGACGTGATGTTAAACTTCCCCGGCGCCGAGCCCGTGGTTAGTCCTACTCTTGAGGGCGAGCAAATGGGCGCGGCGCTGTAATACTGCGTAAACTTGATGCCTTCGGCCGCCAGCCGGTCGATGTTGGGGGTAGGCACAAACGTGCCGCCGTAGCAGCCCACATCGGCAAAGCCCATGTCGTCTACCAGCAGCAAAATGATGTTAGGGCGCTGGGCAGAAATAGCCTTTTGTTTTACCTCTGAACGTGGGTTACTCGTGCAGCTACCAAGCAACAGCCCAACAACCAGAATGAGCAGATTCATCTGTTTCATAGCGTAACAGTGTAGTTCTTTTTCGCATTTTACGCAAAATCAGTAACTACATATCTATCAACGCAAAAGGGCGGTTTGACTGTTAGTCAAACCGCCCTTTTGCGTTGGCGACACCACTTATAAAGTATGCCGCTGCAAAATCTGCGAATATTATACGGTAACGCCTTCGGCTACTACCTCCGTTACCTCAGGAACCATGCGCTTGAGCAGGTTCTCGATACCCGATTTCAGCGTAACAGTGGCCGAGGGGCAGCCCGAGCACGAGCCTTGCAGATTCACGGTCACTACACCTTGGTTGTAGCTCTTGAAGGTGATGTTGCCACCATCCTGCTCTACAGCGGGGCGCACGTAATTGTCCAGCAGGTCGATAATTTTCTGACTGGTTTGCTGGTCTTGCTCCGAGTGGTCGCCGGTGGCGGCGGCTTGCTGGGCGGCGCGCTGCTCCTCGGCGGGATCTACCGTGAAGATGGGGCCATTTGCCTCCACGTACGACTTCAGGAAGGTGCGCAGCTCGGGAATGAGCTGAGTCCACTGGTGTTCGGTGGTTTTGGTGATGGTGACGAAGTTGGCCGCAATAAACACGCGGCCTACATAGTCGAAGTTGAACAGCTCCTGAGCCAACGGCGAATTGGCAGCAGCTTCCACGTTGGGATAGTCCACGCTCACGCCGTCGCTGAGTAGCGTGGCGTTAAGCACAAACTTCATGGACTCAGGATTGGGGCTGGCTTCGGCGTAGATGGAAACCGGCGAGGCGGCAGGAGTGGTATTCATAAGGCAATTGATACGTAAGGCGTTGCGAAGTAAAAAAGAATGTCTTTTGGCTAATTTCGCCAAATCCATTGCATCTACAACCAATCGGAGCCGTAGATGTTATAAAGGTAACAACTCCCCTCCTCTTTTAGCTCCCCACCGACCATCTTGCGCTTGCCGATGGCCGGTGGGCTACTTTTGTCTTTCACCTAGCGTTTTCACTATTGCCTTTTTTCTCTGCCTCTCTCCTACTCGCCGTGCACATGCCAGCCGTTGCTCCTTGGCTGCTGATACCTTTTGTTAGTTTGCTTGGGCTCATTGCCTCTGGCCCCTTGTTGTTTCCGCATTTCTGGGAACGTAACTATGCCCGCATTGCCGTGGCGCTGGGTCTGCTGATGCTGCTTTACTACGGCTTTGTCCGCCACGACTGGCACATGGCCGTTGAAACCCTCGCTGAATATTTCTCCTTCGTAACGTTGCTGGCGTCGTTGTACGTGGTGGGCGGCACGATGTACCTGAACATCGGTTTGCAGGGAACTCCTCAACGCAACGTTATTCTGCTGATCATTGGTGCGGTGCTGGCCAGCTTGATAGGTACTACTGGTGCTTCGCTGGTGCTTATCAGGCCGTTTATCCGTCTCAACGACGAACGCATCAAGCCTTACCATATCGTCTTCTTTATCTTCATTGTCAGCAACGTAGGTGGGCTACTCACTCCACTTGGCGACCCACCTTTGTTCATTGGCTTTCTGCGCGGCGTCCCGTTTATCTGGACGTCCTTGCACTTGGCCCTACCTTGGGTGGTAGCCAACAGCGCACTGCTGCTGATTTTCTGGTTGATTGACCGCCGTATCCCCTACCCAAGCCGCTTCTCGCGCGAGGAGCAGGAGCAGATCCGGCGCGAGGGCGGACTGCCACTGCTGGAGTTTCATGGGCGCTACAACCTGATCTGGCTGGTCGTTGTACTGATTAGCGTATTCATAGATCCGCAACAGTTTCCTTGGATTCCTACCCTGAGCATTGCTGGGGTGAACGTGTCGTTTGTGCGGGAAACGGTGCAGCTACTGGCTGCCTGGGGCTGCTACCGCACAGCTACCGGCCGTGCCCTCACGGGCAACCATTTCACGTTTGGGCCTATTTATGAGGTAGGGTTTCTGTTTTTCGGCATTTTCCTGACCATGATGCCCGCCCTGCAACTGGCATCCCGCGTAGCTTCCGACCCGGCCATCGCCACGCGCCTCACGCCAGCCGTGCTGTACTGGGTAACTGGCTTGCTTTCTGCCTTCCTCGACAACGCCCCTACCTATGCCAGCCTGGTATCGTTGAGTATGGCCGGGCACGAGCTGGAATTCAACAAGGTAGCCTCCGTGGCCGCCTTCGCCTACGACCCCGCTACCATGCCGCTGCTGCGCGCTATTTCCAGTGGGGCGGTGCTATTTGGCGGTCTTACCTACATCGGCAATGGCCCCAACTTCTTGGTGCGCTCCATTGCTCGTGACGAGGGAATCGATATGCCAGCGTTTTTCCAGTATATTTTCCGCTATTCCTTGGTCTACCTGCTGCCGGTGCTAGCCTTGGTGAGCGTGTTGTTGTATTGGATGTAGCCTAGTAGCCTACTTCCTGTTCTAGCGTTTGGTTGAATGCGTTCCTGGACTGCCACCCTATTTCGCCCCATTGATATTGCCTGGCTGGTAGTAGCTCGCGTGCTAATTGGGTCCTTGTTGGCGCTGGAGGTGGCAGGCAGCTTAGCGCTGGGCTACATCCGCGAGTACACCGAGCCGGCTTTTCACTTTTCCTACCTCTTTTTCACCTGGCTGCCCACCCTACCCCCAGTCGGTATGATAGGGCTGCACTTGCTCATTATTGGGCTGGGCGTAGCGGTGGCGGCCGGTTGGCGTTTTCGGTTTACGGCGCCTGCGTTGTGCCTGGCCTTTACCTGGCTGTTTCTGGCCGAGCAAACGCGCTATATCAATCATTTCTACCTCTATTCCTTGCTGGCGGGGCTGCTGGCTCTCACGCCAGCCCACTGTGCCGCGTCTGCCGATGTGCGCGCCGGCCGCACTACCGCTTCTACCACCACGCCCGTCTGGACGCGTTGGCTGCTGCAACTGCAACTGGGATTGGTGTATTTCTTTGCTGGCCTAGCTAAGCTGAATCCCGACTGGTGGGCGGGCGCCTCGCTTCGCATCTGGCTGGCTCCCAAAGCGCATTATTTCCTCATCGGGCCGCTGCTGGCGCAACCGTGGTTACCGGTCTGGATGAGCCGCGCCGGTCTGGCCTTCGATCTGCTGCTGGTGCTGCTGCTGCTATGGCGCCGCACCCGACTTCTGGCCTTAGCAGCGGCAGCGTTTTTTCACCTGTCTAATGTGCTGGTGTTTGGGCTGGGCACGTTTCCGTGGTTTTCGCTGGGGCTGACGGTGTGCCTCTTCCTACCTCCCAATTGGCCTCGCCAAACCCCAAAGCTTCGTAGTTGGCTGGCCGCCCGCGTGCCGTTGCCCGCACTTTCAGCCAAGCCAATTATCCCACGCACGGCGCCCGTGCTGCTCACGTTTTTGGCGTTCTACCTTGTGGTGCAGCTGCTGGTGCCGCTGCGCTACCTACTCTATCCTGGCGACGTGCACTGGACCGAGGAAGGCCACCAATTTGCTTGGCACATGATGCTGCGCAGCAAAACCGGCAGCGTGTACTACCACGTGCGTCGCCTCAATGGCCAGCTCGATATTGTAGACCCTCTTCGTTACCTCACGCCCCGGCAGCAGCACTACCTGCTCAGCAACCCCGATGCGCTGTTGCAGTTCGCCCATTTCCTGGCCCGCGACTACCAGCAGCGCGGCCTCGAACCGGTGGCAGTGCACGCCATATCACTGGTACGGCTCAACGGGCAGGCACCGCGGCCGCTGGTATCACCGGATGTGAATCTGGCCGCTTTACCCCGGCAGGTTGCACCTTATAAGTGGATTAGTGAGTGAGGGTATCTTCAGGGTAAGAAGGTAGGAGCGGCAGCAAATGTGTCATCCTGCGCTTGCGATTTACCAGTTGAACGAGTCGTTGCTACGATGGTCGTTCTACCGTGACAAGGTCCTTCGCAAGCTCAGGATGGCAGACGCTTTTCTTCTTACCTCACACCCTCCTTCCCTCAAAACCCTCCTACTTTAAGACACCTCACCTACCTTATTTGCCCGTGCCCGCAAAATCATATCGGCTAGCACGAGGCTAGTCATGGCATCTACGATGGGTACGGCGCGGGGTAGTACGCAAGGGTCGTGACGACCTTTGCCAGCCAGGCTGATTTCCTCGCCTTGGTCGTTGATGGTTTGCTGGGGTTGCAGAATGGTGGCGACGGGTTTGAAAGCCACCCGGAAGTAAATATCCTGCCCGTTGCTGATACCGCCTTGGATTCCACCCGAATGATTGGTGCGAGTGCGCACTTCACCAGCTTCATTAGTGTAAAACTGGTCGTTGTGTTCGGAGCCGAATAGCAACGTGCCGGCAAAGCCCGAGCCGTACTCAAAGCCCTTCACGGCGTTGATGCTCAGCATAGCTTTCCCCAACTCGGCGTGCAGCTTGTCGAATACCGGCTCGCCCAAGCCCGTGGGCACGTGGCGCACTACCCCCGTCACGATGCCGCCTACCGTGTCGTGTCGGTCGCGGGTTTGGCGGATGAGCGTGGCCATGCGCTCGGCCGTTTCGGGGTGCGGGCAGCGTACGGGGTTGGAGTCAATTAAACCCAAATTCAGCTCCTCGTAGCTCACCGGCACGGCCACGGCCCCTACCTGCGACACATAGCTAGCCACCTCGATACCATAGTGCGCCAGGAATTTCTGCGCTATTACTCCAGCCGCCACGCGGGCGGCCGTTTCGCGGGCCGAACTGCGGCCGCCGCCCCGGTAGTCGCGCCGACCGTACTTCTGGTCGTAGGTATAATCGGCGTGCGAAGGGCGGTAGGCGTGCTCGATGTGGGAGTAGTCGTGGCTGGCTTGGTCCTGGTTGCGGATGAGCAGGCCGATGGGCGTGCCCGTCGTCATACCGCCAAACAGCCCCGAAAGCACCTCTACCTGGTCAGCCTCCTTGCGCGGGGTCGTTAGGTCCGACTGGCCGGGCCGGCGCCGGTCTAGCGCCGCCTGAATTTCCGCTACATCCACTGCCAAACCGGCCGGACAGCCGTCGATGGTAACGCCAATACCCACGCCGTGCGATTCGCCGAAGGTGGTGATGCGGAAGAGGGTGCCGAAGGAATTAGCCATAGGGTAGCAGTGAGTAGTAAGCAGGTAAGGAATGAGCAATACGCAGTTCTGTTGACCGTAAAGGTCAGCAAAAGCCCTCATTAGCGCACGCAATTCCCTGTTAATCCTGCTACGCGGCCCCTTGTCGGCCTCCCCGCCACCAGCCAAAACCCGCCAGGCCCAGCAACAGCACAAGCACTATATTGGCGTAGCGACGCACATCACGGTAGGCATCCAAGGGCTGCAACGTGTTGTCGGCTGCTTGCAGGGCTTCCGTGTAGAAAGGGTCGTCGGGACGAGGGCGAAACGCAGCTTTCTGGGGCGCATCCTGCACGGATACAACCAGTTGCGGACGCAACGTATCGTAGCGCGCCGTAGCCAAGTTGAAGTACACCAGCGTGAGCAGACTATCGAGCAGCAGCGGGCCCGGCTGGCGGGGCACCAGCCGATACGTAAACCGCTTGCGCCCGCCTACCCGCCCACTCTGGCGCGTTAGATCTTGCTGAATATCCGGTCCGTAGAGCTCTACCCCAGGCTGAGGCCGCAGGGTAGGCGCCGATAACGTGGCCAGATTTCCCTCTCCTTCTACCGAGAATGTATACGTGAAGGTCTGCCCTACCTGAAACGTAGTGCGGTCGATGGCCTCGCGCAACTGATAGCGCCCCACGGCTACCTGGTCGCGCAGGGGGTGAGGCGGTAGGGGCTTTACCGCTATGATCAACGGTTCAGTGAAGTAGGTTTTGTAGCCTTCCAGGCGGTCGGTGGGGTCGGCAGTGGGGTCCTTTGCTACTTTGTATTTCACCATTTGCAGCGAAATAATGGGGAAGCGCAACGCCTCAGCCGTCAGAGGATACAGTTCCGTTTCGTAGAGACGGTAGCGCAGGTAGCTTTTACCTCCTACCGTTATGGTTTCGGGAGTTATTTCCTGATCCTCGAAATGCTCTTCCCAGGCCGTGCGCTGCTGCAATTGCTGCATGATGCCCGGCAGCTGACCGGCAAAATTATAGAAGTCTAGCAGGCCCTGGTCGGCTGGCGTGAGATAGAAATACATGCTCACGTGCACGCCTTCGCCTACGTACACGCTGCTCTTATCGGCTACCAGCGCCAGAAACGCGTGGTCTTTCGGCTCTACGTACGCGTCGGGCTTGGGCTTCCCGAACAGTTCATCCAGCAACCCAATACCTTGCAGGGGCTGGTTATTGGGGTTAGTACCGGTGGCGGGCGGGGTAGTGGCTGTTTGTTGTGGCCCTACCTCCAGGGTAGCGCCGGGCGAGCGGATGGGGTTGCCGTTCACGGTAATTGTGAAGGGCGGTAGTTCGAACTCTCCTTCCTGGTAGGCGGCGTACCGCTGCGTAATAGTCAGTTCAATTGAACTCTGCCCGCCTACCGTGCGCGTGGTCGTGGTGTTCAGCTTACCGCTTTTCTTGAATCCCTCGATATCCGGAAAAGCCGAATAGCGGTCTAGCGGTGCCCCCCGTAGGGTGAAGCTGATGGTGAAGTATTCGTTGATCGGAAACTCCGTGCGGCCCAGCACCACCACCGCCTGGCCTGTACTAGTGGCAGGCGGAACAGCTTGCGCACGGCTTGTTTCTGCGAGCAGCAACAGCAGAAAGCAGAGAAGAGCTTGGAGTCGTATCACGCGCAAATTTAGGCAAAACTGACAGCCTACTGCCAAAGAAGGGTTTGTGCATAGTCTCTCGGACCAGAATGCGATGCACAGCTTTTCTACTGAGTAACTTATAGCAATGTGACGCAAGCCAGCATCAACGTACAGAACCTCCCGCAGGCTTTACTCTCGCTCGCGGTAGCAGCGGCAGCGGAATATTTTGACGAGCTATTAAACGCAGATGCAGTAAAAGCTACTGCTGGCAATTTCCGTTCGGCAGTTGGTGTAACAGCCGGATTATTCAGTTAAAACCTTGCACAACACGCTGACAGGCAGCAAATGGTCCATTCGAAAGGAATTGAACAAAAAAAAGTACCATTAACCAATCCATTTTACAATATCAGCCGTAAATCACATCAAATAATAAGCTTCCGGGAAATCCAATATTTGAAGAAAGGCAGGAAATATCTGTCGTAGCTCTGTTATTGCCCTAGCTCCCCTGTTTCACCCAAACTTCCTTTTTTATGTCCAACATTATCAAACCAGGTGAAGACGAAGTGGGCTTCACTAAGCCGCTGTATGCCCCCATTAAGCGTCGTTCTTTTTTCATGTATGCTGGCGCTACTGCCGGTATAACCGCTCTAGCACTAGCTGGTTGCAACGATGACAGCGACAACACCTCTATGCCTAACATGGTGGATGTTGGCTCTAGCAGCCTTGGCGTTTTGAACTACGCTTATGCTTTGGAACAACTTGAAGCTGGTTTCTACACTAGCCTTCGGGAAGGTACGTATTATAAAGGTTTGGCATCAGGCACCGCTGAAAAGCAGATTCTGGACGACCTGTATTACCACGAAGTGATTCACCGCGAATTTTTCAAGGCTGCGTTGGGTACTAATGCCATCAAGGCACTAGAGCCTGATTTTTCTGCCATTGATTTCAACTCACGTGCTTCTGTATTAGGAGCAGCCAAAACGTTTGAAGACTTGGGAGTAGCTGCTTATAATGGTGCTGGACGCTATATAGCTACTGATGCCACCGGACTACAGTACTTGGTTATTGCCGGCAAGATTGTATCTGTAGAGGCCCGTCATGCATCCTTGATTCGCGACTTGGTATTGGAAGGCTCGTTTGTTGATTCTGACGTAGTAACCATTGGCACAAACGGCTTGGAGATTTCTAAAACTCCGACAGAAGTGGTAGCAGCAGCCAATCAGTATTTGAAGGAGGGCTCGAAACTCAATGTTTCCAACCTTGTGTAATCTACACAGTATCCTTTCTCCTATCTAAAATTTGCCTTCAATATGAACTTCTTCCAAATACTATCCGAAATCGAGAAGACTGATCCAGAAGTTTTCGAACGTTTCGATTCCCGTCGGCGTGTATTTAAACACATGACTGGCTTCGGCAAAAAGATGACAGCCGCTGCTTTGCCTTTAGCAATGGGCTCCATTTTCAATAAAGCATACGGTCAAACTACGAGTGCTCCCTCTATACCAGATGTACTTAACTTCGCGTTGAAGCTGGAATACTTAGAGGCTTACTTCTACAATATTGGTTTGCAGGGTGACGGCACTATTGGCAATAATACAACCTCGGCTGCTCAGACTTCTTTGCGTGGAAAAATGAGTGCTCAGAATGTAGCTGCTCTGCTGAAAATTCGCACGGACGAAAACAACCACGTGAATTTCCTAACTGATGCTCTTAAGAAAGCAGGTGCTACTCCTATTACTGCCCCAATGGTGTCGCAGTTCGACTTTACGGGCGGCAAAGGTAATGGCAACGGCCCCTTTGCGGATGTATTTTCCAACCCAGCAACATTTCTAGCTGTAGCTCAGTCTTTGGAAGACACTGGCGTTCGTGCATATAAGGGTGGTGCTCCTTATCTAGCTTCGAATGATGATATCTTGACAGCAGCGCTCAATATTCACTCGGTAGAGGCTCGTCACGCTGCTCGTCTGCGTGCTATGCGACGTGCTGGTGCTATGAGTACGGCTCCTGCTACAGTAGCTGCTGGCACTGACCCAACCACCTCACCTAAGAGCTGGATTTCGGGCCAAGACGGTGGTGGAGCTTCACCTGCACAGACTGCTGCCATTTATGGTGCTGGTAATGCCCCAGCCTATACTCCAGCGGGTATCACGTTCCCTGCTGAAGATAACGTAACTCAGGGCGGCGTGAATTTGCAATCCACTTTGGCTTCGCTGAATTTCCCAGCTTCGGCTTTCTCGGAAGCGTTCGACGAGCCCCTACCTGTACCAACAGTGCTAACCATTGCTAGCACTTTCACAGTAACGGGTAGTACCTTCTTCGCCTAATCTTTAGGAAAGAGACTATATAAAAGGGTATGCCGCGTGGCGTACCCTTTTGTGCTTTTTGTGGGTTCCATCCGCTATTCAGTCGGAACTAAGTAACTTTACCAGCGCCTATATCAGATTTATAGTGAATCTGCGTTGAAAGCCTGTTTCGCCTTTGTGTATGTCCGATAAGCTTACTCCTTTCTTCACATCTACTCCCCTGCCACGTCGTACGTTTTTGCGGGCGGCAGGCGCAACGGTTGCTACCTCTACGCTGGTACTGGCGGGTTGCAGTGACGATGATGATGAAAACACGCCTGCTACGCCTGTCACGCCTCAGCTGTCCTATACCAATAACGTACGGAACATCACTGCCAACAATGTTGTATTCAACTATTTGTATAGCCTACACCAGTTAACGCTGGCTTTTTATCAGGCAGTGGTAGCGGCTTTCCCTACGGGTATGACGACAGCGGAACAGGCTGGCTTCACCGATCTGCGCGACCATGAGTTGATCTATACAGAGTCGTACAAGTATCTGTTAGGCGCCAACGGAATTGCCCCACTAGACTTCACGTTTGCTACCCTTACTCTTACTACTCGTGCCGGCGTGCTGGCTGCGGCTAAAAAATTCGAGGATTTGACCGTAGCGGCCTATAACGACGTTGTCGTGCGATTCTCCACGGATAATACTGGTAAGGAGTACTTGCTATTTGCGGGTAAGATTGCCTCCGTGAAGGCCCGCCACGCCGCCTACGTGCGCGACCTGGAGGTATCTGGCTCTTTTGCCGGTACCGATGTAGTAAGCAATAGCGGCGACTTGGCTGGACTTGATATCATGCTGGCTCCATCGGCAGTGGTTACGGAACTGGTCCCCTACTTCAAAGTAACCGTTGTTACTTCCGATACAGCCGCTTTAGCTTAGTCTCGTCTGCCCTTTCGCGTATGAATATTTTAAAACTACTGGTCAACCTGACCGAAGCCGATCCGGAACTGCTTGCTCGGCTGGGCTCGCGCCGCGAAGCTCTTACCCGCTTGGGCTCCCTCACCGGCAAGGCGGCCGTAGCCACGGCGCCTCTAGTGCTGGGCTCGGCGCTGCGCCAGGCCTACGGGCGTGGAGCACAAACCATTACCGACTCGCTTTCGCTAGCGCTTACCCTGGAGCTGCTCGAAAACAACTTTTATTCGCGGGCGCTGGGTTTAGTACCCAACACGCCCGCCGTGCCTGCCGGGTTTATTCCTGCTGATTTGCGGCCGGGTATTGTTACGGTGCAGCAGCACGAGCAGCAGCACGTTGCCTTCCTCACGCGGGCGCTCCAGGCATCCGGCGCTGATATACCTACCAACCTTAACTTCGATTTTACGGGTAGTAAAAACGGTACGCAGAGCGCACCGTTTGCCGACGTATTCAGCAACTTCGACACGTTCTTGCAAGTAGCTCAATTGTTGGAAGACACCGGAGTTCGCGCCTACAAAGGCCAACTTGCCACTGTGCAAAGCGACCGGGTGTTTCTAACTGCGGCCGCTCGAATTCACTCGGTAGAGGCCCGGCACGCGGCCCACATCCGGACCCTGCGCCGCAACCGCAACGCCACCGTAAAGCCTTGGGTCAGCCCCACAGACCAATCCATCACGACGGCTGGCCTGACCGATGCCGTGTATGCGGGCGAGGAAAACACCACCCAGCGCGTAGCCGGTCAAACCATTCCGTTCGATCAATTACCCATTGATGCAGCGGGGGTAGGGCAGACCGCCTTACAGAAAGTGCAAGCCGCTTTCGATGAGCCCATGACGGCCACTACCGCCAGCAATTTAGCAGACCTATTTATATACTAGAATATAGCAAAAAGGCGGTTTTTCAAGATAAAGCCACAAAAAAGGGACGTGTATGGCGTCCCTTTTTTGTGGCTTTAAAATTTAATTTCCGGATTGTCTGATGGTTAGCAATTAGCCTTGCATAAATTACCACTCTACCTAACGCTTGTTCGTATAACGGTTCGCCCTCCCCACCCAGTAATCCACCCGCTATTGAAAACCACCCACCATGTTAGAGTACACCAAAACCATCCTATCCAAGGTTAGTTTCGACAAGTTTTTATTTGAAAAGGAGCTACGCAAAGCGCTTCGCACGATACTACCCGAAGAAGTAGCCCAGTTTAAGGAATGGTGCTACGCCCAGTTTGCCAAAGTCTACCGCGTTATTCTAAATCGCGCCTTTGGTCAACTAGCCATCTGATTCCGCCACCCCCCTACCCGCCGATGCCCCAGCATCGGCGGTTTGCGTTACAAACAGGATGTTGCGCTGCAAGCCCGCATAGCCCGTGCGCTTCACTGCCGATTGCCGAAACAGCTCAGAAAATAGCTCATGCGTGATTTCCTGCCAGTCAGTAGCGCGCAGGTGCTTGAACTGCGGGTGCGCCTGAAACTGCGGCTCGTTGTGCGCCTGGGCAAAACGGTTCCAGGGGCACACATCCTGGCAGATGTCGCAGCCAAACACCCAATTGCCAAATTTACCGGCTACTTCCTGCGGTATCTGGTCTTTTAGCTCGATGGTGAAGTAGCTGATGCACTTGCTGCCATCTACCACGTAGGGCTCCGTGATGGCACCCGTCGGGCAGGCATCCACGCACTTGGTGCAGGTGCCGCAGTAGTCTTTGATGGGGCCGTCATAGTCCAGTTCTAAGTCCAAAATCAGCTCAGCAATGAAGAAAAAGCTGCCGGTGCCAGGTCGGATTAGATTACTGCTTTTTCCTACCCACCCCAAGCCGCTTTTTTTGGCCCACACCTTATCCATCACCGGCGCCGAATCCACGAACACGCGCCCGCCTACCTCCCCTACCTCCTGCTGGATATCAGCCAGCAAGGTTTTCAGCTTATCCTTGATGACAAAATGATAATCCCGGCCGTAGGCGTACTTGCTAATTTTGAGCGCGTCTGGGCCGTCGGGCTGCTGGTCTTCCTCGGCGGGGTAGTAATTCAGCAGCAGCGACACCACTGATTTGGCGCCCTCTACCAGCAGGCGCGGATCGAGGCGCTTGTCGAAGTGGTTGGCCATGTAGGCCATTTTGCCGTGGGCGTTGCGGTTGAGCCAGTTTTCCAGCCGCGGCGCTTCCTCTTCCAGAAACTCCGCCTTCGAGATACCGCAGTACATAAAGCCCAATTCGGCAGCGCGGCGTTTAATGAAGGCAGTATACTGAGCGGTAGGAAGCATGAGGATAACAAAGGTCGGCTGAAAAGCCGAAACGCCCCACCAGTGGTGAAGCGTTCCAAAAGCAAAACCAGTTTTCCCGTTCCGGTCAGCAACATCTACCTTAGGTTAGTTCGATGTCCATGCGACGTAGTAGACCCTGCTGCAACGTGTATATATGCTTCACTACTCCATCAAATAGCAGTTTATCCTGCAAGTCCCTGACTACCTGGTGAACGGTAACTTCCAGGGTTCCATCTTGTCTGGCCGTGCATTCAACTGGCTCAACCCTAGGGTTTATTTCCGACCATTGGCGTGTCCAATAACCCCGAATAGCCGCATGGCCACTCACATAGCCTCCTTCAAACGCCTTAGGCCACTGAACCTCAGAATGCATGGTTGTAAGCGCCGCGTCAATATCCCGAGCATTGAAAGCAGCGTACGCTTTAGTGATTAATTCTTGGTTTTGCATCGCTATGTTTTTGATTTTACGATACCAGTTTACAGGTGTTCTTCTTAGCGACAAGATAGTCTGCGTATGATCCGAATTTTAGTTTAGCAGTCACTGACGTATATAACTGTATTCGACACGGTGATCTGTGCTAATTAACATCCTTAACACATAAAAGCGCTCTAAAATAGCTTGTCATACTATTTTAGAGCGCTTTTTGACTAGTACCTGAGCGTGCAGATCAACTAAACAACTCCCCCGTACTCGTATTGCCGCGCAAATGCTGAGGCATTTGCCTACCCAAATGCAAGTAGGCAGCTTCGGTGGCCTCGCGGCCGCGGGAAGTACGCTTGATGTAGCCTTCCTGAATCAGGAACGGTTCGTACACTTCCTCAATGGTTTCGCCTTCTTCACCGCAAGCCGTGGCAATGGTGCTGATGCCCACCGGGCCACCTTTGAACTTGTCGATGATGGTGCTCAGGATGCGCTTGTCCATATCGTCGAGGCCGCGGGCGTCTACGTCGAGGGCGTTGAGAGCAAATTGGGCAATATCGACGGTGATGGTGCCTGTTCCCTTAATCTGGGCGAAGTCGCGGGTGCGGCGCAGCAGATTGTTGGCAATACGGGGCGTACCGCGTGAGCGGCGCGCAATTTCATAGGCCGCATCCTCATAAATCGGCGTACCCAGGATTTCGGCTGAACGCTGCACAATGCTGGTCAGCAGCTTGGCGTCGTAATATTCCAGGCGCGAATTGATGCCGAAACGTGCCCGCAACGGCGACGTGAGCAAGCCTGAACGGGTAGTAGCACCAATGAGCGTGAAGGGCGACAACGAAATCTGCACCGAGCGCGCATTCGGACCCGAATCGAGCATGATGTCGATGCGGTAGTCCTCCATAGCCGAGTACAGGTATTCTTCTACCACCGGGTTAAGGCGGTGAATCTCGTCGATGAAGAGTACGTCGTGTGGGTCGAGGTTGGTGAGCAAGCCGGCTAGGTCGCTGGGCTTGTCGAGCACTGGGCCGCTGGTCATTTTAATGCCTGCGCCCAACTCGTTGGCAATGATGTGCGACAGCGTGGTTTTGCCCAGGCCGGGAGGTCCGTGCAACAGCACATGGTCGAGGGCATCGCCGCGGCGTTTGGCGGCGGCCACAAAGATTTTCAGGTTCTCGACTACCTTGTCCTGTCCGGCAAAGTCGTCGAAGCTAAGCGGGCGCAGGGCCTTGTCAATATCTTTGTCCGTGGCGTCGTAGTGCTCGTCGCCGCCAGTGAGGAAGGGTTCACGCATATGCAAAGGTAAGCGGATTGTGGTTGGCTATAGAACAGCACCATTCCGTAATTTGTCCCATTACATTAGCATTTTTTCAACCGGCACATACATTACTAATACCAATAGTATAAATGAAACAAAAAACCGCGCTGGCGTTTCGAATATGAAGCGCCAACGCGGTTTTCTGCTGGGTGGGATCTAGGGCAACAGCTGTGCCCGTATTACTTATTGATAGGAAACTTCTGGCTCCAGGCTCTTGGCATGATTCACAATATCAGCCATTTGCAGCATATCAGGCACAGCATTTACTACTTGGTGTTCCTTATTGAGGGCTACGAGCTTGCTGTGCAGGCTGAACGGCGAGCGGCCCCGCAGATCGAGCATGGTGGTGATGCCGGCTTGCTCTAAGAGAGCGGTCAGGCCAGGCTCCAGCCCGTCGATACGCGACAAGTCAGCGTAGTTTACCCATTTAAAGATCTTCATTTCCTCGATACCCGTGTTGCGGGCCAGCTCGCGGCGGTCGGCGGGTGTACGTGCTGCGCGCAGTAGCGCGTCTGACGTCATAATGCCTTCCTGCTCGAGGGTAGCTGCTTGTTTAGCCGAAATACTTTTGATAGAATTGATTTGATAGTGCATGTGTATGAATTAGGTGAATGATTTATTTAAAATTGATAATACAAAGGTACAAAAAATAATATATAAATGCAATTTAAATAGACCGCATTGCCAAATAAAAATTACACATCACAGCCTTTTTATCATTATAAATAACTGTTACAAAGCACTATAAATTCATATTATTCACTATAATTTATTTTTACAATTTTATATCATGCTTTAATTAAAGAAGAGTAAATAATAAATATATAACCCATGTTTTTATTTATTAAAAAGATATACTGAAGCAACAATTCAGTCTTCTTCGCCACCTTTGCACATGCTTTCCTTCACGCACTCGCCTGACCACTCTCTGCGGCCTTTGCCGCCTACTACCTATGCCCAACTAGCGCCAGCCTTATCTGCGCTGGGCATGGCTACGCAGCACTTTTTCCAAGTGCCTGCGGCAGCAACGGCTCAGGAAGCCATTACCGCACTCACTCGTCTAGATGCCCCTACCGTAGCCCAACTGGCGGGGCTAGCCTCCAATGCCGAGCTGGAAGAAACAATAGCCACCCGGCCGCTCCGCTTCTACGACTATGTACTGCTGGGTAGGGCGGCACTAATCAGCCCGCTAGGCGCGGCAGTGCGCGCCTACCTGCGGCAGCACATGCAACTCTCGGATGAGGAATTGGAAAGCCTTTTCACGTATTGCCTACAGCTTAGCGCTGAGTTGGAAAATGCGCTAGAGCAGTTTCTGGCCGGCCCGAGTGGCCCGGCGGCCCTGGCACCGCTGCGCCGCCGCCAGCAGCAGATACAGGCGGTTTTTGAGCAGCACGAAGCCAGCCTGCGCCCGGCGTTACCACCGGCCGCTACCCTGGGTTTCGATGAGGGGCGTTTGCAATTGTTGCGCTTGGCGCTGCTACTCACGCAGGAATTGCGTCATACCACGGCGGCCTCAGCGCACCCTTTTCTAAAAGCCCTACCCTCACTTACCACGTTATCCGACTCGGCCATAGAAGCCATTACCACGCGGCTGAGCGCAGTGGAAGCCGGCGAGCGGCTCCCGCTAAGCTTACCGGAGCTGGTGTTGCTTTACCAGGTACTGCACGTGTGCGCGCTGGCTTTTGTATCGGATGTGCTGGGCACACTGGGACTAGAGGATGCCCTACCCCTCGCCGACTATCCTGTGGCGGCTACCCCTGGCACCAGCCGCCAGGCCGTGGCCGCCCTGGCAACGGGTTTTATTGGTTGGGTTGACCGGGAATTTGGCCAAGAGCCCACCGTGCAGCAGGCACGGCAGGAAATAGCGGCGCTGGCTGAGCTATTGGGGTAAAAACATACTGGCGCTCCGTTAAGCTTAACGGGGCGCCAGTATGTTGTATCGGTTGACTATATACAGGTCATTTATTTTAATAACCTGACTACCGCAATTTCAGAATTAATTAAGCGAGTACGTTTCCTGCAGGAATAAATGCAACCACGGAATGTCTATAAACATAAGAGCCGTGAGTAAAATGCAGAACAAAACAACGTACAGCATAAACCACTTCCGAGTATACAATTTTTCGGAGCCTTGCACCGGCGAATTCTGCAATAGCCCGAGGCGGAGGTACCAAGCAAATAGCAGCGCAAAGAACGGGAAGCTAATTAGCAGCTCTACCCGGTTTTTGATCAGAAAAATACCCAGGAAGAAAGCCGATGTAAGGGCATAGAAGAACATCGAAATCAGCAGGCTGTGCTCGGTGTAGAACTTAAAGGAGCGACGGTACAGGCCGGCCAGCTCGGAGTTGCCGATGAGGCGGTACTCTGCGAAACGCTTGGTGGCCATCAGGAAAGCGCCGCCCATCCAATAAGCAATCAGAATGCTGGAGGGGGGTAGGCTCTGGAACAGATCGGCCCAATTGATGGTGCCGATGGTGAGAGCCGGCGCCACAATAAACCAGCCCAGCGCAAACCGAATAGGGTTGTTGATGGACTCGGATAGTACATCTAGGAACACCCGCTCCTTAGTGCGGAAGGGGCGCACGTTGTACATCACGCCCATGAACAGCAGAAAGGCCGCTACCAGCAAAAACTGCATAGAAATCTGGTAGGCCAGTGTGAGGCCCACGGTGGCCAGTCCGGCCCACTCCAGATACACCAGCTTGGCACTCACCACGCGCACCACCGACGTGCGCTTTTTCTTGAGGGGGTGAAACTTGTCGAACTCGGCGTCTAGGTACTCGTTGATGACGTAGTTGGCCGAGGCTATCAGGCAGGTGCTCACAATGCCCAGCACCAGCTTCAGCACGAAAAGCGAGTCAAGACCTGGCCTGTAAATAAGCAGGGCGAACAGTACACCCGGCATCATGAAGACATTCTTAGCCCAGTTATCGGGTCGTGCAATGGCGATGTAGTCGCGTAGGCCCGCTGGCTGCAACGTAGTTGTCTCCTGACTGTCAGTGTCAGAAAGGATAAAAGTGTTTTCCATAAGTCTAGTTGGTGGAGGGGAACAACTGATTTTTCAGAGTGTGATAGAAATCGAATTGGGCAAACGGCTGTTTGTCCACGATGCGGTAGGGCATGTTGGCGCGCTCTGCACACACGCCATCTAACTCTTGCCGGTCGCCAATGAACAGGCATTCTTCCGGTGCTACCTCTAGTTGCTGAGCAATGTAGAGCAGGCCTTCTGGGTTCGGCTTCATGCGGTCAATAAAGGGGTCGGTGGAGCTTACTACGATGTCAGCCTGCAAGCCCATTGCCGCCAGCTTGTCGTGCGCGGCGTAATCGGAGTAAATACCGATTTTAACCCCGCGCTGCCGTAGAGTCTCAAAAAAGGTCTGCGTGCCCGGATACACGCACTGCGCCAAATACCGATTGGGGCTGCGAAATATCCACTGCTCTACTGTGCGCTTAATTTTAGGAATGGAATACCCGCCTTTTTCGGCGCACCACGTATACTGGGCATTTTCCAGATCGGGGCCAACAGCACCAGAGCGCTTTTCCCGCTCTGCCCGAAATTTGCTCAGAATTAACAGTTCCTGCGCACGCCAGGGACGTAGTGCATAATAGCCTAACAGCGCATACAGCATCTTGCGGCGCAGACGGGACTGCTCATAGAGCGTCCCGTCTACATCGAATATAACTGCCTTCACTGTGGGTATCGTAGGTAGTAGATTTGTAGGCAATGAACAGGCGGTTTTGTATGAATTGCGGATAATTTACGATTATTGTCATAATACAGTTCAATATAAAAATAGCAACAATTATCTCCGTTTTGCATATTCCGAAGCCCTTATTGCTGAGCTGGACAGACGGCTTGGTAGGTGTGCATTCTGCGCCTATCGACTGCAAGCTGTCATTCTTCTACCTTTCAGCGGGTAGTAAATCGACGATCTACACACCCATTTTTTGCATATAACTCATATAAAATATTACTCGTTTCAAGCAGAAATATTTATACCTGTATCCTCTGAGCATCGCTTCATGGCCATAAGCACTACTTTTTCTCCTACAACCAGCACTTATTTTTCCCGGCAGCGGTCTACCCACCGCGTGCTCAGTTGGCAGGTCGTTTTTTGGCTGCTATTGGGCTGTGGCGTGGCTCTTCGGCTGTTTCACTTCTTCGACAACCGCTCGCTGTGGATTGATGAAGTGTACGTGGCCAATAGCCTGATTCGGATGGATTTCGGGCGGCTAGCGCAGCCTGAACTGGAATACGAGCAGAAAGCCCCCATTCTGTTTCTGTGGCTCTGCCGCTTGTCGGTGCTGCTCTTTGGTAAGCAGGAAATGGCGTTGCGACTGGTTCCGCTGCTCTGTTCGCTGGGTGCTTTGGCGCTGTTTGTACCGGTCAGCCGCCGGGTACTGTCGCCGCTGGGTGCGGCTGTGGCCATGGGCATGCTCGCGCTGGCACCCCCGCTGGTGTACCATAGCGTCGAAATCAAGCAGTATAGCGCCGAGCTGCTGGCTACCGTTGTAGCCTTATATCTTTACCTGCGTTTTTATACGGCGCAGCAATGGCGGCCATTGCTGCTGTGGGCCGTGGGTGGGGCGGCGCTGGTGTGGTTTTCCTACGCCAGCATCTTTATACTGATGGCCATTGCCGGTGCCCTAAGCCTATGGCACTTGTGGCACCGCGACTGGCCGCGCTTCTGGCGACAGTTGGTGCCATTTACCGCTTGGCTGCTCAGCTTCGCGCTCAACTATTTGCTCTTCACGGGCCGCTATACTGAGTCGGGCTGGCTGGTGTATTGGTTTGAAACGCTGGACGCCTTTATGCCCGTAGCCGCTACGCGGGCTGCTGTGCGGTGGCCTTTCTACCAGCTCTACATGGCGCTGGACTACCCCCTTGGTCTGCTGCTAGACCTGCGCACCCTTGGCAGCACGCTGCCGCGCCTGGTGTTGCGCCTCGTGCCGCTGGGGTGTTTGGCGGTGGGTGCTTTTGTGCTTTTTCGGCGGCAGCGGCAACTGTTTCTGGTGTTGCTGTTTGCCATTCTGCTCACGGTGGTTGCCTCGGCGCTACGCAAGTATCCGGTGTATGAGCGTCTGATTGTATTTCTGGCGCCGGTGTTTATTCTGTTTATTGCCAGTGGCTGCGCGGCTATTGGGAATCGTGTGAAAGCGAGTTGGCAGTGGGTGCTACCTCTGCTGCTGCTGTTGCCGCCATTAGCGGCTTCGGCCCGCCAGCTAGCCGACCCAGGATTGTTTGGCGGCTATAAGAAATCGTACTTCCGGGAGGCTTTTCAGTTCATAAATGACCGGTATCAGCCCGGCGATGTGGTGTACTTGAACTGGAACCACGTGCCGCCTTACCGCTATTATAAGCTCGCCTACCCTTTGAAATATAACGCCGTACTGGGCCACGACTACCGGCCGGCTTCGCGCAGCATTCCTACCTACATCGATAAAACAGCTGATGAGTTTGCCGCTGCCACCCAGGGCCACCGGGGTTGGCTGGTGTACGATGAGCTGTACAAGGGTACTATTGGCGACTACGATGGCAAGCCCGCCTGGTACTACTTAGAAAGCGACACCGTACTGTTTCAGCGGCTCAACCGCCGTATCATGACGACCACTCACCGGCCGCGGCAGGCCTCCTACCAGATGCGTACTACGCACGCAAACCTGTTTGGCCTACCCCGCCGCCGCTCTACCCCCCATGTACAGCAAAACTGAAGTTACGCAGCTCCGGCAGGCTTTCTGGACCACCTTTGGGCAATACATGGCCCCGGTTCCGTCGGCCGAAGGGCTGCCTACCAACTGGATCAACTACAAAACCGGCCTGAAGCACGTCTACTTCCGCATGCACGCCGACGGCCGCCGGGCCAGCATTGGCATTGAGCTTACCCACCCAGATGCCGGCATCCGGGAGCTGTTTTACGAGCAATTGAAGGAGGTGCGCCGGTGGCTGGAGGAAGCCACCGGCGAAGCCTGGACCTGGGAGCCCGCAACGCAGGACGCCAACGGCCAGCCTATAGCACGCATCTATCAGGAGCTGACGCCCGTCAACCTGTTCAACCGCGACGACTGGCCCCGACTGATTTCCTTCTTCAAACCGCGTCTGGTAGCCCTAGACGAGTTCTGGAGCACTGCGCAGTACGCCTTCGACGACTTGCGGTGAGGCACTACACCTATTGAATGGGTAGGACTACTTCCATTTCCAGGTACAGCCACTCGTCTTCCCAGGCTTTGTGGGTGAGGCGGCCAGCCAGCGCGAAATCGGCGTCGAGAAGGCGGGCTACGGTTTCGTTGCGGCCTTCGGGGAGGTAGCCGAGCCACATCGGCTCGGGGCCGGCCGTGTACACGCGCACGGCCCAGTCGTCGTAAGAGCTATCGGCTTCGCGTTCCAGCGTCAGGGCCTGGCCTAGCTGTAGCTGCGGCTCGTAGGCCTTTAGCCCCTCGCGGTGGGAGGTGCCGGCAATCAGGCATTCAAGCAAAACCAAGGGCGAAGCAGGGGTAGCAGGTGCGGCAGCCATAGAGGTCAGATCAAATAAATGGATGGGCTAATATAGGCGGATGCTGGGAAGTACAGCCACGCCAACTTCCCCAACGCCCATTCAAACGTTATTTAAACGCTTGAATCCCCGTAATATCCGCCCCCGTTATCAGCAGGTGAATATCGTGCGTGCCCTCGTAGGTAATTACTGATTCCAGGTTCATCATGTGGCGCATGATGGGGTACTCGCCCGTGATGCCCATGCCGCCGTGGATCTGGCGGGCCTCGCGGGCTACCTCCAACGCCATGTGCACGCTGTTGCGCTTGGCCATGCTGATTTGTGCTGACGTGGCCTTGCCTTCGTTTTTGAGCACGCCCAGGCGCCAGGCCATCAATTGGGCTTTGGTAATCTCGGTGAGCATTTCGGCCAGCTTGCGCTGCTGCAACTGGAAGCCACCGATGGGCTTGCCAAACTGCTCGCGCTCCAAAGAGTACTTCAGAGCCGACTCATAGCAATCAATAGCCGCGCCAATGGCACCCCAGGCAATACCGAAACGGGCCGAGTCGAGGCAGGAGAGCGGGCCTTTGAGGCCTTCCACGTTCGGCAGCACGTTTTCTTTGGGGATGCGCACATTGTCGAACACCAGCTCGCCGGTGCAGGAGGCGCGCAGGCTCCATTTGTTATGGATTTCGGGGGTAGTGAAGCCTTCCATGCCGCGCTCCACAATCACGCCTTTGATGCGGCCTTCCTCGTTTTTGGCCCACACCACGGCCACCTGGCACTCTGGCGAGTTGCTGATCCAGAGCTTGGCCCCGTTTAGTAGGTAGTAGTCGCCTTTGTCTTCCAACTTCGTGACCATACCGCCGGGGTTGGAGCCGTGGTCGGGTTCCGTCAGGCCGAAGCAGCCCAGCCATTCGCCCGAGGCCAGCTTGGGTAGGAACTTCTGCTTCTGCTCTTCCGAACCGTATTGGTAAATCGGGAACATCACCAACGAGCCCTGCACCGAGGCCGTGGAGCGCATCCCCGAGTCGCCGCGCTCGATTTCCTGCATAATCAGGCCGTAGCTGATATAATCGAGGCCACCGCCGCCGTACTCCGTGGGGATGGTAGGGCCGAAGGCACCTACCTCGCCAAACTCGCGTACGATTTCGGAGGGAAAATGCGCCTCCTGCGCCCAGCGCTCGATATTGGGCGAAATCTCCCGCTTCACAAAGTCCCGAATGGTCTGGCGAATGAGCTTGTGCTCCTCTGTGAGCAACCCATCGAGGTCGAAATAGTCGGTGAAGCCAGCAGCATTGGTGGAGCCGTGGGCGCGGTCGGCTTTCTTTTGGGGCGAGAGGATATCGGCTTGGGAAGACATAGACTAGCGGGGTGGGGTTTAGTTGTCAAATATAAGCAATTGCGAAGGGGCAAATTGTTCCCGTAAACCAAGCAGGAAGCAAGTGCCGGCCGAGCTTTTCCCACCTTTTACCCGCCTACCCCCGTACACCTTCTATCCCCTCCTACGCTATACCCGATGAGCCACGAGAAAAAACTAAACGAATTGGAAGCCACTGCTATCTGTGGCAACGACATATCCTCTTCCTGCCTATACGTGTCGGCATTGGCTATTGCGTATGCGGGCCAATACGCGTGGGTAGCTCTGCTGATTGTAGGAGGCGTGCTGTTTTTATTCCGTCGCATTTATGGCGAGGTCGTGGGCGCCCTACCCCTCAATGGGGGCGCCTACAACGTGCTCCTGAACACTACCAGCAAGCGCAACGCGGCCGTGGCCGCCTGTCTCACTATCTTGTCTTACATGGCTACGGCCGTTATTTCGGCCTCCGAGGCTATGCACTACCTGCACACGCTTTGGCACGGCCTACCTATCATCACGGCCACGGTGCTGCTGTTGGGTTTCTTTCTACTACTCACCATCCTAGGCATTTCTGAGTCGGCGGTGGTGGCTGTGGGCATTTTTGTGCTGCATTTGTTCTCACTCACCTTGCTGGTGGGCGTCACAGGGTGGTATTTGTTTACGCATGGGCTGAGCACTTTAGTTGAAAACTGGCACATGCCATTGCAAGGGAGCCTCTCATCGGCGCTTTTCCTGGGTTTCAGCGCGGCTATGCTGGGCATTTCGGGCTTTGAAAGCTCGGCCAACTTTGTGGAGGAGCAAGCTGAGGGCGTATTTCAGAAAACGCTGCGCAATATGTGGGTGGTGGTTACGGTGTTCAACCCCCTGCTGGCCTTGCTGGCCGTGGCTGCGCTGCCGCTAGGCGAGGTGGGTGAGCACACTGAAACTTTGCTTTCCTACCTTGGCACCACTACTGGCGGCCCTTGGCTGGCTACCCTTATTTCGGTGGATGCCGTGGCGGTGCTCAGCGGTGCCGTGCTCACCAGTTTTGTGGGCGTGAGCGGACTGATGAAGCGCATGGCCCTGGACCGCATCCTACCCCAGTTCTTTCTGAAAGAAAACAAGCGCCAAAGCAACTACATCATCCTCATTACCTTCTTTCTGCTGTGTATATCGGTTCTGCTGATTACGAACGGCGAGTTGGGGCCGCTGGCGGGCGTATACACCATTTCGTTCCTGTCGGTAATGGCCTTTTTCGCGTTGGGTAACTTCCTGCTCAAGCGCAAGCGGCCCAACCTACCCCGGCCGGTGTACGCAGGTGTCGTTACGGTGGCGCTGGCGCTGGTGGGCGTTGTCACGGCGCTGTACGGCAACATCCGCATCCGGCCCGATTACTTAGTGGTTTTCCTGCAATACTTCGTGCCATCCATGCTAGTGGTGGCGGCCATGCTGAATCGCACGGCCATTCTAAACCTTATTCTAGCCGGCGCCGAGTCGTTTGCCAAACACTCGCCCCGCGTTTCGCGCCTCACGCAGGTTACCATTAAGCGGCAGCTACACGAGCTAAATCGCCAGGAATTCGTATTCTTCACCAAGGGCGACAACGTATCGAACCTCAACAAAGTCATGTCCTACGTGGTCGAAAACGAGTTTACCAACCGTCTTAAAATTGTGACGCTGCTACGCGAGGGCGAAACATTTTCCCAGGATTTGCTCCGCGATATTAAAGTGTTAGACCGTGCCTACGAGGAAATCGTGATTGACTTTGTACCGCTCAAAGGCCAGTTCGGACCCGCCCTCATCGACCAGCTCTCGCAGGAGTGGAACATCCCCAAAAACTTCATGTTTATCGGCTCCCCCGGCGACCGGTTCCCCTACCAGATTTCTGAGTTGGGCGGCGTGCGCTTGATTATCTGAACCACGGATTCGCTCGGATTTATCGGATGACACGAATTTTGTGGACGATTCCTCCAACTTATCACCGTACAGGAGACAACAAAAAAGCCTCGCAAACTGCGAGGCTTTTTTGTTGATAATGGGCGCTTTTTCGGAAAGGAAAACCGTCCACAAAATTCGTGTCATCCGATAAAGCCGAGCGAATCCGTGGTCTAGAAGTTGACGCCTACCGACGCTAGGAAATTGCGCGTAGCC
>NZ_JAHWGL010000038.1 GCF_019334315.1 Hymenobacter profundi
AAGCTATCGGCTAGCAGCTAATGGCTAACAGCTCAAACTAAATGACAAAACTGCTCGACGGAAAAGTGGCCCTCATCACGGGCGCTTCCAAAGGAATAGGCCGTGCGTTGGCCGTATATTTTGCCCAGCAGGGCGCGCAAGTGGCTTTCACCTACCTTTCCAGCGTAGAAAAAGGCCAGCAGCTGGAACAAGAACTGGCTGAGTTCGGCACCAAAGTGAAAGGCTTCCGCTCCGACGCTTCCATCTTCGCCGAGGCTGAAAAGCTGGTAGACGATGTGGTAGCGGAGTTCGGCAAGCTGGATATTCTGGTGAACAACGCCGGCATCACGCAGGACGGCCTACTCATGCGCATGAGCGAGCAGCAGTGGGACCAAGTGCTGGCCGTGAACCTGAAATCGGTGTTCAACCTCACCAAAGCCGCCACCAAACCCATGATGCGCGCCAAGGCAGGCAGCATTATTAATATGTCGTCGGTGGTAGGCGTGAAGGGCAACGCGGGCCAGGCCAACTACGCGGCTTCCAAAGCCGGTATTATTGGCTTCACGAAGTCGGTGGCGCTGGAGTTGGGCTCGCGCAATATTCGCTGCAACGCCATTGCGCCCGGCTTCATTGAAACCGAAATGACAGGCGCCTTAGACCAAAAGCAAGTGGACGAGTGGCGCAAAGCCATTCCGCTACGCCGCGGCGGCACGCCCGAGGATGTGGCTAAAGCCACGGCTTTCCTGGCGTCGGACGATTCTTCGTACATCACCGGCCAAGTGCTGCAAGTGGATGGCGGCATGCTGACCTAACGTTACTTACTGCACTGAATAGCGCCAGCCCGCTCCGCCAAGATACGCTTGGTGAAGCGGGCTGGCTTCGTTTCAGTTTGTTTTCTGAGCAAGTGAACACTTGAGCAAGAAGCATCCACGCGGAAGTATAAACGCAGAAAATGAGGCAACTACAAAAGGAAATACGCATCTTTTTGACGTCATTATTCTCGTCTTACTCACTTCCTGCCCATGAAAAACCCCACTACCCAAACTACACTTGTGCAAGCAAGTTTTGGTGCGCTGCTGCTCACTGGACTGCTGTTCTCTCCCGCGCAGGCCCAGAAGCCTACCCTCACGCTGGACTTATCGAAGTCGGGCGCCGCGGTCAGCCCTATGCTGTATGGCCTGATGACGGAGGAAATCAACCATTCTTACGATGGCGGTTTGTACGCCGAGCTGATCCGCAACCGCACGTTCAAAGACGACCCTACCACCCCCGAGGGGTGGAGCTTAGTGCAGGATAAGGCTGGTTCCAAGGCCAGCATCAAGCTGATAGCCGCCACCCAGGACAACGTACCGTACGACGAGCGGCGCCACGCCATAAACGATGCTCTGACCACCTGTCTGCGCCTGACCGTGGAGAAGGCCGATGGCCGGGTAGGCGTGGCTAATGAGGGCTACTGGGGCATTCCCGTGAAACCTGCTACCACCTATCAAGCATCGTTTTACTTGAAAGGCACGGGTAGCATTCCGCCCCCGCGGCAGCGCCCTGGTCAGCCCGCGCTACCTGCCGGGCCCGTTATTGAAGACAATACGGCTGGCCCCATGCGGGTCACCATCGAGAGCAACGACGGCAAAACGGTATACGCCACAGGCACCGTGAACCTGGAAAAAAGCATCTATTGGAAGAAGTACAACGTGGCCCTGACCACCGGCGCCAACGTGAAGCCCACGAAAGATGCCCGGTTCGTCATTTCCACCGACCGCCCCGGCCTGTACTACTTCAATCTGGTGTCGCTGTTTCCGCCTACCTTCAATAACCGCCCCAACGGCAACCGGCCTGATCTAACGCAGATGATGCTGGATATGAAGCCTGCCTTTCTGCGCTTCCCCGGCGGCAACTACCTAGAAGGGCCGCTGCTGACGGATGCGTTTCCCTGGAAAACCACACTGGGGCCGCTGGAAAGTCGGCCCGGCCACCGGGGCTCTTGGGGCTACCGTGCCTCCGATGGCATGGGGCTGATGGAGTTCCTGCTGTGGTGCGAGGAAATTAAGGCCGAGCCCTTGCTGGGCGTGTATGCGGGCTACTCGCTGAATGGTGACCATGTGGATGCTGGGCCGCTCTTGAAACCATACGTAGAGGATGCGCTAGATGAGATTGAGTACGTGATGGGCGACGTGACTACCTACTGGGGCGCCAAGCGCGCCGCCGACGGCCACCCCGCCCCATTTAAGCTGCGCTACGTAGAAATCGGCAACGAGGACTGGTTTGACCGGAGCAACAGCTACGACGGTCGTTTCAACCAGTTTCGCACCGCCATTGAGCAGAAATATCCGCAGCTGCACTGCATTTCCACTATTGCTGACGCGCAATTTCCCAGTCAGAAAGTGACCACCGGCAAAGCACCGGAGCTGCTAGACGAGCACTACTACCGCAATGCCTGGGACATGTGGCAGAACGCCGCTCAGTACGATGCCTATGACCGCAACGGCCCCAAAATCTTTGTAGGCGAATGGGCCACGCGCGAGGGCGTGCCCACCACCAACCTAAACGCCGCTCTGGGCGACGCTGCCTGGATGACCGGCATGGAGCGCAACGCTGATCTGGTGGTGATGTCGTGCTACGCGCCGCTATTTGTGAATGTGAATACCGCCACGGCCACCGCCAAAAAGGCCTGGCAGTGGGATTCGGACCTCATTGGCTATGATGCGCTGAACAGCTACGGGTCGCCTTCCTACTATGTGCAGAAGATGTTCAGCGAGTATTTAGGCAATCAGATTGTGCCGACCACTGCCGCCAACATCCCTATGCGCCCTCGCCCCATGACTCGCCGCGACAGCACCGAGGGTAGGACGCCGAAGCCCGTACCCAGCCTGTTCTACGCCGCTACCAAGGACGATAAAACCGGCGCCGTTTATCTGAAGCTCGTCAACACGCTGGGCACCAAGCAGCCTATCGACATCAACCTGCAAGGCGTTACGAAGCTGGAGCCCAGCGCCACCATGGTGGTACTGAAAGGCAACAAGCTAGAGGATACGAACAGCATCATGGAGCCCAAAAAGATTATTCCCGCTACGGCCAAAATCAAGCGGGTAGCTCCCCGGTTCACCCGCACCCTCGACCCGTATTCGGTGACGGTGCTGGAGCTACAGCCGAAGTAGCAACACGTGCTTTTGTGTCTCGTCATTGAACATTCAACATCAGCAACGATGAGACACAAAAGCACGTGTTGCTACTTCGCAACCTGGGTTTTCTCGGGCTCGATCTGCACGTAATACACCACAAAATGCGGGATATGAAACCGCCCGTACCACTCCCCTACCGGCACCCGGCTTTGCGCCAAGTTGCAATACAGCAGCAACCCGTCCGACTCATAGGGCAGCGTGTAGACTACCAGTGGTACTTTGCGACCAAGGGGTAAGTGTATTTCCGAAGCAGGGCTGTTGGCGGGACGACCGGCTTGGTCGGCGGCGCGGTATAGGCGGTGAATGTCGGGGCGCAGGCTGTATTGGTCGGCGCGCTTGGGGTCGGCGGTGAAGGCTTTGATTACCATGCCTTGCGGGAGAAGGAAGCGGTTTTCCACCTTCGTTTCAGCAGCGCGGCGGGAGTATACGGTGCAGGTAAAAGCCCCAGTGGAGTCGAACTGCAACAAGCGGGCAAATTGCGACGTCAGTTCGCGCTCCGGTTCGGCTTTGCCCTGGCGGTATTCCTGATAGGTGATGTGAAATAGGCGCCCGGCCAGGCGCGGGTCGTGAATGGACAGGCGCTGCTTCTCCACGTGCAGCACGCTAGTTAACACCTCATTTACTTCTGGTTCATCGGCCCCGTGTATCACGCGCACCGCGGTGCTATCGGGTGCGGCATGAGTTGGGCGCAGTGGTGGCATTGTGCCTTTGGGAGAAGGTAGGGCTACGCTACCTAGCGCAACGAGTGGAAACAGAAACAGGCTTTTCATACGGCTATTGGCTTTTCAACAAAGGAAGCCGGCCTACCTACGCCATAGTGTGAATGCTTGTGAACGAGTGTTAAAGAGTGTGAATAGCCGTTGAAAGCGCCCTACTGCTGCCTACCTTGCCAGCATGAACAAGCGCATCTGGCTGGCTACGGGACTCATGCTACTCGGCACGTTGGGCGTGTTGATATTTCAGGCATACTGGACCTACCAGACTTTTCAGCAAGCCGAGCGTCGCCTAATACAGGATGCCCAGGCCGCATTGGTAGCCACCCGCGACCAGGCCCTGGCGTTGCAGCGGCAGCAGTTACTACGGCAGTACCGCGGCTGGCTGCGCGACACCAGCCACGTGCGCATCAGCTGTTTTGTGAACCACGACAGCCTGACGGAATTTCGGCTGACCGCCTACCACCACGGTCGTCCCGCCCGCCCGAAAGATCAGTTTGACATTGGGTTTGAAGATTTCAAGCCGCGCCTGGCGCATATCACACCGGCCGCGCAGGCCTTTTTCATCCGGCGCTTCACGGAAGGACCCGTTCGTCGTAATCTGGAAGAAGGCTTCTATTACTTCTACCTGCAATGGCTCGGTCGTCAGCTCGACACGGCTGTACGGCGCAGCACTACCACCCCAGCCACGTTTCAGCGGCTTTTTGCCGCCGAGCTGCGCCGCCGAGGGCTGCATGAGGTAGCTTTTCAGGTGCAGCTCCGTTCTTCGGTGCACGCTGCCCCAATGCCCCCGGCACCGACGGCCTTTCCGGTAGCGTTACCGCCGCAACCACTGGGATTGCGGCAACCCGCCCAGCAAACGGTGCGGGTGTGGCTGCCCGCTACCTCGGCCGTAGTGCTGCGGCAGTTGCGCGGCGTGCTGTGGGCGTCGGGGCTGCTGATGGGGCTGGTGCTGGGCTGCTTCGGCTACACCGTGAGCACCATGCGCCGCCAAAAACGTCTCGCTGACCTCAAAGACGACTTCACCCACAACATGACCCACGAGCTGAAGACGCCCGTGGCTACCATCCAGCTCGCCGCCGATTCGCTTCAATATTTTCAGCTGGATACCGTTACCAGCGCCGAGTATACCGCCCTTATCAGCGAACAGGCGGGCCGGCTGAATGGGTTGATTGAGCAGATCTTGCGCAGCATGGCGCTGGAGCAACACGCCCTACCCCTCGCCCGCCAGCCACTCGACTGGGTTCAGCTCATCACTACTACGCTCACCCAGCACGCCCCGCATTTCGCGCAGACAGATCGGCACGTGTGCTGGGAACCTCCTGCCATTCCGGCCATGGTGTGCGGCGATGCCACGCACCTCGCCAACGTGTTGAGCACGCTCCTCGACAACGCCCGCAAATACGGCGGCCCGCACCTGCGGCTGCACCTCGAAACCGCCCCCACCGGCATCAGCCTGCACGTTCACGACGATGGTCCCGGTATTCCGGCTACATTTCAGGCACATGTATTCGACAAGTTTTTTCGGGTGCCTAGCGGGAATGTGCACGCCGTGAAAGGCTACGGCCTGGGATTACATTATGCCCGCCAGGTAGCTGAACAGCATGGCGGCAGTTTGCAGCTCCACAGCAAAACCGGTCAGGGCACCACGTTCCTTCTCACTCTTCCACTTGCCTGATGCCGCTGCCCACCATTCTGCTATTGGAAGATGAACTGCCGCTGGCCCGCCTACTCAGCGAGGCATTGGAGCGCAGCGGCTACCGGGTGCAGCACTACGCCGATGGCCATCGGGGTCTGCAAGCGGCCCGCCAGCATCCACCCGATCTGTTACTGGTGGACGTAATGCTGCCCGGCCTCGACGGGTTCAGCGTGGTGCGTGCCCTGCGCACTACCCACGCCGAACTGCCGGTGCTATTCCTCACGGCCCGCTCTACCACCGCCGATGTGGTGCAGGGTTTCGAGGCCGGCGGCAACGACTACCTCAAGAAGCCCTTTAGCCTAGAAGAGTTGCTGCTGCGGGTGCGCGAACTGCTGCGCCGCACTGCGCCAGCCACCACAACCACGCCGGAGGTGGTGCCGCTGGGCCGCTACCAGTTTCGGCCGCTACGGCAGGAACTGTGGCTGGACGGCGCTTGTACGGCTCGCCTTTCCGCCCGCGAAAACGAGTTGCTTTTGCTCTTGGTCCAGCATCGCAACGGCGTGGTGGACCGCCGCACCTGCCTCCGCCGCCTCTGGGGCGACGACAACTTCTTCACTGCCCGCACCATGGACGTGTACGTGTCGCGCCTGCGCAAGCATCTGCGGCAGGATGCGTCGTTGCATATTCTGAATATCCGGGGGGTAGGGTTTAAGCTGATTGAGTAGCCACCCGCTACCCAAGGTGCGGAGGCTATATCTTGCATGTTCGTTGACACGTTGATGCCCGGCTGCACCCCTACCTTTCCAAACAAGTAGATCCAAGCCGGGTTGTACAAGCTTCAACCGGGCGCCGCTCGTCATTTCTTATTGCGCCCCTACTTTCCCTATGACTTCCAAACGTACCCTGATTCCCCTCACACTGGGTGGGTTTGCCATTGGCATGACCGAATTCGTGATGATGGGCATTTTGCCGGATATTGCCCAGGCCATGCACCTGTCCATTCCTACGGCCGGACACTTTATTTCAGCCTACGCGCTGGGCGTGGTAGTAGGGGCGCCGCTGCTGGTGGCCCTTACCGGCAAGCTCCCGCCCCGGCAGATTCTGGCGCTCCTCATGGGCCTATTTGCTTTCGGCAACGCCCTGTCGGTGCTGGTGCCCAACTACGAACTGATGCTGCTGACCCGCTTTATTTCGGGCCTGCCACACGGAGCGTTTTTCGGGGTAGGCGCGGTGGTAGCGGGGCGCCTGGCCGCACCGGGCAAAGAGGCGCAGGCCGTTTCCATCATGTTTGCGGGCCTGACGGTGGCCAATATTATCGGGGTGCCGATTGGCACGTACCTGGGCCACACCTTCAGCTGGCGTATTCCATTCGTGCTCATTGTGGTGGTAGCCCTGCTCACGGTGCTGAGCGTGCGGCGCTGGATTCCCGACCTACCCGCCAAGGAAACCAACCTACGCCAGGAGTTCCGCGCTTTCACCCGGCTGGAACCATGGTTGATTATCGGCATTACCATTCTGGGCAATGGGGGCTTTTTCGCGTGGTTCAGCTACATTGTGCCGCTGTTCACCGAGGTGGCCGGCTTCAGCCCTAATGCTGTCACGTTTCTGATGGTGCTGGCGGGCGTGGGCATGTCGCTGGGCAACCTGCTGGGCGGCTGGCTCACCGACCGTATCTCACCGCTGCGGGCCACTACCTGGCTGCTGGCCGCCATGACGGGCGCCCTGCTCATCACACCCTTCGCTGCCCACCACCAACTCCCGACCATCCTGATGACCATGCTGACGGGCGCTCTGGCCTTTTCCACAGCGGCCCCCATCCAGATGCTTATGATTCGGGCGGCGAAGGGCTCCGAGATGCTGGCCTCGTCCCTGAGCCAGTCGGGCTTCAATACCGGCAATGCGCTAGGCGCCTACCTGGGCGGCCTACCCATTGCGGCTGGTCTGGGCTACACCTCGCCCGAGTGGGTAGGCGCGGCGCTGGTAGTAGGCGGCATCCTGTGTTGCGTGGCCCTGGTGGTGAGCAGACGGAAGAATGTGCAGGTAGAGTTGGCCGTGCGGTAGGGTTTTCTGCTGTAGCGCAGCATAGGCCGGCCAATTCCAGCCCACACGACGGCGTATTTCACTTTCTGGCCGGCTCGTACGGAAACGGCAGTTCCATCCGTATCTCGTGGTCTTCGCCGGCAGCATTGATGAATCGGGCGGCCCGCATGGCGCGCAGAGCTTCTTCGTCGCAGCCGTGACCCAGGCCGTTCACCACGGCCAAGTCTTTCGGCACGCCATCTTTATCAATGGTAAGCTGCACGGTGACGTGGCCGCTTACGTTTTGCTGCCGGGCCGCTTCGGGGTAGCGCAGGCCGGCGTATAGAGTTTCGTAGCCGCCGACGAGTTCTACACTGGGCCTCTCTTCAGCTTCTTGCCCTTCCTTGAAGTCAACATATAGCTCTGGCGGATTAAGATTACCCGCCGCAGTAGGCGCTTGGTACACAAGACCATGCTGGTGCAAATATTCCTCTAACGGCTCTAAACCAACTTTTGCCCGCCGTTCATTCACCCTTACCTCGTCTTCGATAGGGTAGAGTTTCCCATGTCCTTTCCGGTCGAAGAGTGATTGTGAGCCATACACCTGTTTTTCTCCTTGCTCAGTTTTTAAGCGGTCGATGAGGAGGGCCAGCGCTGACCATGAGAACTCGCCTTGATCAGCGGCAGCAGTGAGCAACGGTAGATACTTCGCGTCGGGATTATGCTGGATCACAAAAAACGCCACGTCCTTTTGATACTCGCCTACCAGTGACTTGCCAGGATAACCATGTTGGGCAATCAGGCTGTCTACCTGTTTGATTGTTTGATAGTCCATAACACTTTGCTGGCGCATAGCGTCATCGGCTTGCGCCGAATTTAGTCCAAGCTTCTTATCTGCCACTTCTGTTACTAAACGAAAGTGCTGATCCTGATACTCTATCTTTTTCAACAACGCCACCAGCTGCGGATCGAAGCGCGCCTCGTGGCGCTGCTGCTTGGTGCGGGCGCGGGTGAGGAGGTGGTTCCAGCCAGCTTGCGAAGTCAGCGACATGAAGCTTTCTTCCGCTTCGAGGTCCTCTGCCGGGAAGTAGCCTTTGTTGACAGCTTGTTTCAGCAGTTGCAGCGCCGCTTTGGGTTCCTGGTTGCGGGCAGCGGCTTCGGCAGCCTGGTAGTAGTCCTTAGCGGCGCCGGGCTGGCGCTTCAGGGCTTGTTGGTAGGTGGCGCTGGCGGCAGCGTAATCTTGTTTCGACAGAGAAAGGCGGGCCGCTAGCAGAGCATCAGCAGAAGACTGCGCCTGAGCGGATTGCACGCCTAGCAAAGCAGCTACAGCCAGCCCGACCACGTAATGGTATCGCATACAGAATAGAAGAACCGTCTGGTTCGTTAAGGAATACTGCTGCGGCTAAGCTATCCATTTTTTCCATTCACTCAGTTCTCCCGCGTAACTTCCTACCTTCGCTCTGCTACCAGTTCGCGCAACTATCCCCGCTGCTCCGGGGTTCTTAGCATTCCATCTGATATCGTCGCCTTTTGCTGACTACCGCTTATTCTCCCTGGTTTATCCTGCTGTGCCTGGCCGTAGGCGCCGGCTATGCGGCCTTGCTTTACTCGGCGCGGGCGCCGTGGAGCAAGCCCGTCAACTATCTGTTGGCCGCGTTGCGCTTTGTGGTTGTAAGCTTTTTGTGCTTTCTGCTGCTGGGGCCGTTTGTGCGCGCCACCACCAATACCACCGAAGCGCCTACCCTTGTGCTGGCCGTAGATAACTCGCAGTCGGTGGAGCTGTTTACGCCGGCACCGGTGTTGCAGCAGGCGCGCACGGGCCTCACGCAACTGGCTGCTACCCTGCGCGACCGCGGTTTCAACGTGGAAACCCGCACCCTACCTCCCGCCCCGCGCCTACCCGCTACCCCCGATTCGGTGCGCTTCACGGCGGCGGCCACCGACCTCGATGCGCTGCTCGGGGGCGTGCAGGAGGGCTACGAGGGGCGCAACCTGGCCGGTGTGGTGCTACTTTCCGATGGCATTGTGAACCAGGGTAGGGCGCCAGCATACACCACCTACAAATTCCCGATTTACGGCGTGGCCGTGGGCGACACGGTGCCCAAGAAAGACCTCAGCCTACCTGCGCTCAACTACAACCGCGTGGCCTTCAGCGGCAATAAATTCCCAATTGAAGCGGAAGTGGCCTACGATGGTTTCGCGGGCGGCACGGCCACCGTGCAGCTGCGCGAGGGCGGCCGCGTGCTGGCGACCAACACCGTACGGCTGCCAGCAAATCAGCGCCGCATCAAAACCACGTTTTTACTGACAGCGCCCGCCCCCGGCAAGCGGCGTTACGAGGTTGTTATTCAGAAGCAAGCCGGCGAGTTTACCTTGCTCAACAACAGCAAGTTTGCTTATGTGGATGTGGTGCGCGGCAAGCTGCGCGTGCTGTTGGCCGCCGCCGCGCCCCACCCCGATCTAAAAGCCCTGCGCGCCGCCATTAGCAGCAACGACAACTACGAGCTGGTGGCCTACCTGCCCAGCATCACGCCCCTGAAAGCCCAGGACTACGACGTGGCCATTTTGCACCAGCTGCCCAGTCGGCTGGGGGTAGGGCAGGAAGTGCTGAACCTGGTGCGCCAGCAGCGCCTACCGGCCTTGTACATCCTGGGCGCGCAGTCCGATTTCACGGCGTTCAACAACGCCGGCGTGGGCCTGACGGTGCAGCCCCGCGGCCAGCAGACCGACGACGTAACGCCCGCGCCCAATCCGGCTTTTGCCCGTTTCACCTTTTCGCAGGATGACTTGCAGCGCTTCGCTGCCTACCCACCCGCACCGGTGCCCTTTGGGGAGGTGCAGTTGAGTGGCGGTGCCGAAGCCGCTTTGTTGCAACAGGTAGGACGCCTGCGCACCACCAAGCCCCTGTTGGTATTTGGCGGCGGCACGCAGACCAAAACGGCTACCCTGCTCACGGAAGGAAGCTGGCAGTGGCGCTTGCAGGAAGCCGTGGAGCACGACGACCGCCCCGAGGCCTACGACCGCTTGGTGGTACGCACGCTGCAACTCCTGACGCAAAACGCCAACAAGAAGCGCCTCGACGTGTACTCTACCCAGGACGACTTCACGACCCGCGACGACGTGACGTTTGGCGTAGAGACGTACAATGCCATCTTCGAGCGCATTTACAATCAGAAGATTACGCTCACGCTTACCAACGAACAGAACCAGCCGCGCACGTTCACCTTCAGTAACAGCGAGGACGGTTCGCCGCTCCACCTGGGGCCGCTGCCTGGCGGGCTCTACCGCTACCAGGCCCGCGCTACCCTAGGCGGTCAGCCTCAGCAGGCCAGCGGCGAGCTATTGGTGCAAGAGCAGCAGTTGGAAGCCCTTCAGTCGCGCGCCGACCACAACCTGCTCTACCAGCTCAGCCGTCAGAGTGGGCAGCGCTTGTACTACCCTAATCAGTTTGCGCAGCTCGCCCAGGATATTGAGAAGGCTAATTACAAGCCGGTTATTTATTCGCAGGAAGATTTAAAGGAATTGATTGACCAGAAATGGCTGTTTTTCCTGCTGCTGGCGTTCGTGACGGCCGAATGGGCCATCCGGAAATATTCGGGCGCTATCTAATCTTTTTCGCATCTGCGAGTGGCGCAGCCAAACCAGTTGTTTTTGTCGGCCAGCCGTTCTGTCTTGCTTTTGCCCTACCTACTCTTCCTATGAAATCCCTTTTCCCTGCTCTGCTCCTGATTTCCTGCCTGTCTGCCTGTCAGCAAACTGCTGAGGAGAAAGCTCAGGCCCAAGTGAAAGAAGCAGTGCACGCCCACTTCACGCATAAAGAGGACTACAAGCCGGGCGAGTTCCGCTCGCGCCCCTACACGCGCTACGATTCTCTGGCCTACCAGGCGCGCATGGCGGTGTTGAATGCCGCCGCGCTTGCCCCTGATACCGTGCCGCCTCTGATTCTACCCCCCCGCCGCCCCGCCGATACGGTACGCATTGGCACGCTGCTGGCGCACACTTACGATACCTCGGGAGGCCACGGCATTGCCCGCCACGATAGCGCCACGTACGTGGTCTACCGCTCGGGTACCATGCACGAGGTGATACCCGAAGGGGTAGTGCAGACCCGTTTGCGCAAGCTGGGGCGCTAAGCGTGGCGGTGGGGCCTGAAATTTGTTGACCTTTGCAGGGTATTTTATCTTGCTCCCATGCGCTACCTGCTGCTCAACAAGCCCTACGAAGTCCTCACTCAGTTCACCGACGAAAGCGGCCGGGCCACGCTCAAAGACTTTGTGGCCGTACCCAACATCTACCCCGTAGGTCGGCTGGACTATGACTCCGAAGGTTTGGTGCTGCTCACCGATGATAAGCAGTTGCAACACCGCCTGTCAGAGCCGCGCTTTAAGATTCCGAAGACGTATTGGGTGCAGGTAGAGGGCGAGCCGACGGAGGAAGCCCTGGAGCAACTGCGCCGCGGCGTGGACATCAAATCTGGTTTTACGACCCCCGCCGAGGCGGAGCTACTACCTGAGCCGCCCGCGCTGTGGGAACGGAGCAAGCCGGTGCGCTTTCGAGCCAATATTCCCACTAGCTGGCTGCAAATCACGATTTCGCAGGGCATGAACCGGCAGGTGCGTAAGATGACGGCCGCCGTGGGTTTCCCTACCCTGCGCCTGGTACGCGCCCGGCTGGCTGGCATCGACTTACTGGACCTGGCGCCTGGCCAGTGGCGTGAGCTGACCGCCGCCGAAATACAGACGTTCAAGGACCTCACCGACGCCCAAACCGCCGAGGCCGGCACTTCCCGCGCCACCGACAGCCGCAAAAAGGGTGAGTTTTGGCCCGGCGGCATACGCCCCAGCACCAAGCCCAAAAACACAGCCGGCGGCTACAACCGCGGCGGTTTTGGTGGCAAACCGGATGCCCGCTCCAACGACAAAGGCAAACCCTCCGACAAGGGCAGCCGCGGCGCCAGCCGGAAACCCGGCACAAGCCGCCCTACCAGCGGCGGCCGCAATGCTGGCCGGAAATAATGCGCCGGCGGTGGTGGCTGTGGGCATTGCTGCTTGCGCTGCTGGGAATGAACGTCATAGCGTTTTTTCACGCGTGGCGCTTCACGCATTTTATGGCGCCTACCGGGCCGCGCACCCAAAGCCCGGAACGGGTTTCCACTGCCCAGAAGCTGGCGCTGTTGCTTACCGGTGTGCGTAACCCCAAGCCGGTGAACGAGGGCGTGCCGTCTTTCCCCTACCGATCTGTTTTCATTCAGAGCCCCAATGGCCGGTTGGCTGCGTGGTATAGCTCGGTGGCCGGGCGGCGCGGTACGGTGGCGCTGTTCCACGGCTACACTAGCAACAAATCGAAGCTGGTGACGGAGGCGGCCTACTTTCGTCGGTTGGGCTATGCGGTGTTGCTGGTCGATTTTGCTGGTAGTGGCGGCTCTGAGGGTTACCGTACTACCGTTGGCTACCGCGAGGCGTACGATGTGGCGGCGGTAGTGCAGTGGTTGCAGCGGCAACCTGCTACCGGCCCGCTTGTGCTGTATGGCCCCAGCATGGGTGCCGTGGCCATTTTGCGGGCTGAAAGTGAGCTGGGCGTTCGGCCGGCGGCCAATATTGTGGAATGCCCGTACGGCAGTATGCTGCAAACCGCTCAAAACCGCTTTGCGGCTATGCATGTACCCAGCTTTCCGATGGCACATTTGCTGGTATTTTGGGGCGGCGTGCAGAATGGTTTCTGGGCCTATGGGCTGAAGGCCACCGACTACGCTACCCATATTACAACCCCTACCCTCCTGCTATGGGGCGAGCAGGATGCCCGCGTAACACGCGCCGAAACAGACGCCGTTTTCCGTGGGTTGCGCGGGCCGAAGCAGCGGCAGGATTTTGCGCTGGCCGGCCACGAGCCCTACTGGCGGAAACAGCCCGCACTGTGGCAACAAACCGTGGCAGGTTTTCTGGCTACTATTCCGTAAGACTGATTGACTATCTGGAGGGTAGAGACACAACATCGTGTGTCTCCTCCTTGCTGATGTGATTTACTCAGACGGTACTACTCATGGGTCGTTCAACGACGAGCCACAAAATGTTGTGGCTCTACCCCATCAGATTATAAAGCAGCTATCGTGTTCTAACTGTGTCGATTGAAGGACATACCCCACACTGTCAAAGCAGAGTAGGGTAGAAAATCCTGCACCCACCAAGGACACGCTATGCAAAAGAATGCTTTACGCCTCTTCCTGTTTCTACAAATTGGCGCATTTGCCGCGAAAGCGCAGCAGCGAGATTTGGTTGCTTATGTGAATACGTTGCAGGGTACGAATTCCGACTTTCACCTGACCCGCGGCAACACCTACCCCACCACGGCCCTACCCTTCGGAATGCACACCTGGACGCCGCAAACCGGCAAGAACGGCGACGGCTGGAAATACCAATACGCTAAAAAAACCATCCGGGGCTTTCAGCAGGCGCACCAGTGCAGCTCCTGGACCGAGGACTACTGCGTGTTTTCGCTAATGCCGGTGAGCGGCCAGCTAGTGGTAGGGGAAAACGAGCGAGCCACCGGCTTCTCCCACACCGACGAAATTGCGAAGCCACACTATTATAAAGTCACGCTCGCCAACCACGTCACCACCGAAATAGCACCCACCGAGCGCGGTGCTCACCTGCGGTTCCGGTTTCCCAAGGCGGCCAGCTACGTGGTGCTCGATGGCTACACGGGCATCAGTGAGCTGAAAATCTGGCCGAAGGAGCGGAAAATAACCGGGTACGTCAGCAACAACAAAAGCAATAAAGACCACTCGTTGAAGAGCTACCTGGAAGTGGTCTTCGACCAACCCTTCACGGCCTACGGCACTTGGGAGAACCGTAAGAATACGGTGCAGGCTGGCCAGCAACAGAGCGCCGGTGAAGGGGTAGGCGTGTATCTGCGCTTCAAGGACGGCGCTACGGTACAGGCCAAGACTGCCTCTTCCTACATCAGCCCCGAGCAGGCCAGCGTGACGTTGCGGGCAGAGTTGGGCAAGTTCAAAAAGCTGGAAGAAACCAAAGCCGCTGCTGCCACTACTTGGAACCGACACTTAGGCCGGATTAATATGGAGGGCGGCAGTGAAGAAGACAAAGCCACGTTCTACTCCTGCTTTTTCCGGGCCAGCCTATTTTCGCGGCAGTTTTACGAGTATGACAAAACGGGCAAACCTTACTATTTCAGCCCCTACGACAGCAAGGTGCACGATGGCTACATGTTCACCGACACGGGCTTTTGGGACACTTTCCGGGCGCAGTTTCCGCTGAATGCCTTGCTCTACCCTACCATGCACGGCCGCTATATGCAGGCCTTGCTGGCGGCACAAGAGCAATGCGGCTGGCTGCCTTCGTGGTCGTTTCCCGGCGAAGCGGGTAGCATGATCGGCAACCATGCCATTTCGTTGCTTACGGATGCCTGGATGAAGGGCATC
The DNA here is from genome assembly GCF_019334315.1 of Hymenobacter profundi. GTDB lineage: Bacteria > Bacteroidota > Bacteroidia > Cytophagales > Hymenobacteraceae > Hymenobacter > Hymenobacter profundi. The sequence continues at coordinate 14,968 of NZ_JAHWGL010000038.1, forward strand.
CGCACCTTTGACCCCGAACAAGCCCTGCGCGCCTACCTGCACGAGGCCACCAACAAAGGCCCCTGGGGCCCCGCCAACGGCCGCCACGGCTTCGCCGAGTACTACCAGCTCGGCTACGTGCCCTACCCTAAATATCGAGAGGCCACGGCCAAAACCCTGGAATACGCCTACGACGATTTCTGCGCGTATCAGCTGGCCAGCGCTATCGGCAACAACTTCTACAAGGATATTTTTGCTCGCCAGATGTACAACTACCGCAACGTATACGACCCGCAAACGGGCTTCATGCGGGGTAGGCAGGCCAACGGCGAGTGGGTAGCGAATTTCAACCCCGTAGAGTGGGGCGGCCCCTTCACTGAGGGCAACGCCTGGCACTGGGAGTGGTCCGTGTTTCACGACGTGCAGGGGCTTATCAACCTGCTGGGCGGCAAACAAAACTTCATTAGCAAGCTCGATTCGGTCTTCTCGGAGCCCAATACGGTAGCGGTAGGAACCTATGGTGGCATGATTCACGAGATGACGGAAATGGTGATGGCCGACATGGGGCAGTACGCCCACGGCAACCAGCCCATTCAGCACATGCCCTACCTCTACACCTACGGCGGGCAGCCCTGGAAAACCCAGCAACACGTGCGCGAGGTGATGCGCAAGCTCTACAACGCCACCGAAAACGGCTACCCCGGCGACGAAGACCAGGGCCAAACCTCCTCCTGGTACGTGCTCAGCGCCCTAGGCCTCTACAGCGTGTGCCCCGGCACCGACCAGTACGTAATCGGCAGTCCGGCCTTCCCCAAGGCTACTCTCACGCTGGAAAACGGCCGGCAGTTCGTCATGGAGGCTCAAAACAATACGCAACGCAACGTCTACATCCAGTCGGCCACGCTCAACGGCCAGCCTTACACGCACCACTGGCTCACGTACGGCGACCTGACCAAAGGCGGCAAGCTGACGTTTCAGATGGCCAACACGCCGGCTCTGACTAGAGGAACGGCCTTGGAGGATGCGCCCTTCTCGTTGTCGAAATAGGGTTGCCGTGACCCCACCCCCGGTCCCTCCCCTCCGGGAGAGGGGTGCCAGACGCAAGAAATCGTTGAACGCACCCCTCTCCCGGAGGGGAGGGACCGGGGGTGGGGTCACGCGTCAACGGCTGAGCTTCGCATGTACTATAAACGCGTAGCTCCCCTAGCTGCCTACCTGTCACCTAATCCCTACCTCTCAGATTTCGTTAAAGTCAGTCCGTCGGATATCGGCGGCGCGGAATATTGAAAAATGACAATCTGTCACAAAAAAAGGGCTGGTACGCTGCTTGTATCTACCCTTGCGTGCCTGAGTTGCACACTATTCCAAGACACTTCAACTACACACTATAACCCTCCAACATGGGAAAGATAATCGGTATTGACCTCGGTACGACCAACTCTTGCGTCGCCGTAATGGAAGGCAACGAGCCGGTCGTAATTCCGAACAGCGAAGGCCGCCGCACGACGCCGTCGATTGTGGCGTTCCTTGATAACGGTAAAGGTGAGCGCAAAGTAGGTGACCCCGCCAAGCGCCAAGCCATTACCAACCCCACCAACACTATCGCGTCGATCAAGCGTTTCATGGGCCGCAGCTTCTCCGAAGTACGCGGCGAAACTGACCACGTAGCCTACGATGTGCAAGGTGGCTCGAACAACACGGTTGGCGTGAAAATCGGCGACCGGCAGTACACACCGCAGGAAATTTCTGCGATGGTACTGCAAAAGATGAAGCAAACCGCTGAAGACTACCTCGGCACTACGGTAACCGAAGCCGTTATCACGGTTCCGGCCTACTTCAACGATGCCCAGCGTCAGGCTACCAAAGAAGCCGGTGCTATTGCTGGCCTCGACGTGAAGCGTATCATCAACGAGCCTACCGCCGCTGCCTTGGCCTACGGCCTCGACAAGCAACACACAGACGAGAAAATTGCTGTGTACGACCTGGGTGGTGGTACCTTCGATATCTCGATTCTGGAGCTGGGCGATGGCGTGTTCGAAGTACTGAGCACCAACGGTGACACCCACCTCGGTGGCGACGACTTCGACCAGGTAATCATCAACTTCCTAGCCGACCAGTTCAAAGCAGAAAACGACAACCTCGACCTGCGCAACGACCCCTTGGCCCTCCAGCGTTTGAAAGAAGCTGCCGAGAAAGCCAAAATCGAGCTGTCGTCGTCGAACGAGACGGAAATCAACCTACCCTACATCACGGCTACGGCTACCGGTCCTAAGCACTTGGTAGTGAAACTGAGCCGCGCCAAGTTCGAGCAGCTCTCCGACGACCTCGTGCGTCGTTCGATGGAGCCCTGCAAAAAGGCGCTGCAAGATGCCGGCCTGTCGGCTTCCGACATCGACGAGGTTATCCTCGTGGGTGGTTCTACCCGCATTCCGCGCATTCAGGAAGAGGTAGAAAAGTTCTTCGGCAAGAAGCCGAATAAAGGCGTGAACCCCGACGAGGTAGTGGCCATTGGCGCCGCCATCCAAGGTGGTGTACTGACCGGCGACGTGAAAGACGTGCTGCTGCTCGACGTAACCCCGCTTTCGCTGGGTATCGAAACGATGGGCGGCGTGATGACCAAGCTCATCGAGTCGAACACCACGATTCCTACCAAGAAGTCGGAGACGTTCTCGACGGCTTCGGACAACCAGCCTTCCGTAGAAATCCACGTGTTGCAGGGCGAGCGTCCGATGGCTTCGCAGAACCGCACCATCGGCAAGTTCCACCTGTCGGACATTCCGCCAGCACCCCGCGGCGTACCGCAAATCGAAGTAACCTTCGACATTGATGCCAACGGTATCCTGAACGTATCGGCCAAGGACAAAGGCACCGGCAAGGAGCAGAAGATTCGCATTGAAGCTTCGTCGGGTCTGTCGGATGCTGACATCGAGCGGATGAAGAACGAGGCGAAGGCCAACGAGGCAAACGACCGCGCCGAGGCTGACCGCATCAAGAAGGTGAACGAAGCTGACTCGATGATTTTCCAGACCGAGAAGCAGCTGAAAGAGTACGGCGACAAGCTGAGCGGCGGCAACAAAACGGCCGTTGAGAATGCCCTTGCCGACCTCAAGAAAGCCCACGAGAGCAAAGACCTCGCGCAGATCGACTCGGCTATGGAAGCCATCAATGCTGCTTGGCAGAATGCTTCGCAGGAGATGTATGCCCAGGGCGGTCCGCAAGGCCAGCCCGGTGCCGAAGACTTCGGCGGGCAGCCCGGCGGCAACGGCCAGCAAGGCCAGCCCCAGGGCGCCGACAACGTAACCGACGTGGACTACGAAGAAGTGGACGGCAGCAAGTAATTGCTGACACGCTTTAAATAAAAAGGCCCGGAAGAATATCTTCCGGGCCTTTTTGCATTTTTACGCTGCTTTACTTTACTGCTTATGACTATTCCGCTCCATATTTTTCGAACCTACGCATCCAGCGCAGCCGCAGAGCCACTATTAACACTGCTCGACCAGCATCATATTCCCTACGAAACGCGCGTCGATACGGGGCAACCAGCCTTCGACCCAACCTTTGCTTACAATGCGCCTTACGCGCAGCTTGTTGTCCTGATTCGATCTGCGGACATACCTGTTGTCACGCAGCTGGAAGACCAGTTCAACGCGCAGCTCATCAGCCGAGTTGCGCCCGATTATTACCTGTTTACTTTCTCTGAAGAAGAATTACTTGATGTGGTAACGGAGCCTGACAGTTGGAGCAGCTTTGATGTAGAATTGGCTACGCAGTTACTCCAGAAAGGCGAAGTCCGTGTGTCAGCCGACGCGCAAACGCTTCGCTCGTTCGTGCCGCCGCCGCGACATACTATGCAGCGCTGGCTGGTAGTGGGGCGCATACTAATGGCAATTATCAGCCTCGCTGCCTTGTACAGATTCCTGCACACCCTATTTTAATATATCAGTGTATTAGAGGTATATACACCTAACTTTTCAGATATTATAAAAGGCCCGGAAGAATTTCTTCTGGGCCTTTCTACATTATTTTTTTCTCTATCATCCTGAACTTGCGCAGGATGACAATTATTGCTTCTCCTCTTCTGCCTCTACCTTTTCGGCGTCGGGGCAGTGGGTGGGGGTGCTGCGCACGTGGGCGGGTACGGTGATGGTCTTGCCGTGATAGGTACGCGTGTAGGCCGGCACCCGAATAAACTTTTGTCCTTTTTCTGTCTGAGCCATGTTGCTGTTGATTAAGGCCAAGTGGCCTGTGCAGCCACGGAGCTATTGGCGTTCGGTATAAGTAGACCTACGACACAAATTCGTCCGCTGTTTCACCTTCTTGCTCAGGTATTTATTTAACTTGTGGCTGCAAAATCGTTTTAGCAGCAATTGGTGGTTGTCGGGCTAAGCCTTTAATAAGTCAGGCAACCCTTCTATACTGGTGCTAGGAAAAGCAACTAATAACCTGTATGTTGAGTCATTTGGCACCTAGTGTTCGTGCGTGGTTACCGGCTTTTGGCTCTCTTCTACGATCTACCTGCTTGTGCAAGCACCAGTTATTGTCTTGTTCTTCGTTTCTCACTTCCTACCCATTAACCAGACCCTCATGAAAATTTTCGTTGTCGGTATTGCGACCCTGATAGCCTGTAGCCCGCTTGCGTCGGCAAACAAGCAGACAGCCGGGAAGAAGCCCCAGGTATTGTTTGATGGCAAGACCACCAACGGCTGGCACACCTATCTGAAACCAGATGCCACACCCGCCTGGAAAGCCGTGAATGGCACCCTGCAACTAGACCCGAAAGCGGAGGGCCGCGGCGACTTGGTGACGGATAAAGAATACGAAAACTTCGAGCTGGCGCTGGACTGGAACATCACTGAGGCCGGCAACAGCGGCATCATCTTCGGCATACAAGAAGATCCAAAATTTCATGCTACCTACGAAACGGGCATAGAGATGCAGGTGTTGGACAACATCAAGGCATCGGACAACAAAAAAGCAAACCACTTGGCCGGCTCCTTATACGATATGAAAGCCCCAGCCAAGGACGTAGCAAAGCCTGCCGGCGAATGGAACAAGGTGAAGCTGCGCAAGCAGGACGGCCACCTAACGTTCTGGCTGAACGGCAGCAAGATCGTGGAGACGCAGATGGGTAGCCCAGAGTGGAACGAGCTGATCAACAATAGTAAATTTAAAACCTGGAAGAACTTTGCCGCCTATCCCAAGGGCCACATCGCCTTGCAAGACCACGGCCACGAGGTATCCTTCCGCAACATTACCATCACCGAGCTATAAAGTAATGATGAGCTTCGGGTTGCCAGCCCGTTTTTGGATTTGGTAGCTTGTACTCACCATCGACAACTAACCTAAACGATGAGCACATTCGAGATTAAGAAATCGGGGACGGTATATGATGCCGTGATTGTAGGATCGGGGGCCGGTGGCGGCATGGCGGCCTACGTACTGGCCCATGCCGGCCTAAAGGTGCTGATGCTGGAGGCCGGCGCCTACTTCGACCCGGCTAAGGACGCGCAACAACTGAAGTTTTCGTACGAGTCGCCGCGGCGTGGGGCTTCCACGGTGCGGCCTTTCGGCGACTTTGATGCGGCCTACGGGGGCTGGGAGCTGGATGGTGAGCCGTATACTACCAAAGACGGCACGCAGTTCGATTGGTTTCGGGCGCGCATGTTGGGCGGACGTACCAACCACTGGGGCCGTATTTCGCTGCGCATGGGACCACTCGATTTCAAGAGCCACCAGATAGACGGCCTCACCGACGACTGGCCCATCACCTATGATGAGGTGAAGCCTTTTTACGACAAGGTGGACCGCATGATTGGCGTGTATGGCACCGTAGAGAATCTGGAAAACGAGCCCGATGGCATTTTCCTACCCCCACCCAAGCCCCGCCTCAACGAGCTGTTTATCAAGCAGGGCGCCGAGAAGGCCGGCGTGAAAGTTATTACGGGCCGCGGCTCGGTGCTCACCGAAGCCCTACCCAACAACAAAGACCGGGGCGCCTGCTTTTTCTGCGGGCAGTGCGGCCGCAGCTGCAAAGTATACGGCGACTTTTCCGCATCGTCGTGCCTGGTGATTCCGGCCCTGAAAACCGGTAACCTGAAGCTGATTACCAACGCCATGGTGCGCGAGGTGCTGACCGATGCCGACGGCCTGGCTACGGGCGTATCGTACGTAGACAAGGAAACGTTGCAGGAATACCAGGTGCTAGGCAAAACAGTGATTTTGGGCGCCAGCGCTGGCGAATCGGCCCGCTTGCTGCTCAACTCTGTTTCGGCGCATCACCCTAATGGGCTGGCTAACAGCAGCGGCGTGGTAGGCAAGTACATCCACGACTCGACTGGGGCTAGCTTGGGCGGTTTCCTACCCCAGCTCATGGACCGCAAGCGCTATAACGAGGATGGCGTGGGCAGCGTGCACATCTATACCCCGTGGTGGCTCGACAACAAGAAGTTGAACTTCCCACGCGGCTACCACATCGAGTACGGCGGCGGCATGCACATGCCTTCCTACGGCTTCGGCATGGGCATGCATAAGCTGAACGGCCTAGTGCCCGACCGCGACGGCAACAAGCGGGAAGCTGGCGGCTTTGGAGCATCACTGAAAGACGATTACCGCCGCTTCTACGGCACGCAGGTAGGTATGGCCGGCCGTGGCACCGCCATTGCCCGCATCGATAACTACTGCGAAATCGACAAAGATGTGGTAGACAAATACGGTATTCCGGTCCTGAAATTCCACTATAAGTGGACCGATGCCGAGGTGCAGCAGGCCAAGCACATGCAAGAGACTTTCCAGGAAATCATGCACGGCATGGGCGCCGTTATCACCTCCAAAATACCTGGTCCTGAAACCAACTACGGGCTGGAAGCGCCGGGCCGCATCATTCACGAGGTAGGCACCGTGCGCATGGGCGACGACCCCAAGAAATCGGCGCTCAACAAGTGGTGCCAGGCGCACGACTGCCGCAACCTGTTTGTGGTAGACGCGGCTCCCTTTGTGCAGCAAGGCGACAAAAACGCGACCTGGACCATCCTTGCCCTGTCGATGCGGACGAGCGAGTACATACTGGAGCAGCGCAAAAAACTGAATGTATAATCAGACGCTTGATTTTTTATTCCGATGAAAAGACGGGAATCGTTAAAAGCTATCGGCCTCACGGCCCTTTCCACCGGGTTGCTGCTGGACTCCTGCAAAAGCGACACGGAGAACAAACAGGTCCCTACCTCTAAGCAGGCCACTCCCGAAGACACCGCCGGAAGGGAAGCCTTCGAAATAGAACGCGATAAGAAGCTGCACGCCGAAACGTTCTTCACCAAGCACGAAATGGCGACTATCACAGTGCTGGGCGACATCATTATACCAAAAGATGAAAAGTCGGGTAGTGCTTCTGATGCGGGTGTGCCCGAGTTCATTGAGTTCATTGTGAAGGACATTCCGACGCACCAAGTGCCCATGCGCGGCGGGTTGCGGTGGCTGGATATACAGTGCTCCAATCGCTACGGCAAGCCCTTTGTGGAGTGCAGCCAGCAGCAGCAGCTGGAGATGGTGACGGCCATTGCCTACCCCCTCAAGGCCAAGCCAGAGATGGCACCCGGCGTCACGTTCTTCAACCGCATGCGCGACTTGACAGCTACAGGCTTCTTTACCAGCAAAATCGGCATTGCCGATATTGGCTACGCCGGCAATGCGCCCAACCGCTGGACTGGCGTGCCCGAAGACGTGCTGAAACAGTACGGTATGGAAAACGTGAAGGTGTAAGGCATTTGCCTACCCAAGTAAGCCCGTCATGCTTGATCTAGCGTCCGCCAGATCAAGCATGACGGGCTTTTTATTACACTTTCCACCGCCTCGTTCATTGCCAGTTCATCGTACTATTGCTATACTGCCGTATGCATTTTCTCATTATCGGGGCGGGGATTGGTGGTTTAACGGCGGCTCTGGCCCTGCGGCGGCAGGGCCATACGGTGCAGGTATACGAGGCAGCACCTATGTTGTGTGAGGTAGGCGCGGGCGTGGTGCTGGGTCTGAACGCCATGCGTGCGCTCCACGATTTGGGCTTGCACGAGGTAGTGCGAGCCGCGGGCAGTCCCATCACGGAACTGCACTTAGTAGACCAGCAGGGTAGGCAACTGAACCACACTGATACGCGCCCGTTCAGCCACCGGCTGGGCTTCGAGAACCTGGGGATTCATCGGGCGGCGCTACAGCAGGCGCTGCTGCACCAGTTACCCAGCCATTGCCTGACGCTGGCCTGCCCCTTCGAGCGGTTTGAGGTGCTAGCTACCGGCGAGGTGCGCGCCTACTTTGCTAATGGCAGCCAAGCGGTAGGCAATGCCCTTCTGGGCGCCGATGGCATCCGGTCCAGAGCGCGGCGGCAGTTGCTGCCGGGTACCGAGCCGCGCTACGCAGGCTACACCTGCTGGCGGGCTGTGGTCGATGCGTCGGCCCTTGGCCTACCAACCGGCCACGCCTACGAGACATGGGGCCGCACCGGCCGCTTTGGCTACGTGCCGCTGGCTCATGGGCAAACGTATTGGTTTGCGTGCATCAATAGCGCCCAGCCGCGCAATCCGCAGTTTCAGCGTTTCCGAGCGGCCGATTTGCGGCGGCATTTTGCTGATTTTCACGCGCCTATCTCGCAGCTGCTGGCCCTCACCCGCGACGACCAGCTCCTCTGGAACGACATCACCGACCTGAAGCCTATCACACATTTTGCTCACGGCCCGGTGCTGCTACTCGGCGACGCCGCCCACGCCACGACCCCCAACCTGGGCCAGGGTGCGGGGCAAGCCGTGGAAGATGCCGCCATTCTGGCCAATTGCTTGGCCAACCAATCTGATATACGAGAGGCTTTCCAAACGTTTGAAGCCCGGCGCCATGCCCGCACCACCCGTATTGTGCGGTTGTCGTGGCACTTGGGCAGGGTAGCCCAGCTGGAAAACCCTACCCTCGTTCGCCTGCGCAACACCATCATGCGGTACGTGCCCGCCAGCATCAATCGACAACAAATGGCTTTTCTATTTGAAGAAGGGTATTGAGTTGTGAAGGGCGGCTTGTAAGTAGCTTCTAGCAAAAAACCATCTGTCATCCTGAGCTTGCGAAGGACCTTCTCAGCTAAAACGACTATCGTACTAACGACTCGTTCTGACGTGAGAAGGTCCTTCGAAGGCTCAGAATAACAGATGGGTTCTAGCTTAGTATCTCACATTTACTGCTTACCCTCCGCTTCCTCGCGCTCCTCTTCGGCTTCTTCGGCAAAGCCAGCGGCTATTTTTTCCTCGGCTTCCTCGTGGTCCTCGGCGTCGGGCTTGGCGGCTTCTGCTTCCTGCTCGTCTTCGTCTTCGGGCTCGTAGCTCAGAGTGATACAGATAGGAAAATGGTCGGAGCCGATGTATTCCAGGCGATGCATCTGCACTACCTTGAAGTGGGGTGAGTGGAAGATGTGGTCCAACGGCCAGCGTAGCAGCGAGTAGTCAGCGTGGAAGGTCGGCATCATGCCCCGCCCGAGACGTGGATCGAGCAGGCCGCTAATGCGTCGAAACAGCTCGGATGTATGGGACCATGCTACATCGTTCAGGTCACCGGCTACAATGGTGGGCTGATCCTTGTTCTCAATTTCTCGCCCAATCAACAGCAGCTCCGCGTCGCGGCGGGTACTGGTTTTAGCCTCGGCAGGTGCCGGCGGCTTGGGGTGCAGGCAATGCAGGCACACTTCCTCCCCCGATTTCAACACTACCTGCGCATGAAATGAAGGCACTTCGTCGTCGATGAGGTAGCGAATGTGGGCATCGCGCAGCTCCAACCGCGAAAACAGGAGGAGCCCATACGTATTGGGCAGCGGCTCGTAGGCCGTATAGGGGTAGTCCTCTTCCAACACACGCAACTGATCCAGCCACCATTGGTCCGTCTCGACGGCCAGCAAGATATCCGGCCCACAGTCGCGGATGGCCCGCAGGCAGCTGGGCGCGTCGCGGTTGGTCATCAGCACGTTGGTCACCATAATGGTGATTTGGCGGTCTTTGTTTGCGATGCCTTCCGGGTCGCTGTCGGCCACTTGCTTGGGGCGCAGGGACGTATAGGGCAAAATGCGAAATATCTGATACACACCGCATACGCCTAGGACCACGGCAAGTACAATACCACTAGGCTCAGTCGTCATACGTAGAGCAAATAGTGCTGCTTCGCTCAACAAAGCTCCTGCAACGATTTGCAGACGAGGGAAATCAAACACCCGGATCCACCATGCCTGTGCCTTCACCAAGGGCACCACGGTGGCCACAATGGCCACACTTGTAAGCAACAGGGTTAAAGATTGGCTGAGGAGTAGCCACAAAGGGCCGTCTAGAGTCAACAAGGTGGTAGCAGTTTAGGTCGGAGGGACGAGAGTTAGGGCGAAAAGATACCTATACGCAAGTCAACAGTAAAACAAACATACACTTTTGCATTTTTGCGGTGGCGCGGCAGCGTGTACCTTTACCCGACAGGGCCTTCAACCCGCTGCCTTATGGACATAAATATTCTGATTGCCACGTTCACCACGTTGTTTTCTGTGGTGAATCCGTTTGGGGCCATGCCAGTTTTCCTGACCCTAACCGAAAATGACACTGCTCCCGAGCGCAGCCGCACGGCCCTGCGTGCGTGCATCTATATGGTGTGCATCATGTCCGTGTCGTTTTTTGCCGGTCAATACGTGCTCAATTTCTTTGGCATCAACATTTACCACTTGCGCATTGCGGGCGGCATTCTGCTGATGCGCTCGGCCTTCGACCTGCTCACGCCGGGCGCCAACAAATCGAAAGTATCGGATGCTACGGTAGAGGACAGCAAGCAAAAAGATGATATTTCCTTTACGCCGCTGGCCATGCCCATGCTTTCGGGGCCGGGCTCTATTGCTGTGTGCATTGGCTTGTTTACCAGCCGATTGTCATATTCCGGAGTGGCGCTTACCCTGGTAGGGTTTGTGCTGGTAGCCGCCGCTAGTTTCTTAATCCTCGTCAGCAGCCTGCGCCTTACCCGCGTGATGGGCCGCGCCGGCATGACGGCCATGGCCCGCGTGATGGGTTTTCTCACGCTCAGCATTGGCGTCAGCTTCATTGCCACGGCTATTCGGGCGTTGTTTATGGCGAGGTAAAACCAACGCCTGTCATCCTGAGTACTCCGCGCATCAAGCGGCGACGAAGGACCTTCTCACGCTGGAACGAGTCGTTGTTACGCCTGTCGTTCTCACGTGAGAAAGTCCTTCGCTGCGCTCAGGATGACACGTGCTCTTCAACTCACCATTTCACAACCTCACAAATTCACTATTTCCCCTCTACCTTTGCGGCATGCTCAAGAATGATCTGCTGTTACGTGCCGCCCGCGGCGAAGAAACCGAACGCACTCCGGTCTGGCTTATGCGCCAGGCGGGCCGTATTCTCCCCCAATACCGCGAGCTGCGGGGCCGCCTCAGCGGCTTCAAGGAGCTGGTAGAAACTCCTGAGCTGGCAGCCGAAGTCACCATTCAGCCCGTAGACGCGCTGGACGTAGACGCGGCCATCATTTTCTCTGATATTCTGGTGGTGCCCGAAGCCATGGGCCTACCCTACGAGATGGTAGAGGCCCGCGGGCCGCTGTTCCCCAATACCGTGAAGTCGGCGCAGGATATAGCTCGCCTGCGCGTGGCCGACCCCGAGGAGCACCTGGGCTACGTGCTGGAAGCCATTCGCGTCACCAAAACGGCCCTGAACGGTCGCGTGCCGCTAATTGGGTTTGCTGGGGCTCCCTGGACCATTCTGGCCTACATGGTAGAAGGCCACGGCTCCAAGACGTTCTCCAAGGCCCGTCGCCTACTCTACGCCGAGCCCGAGCTGGCGCATGAGCTGCTACGCAAAATCACGGCGACTACCATTGCCTACCTCCAAGCACAGGTAGCAGCCGGTGCCAATCTGATTCAGGTGTTTGACTCATGGGCCGGCATCCTCCCCCCCGACCACTACCGGGAGTTCAGCACACGCTACATTCGCGAAATCTGCCAGGCCATTCCCGATGTACCCGTGACGGTGTTCGCCAAAGGTGCCTACTTCGCCACCGCCGATTTTGCCGAGCTACCCTGCCGCACCATTGGCCTCGACTGGAACGAGGACCCGCGCAATGTGCGCCCACTCGTAGGCGACAAAACCCTGCAAGGTAACCTCGACCCCTGTGCCCTCTACGGCTCGCCGGAGCAGGTGCGCCAAGCCACTATTGAAATGCTGCGCCGCTTCGGGCCGCACCGTCACATTGCCAATCTGGGCCACGGCGTCTACCCCGACACCAACCCCGACAACGTGCGCGTGTTCATCGAAACGGTGAAGGAGTTTAGCGCTACGTTGCGGGCGTAAGCCCTACCCTACTCACGCGCAAAGGCCCGCCGGAAGCATATTCCGGCGGGCCTTTGTATTCGTACGCTATTCTTATCTCTCTAAAACTCGAATACTAACCCGACGATTGAGCGAGCGGCCATCGGGGGTGTCGTTGCTGGCGATGTTGTCTAGGGAGCCGTAGCCGATGGCTTCTACGTTGTTCGGATCGACGCCCATGCTGATGAGGGTAGCGCGGGCGGCTTGCGCTCGGTCGCGGCTCAGGCGCAGATTGAGCAGCGGGTCGCCGGAGCTGTCGGTGTAGCCTCCAATCCGCACTTCGGCTTTGGGAAAGGTCTTTAGAATGCTGGCTACGTTGGAGAGCTGCCACATCGATTCATTGGTGAGCGTGGCTTTGCTCGACTCAAAATAAATGCGGTCGAAGCCAATCCAGCCTTTCAACGGGTTCAAGGTATCCACTGCCATCAAGGGGTCGGCCAGGAACTGGTACAGGCGACTTTCGGTGGAGTTGGAACCGATAATCTGCTGTAAGCCACCGCTTAGCTTTAGTACCACCGGCACCCCGGCGTTGCCATACACGTAGCCACCGCCACTGTTGGGGGTAGTGTTGGTCGCAATGACCTCGGGGTAGCCGCCAGCGGCCTGAAAATTTTCGTTGGTCACCACGTTGATGGGGTTGGCGGCGTCCCAGGTGCTTCGGTTATCGGCGGCGGCAGTGGGTAGAGAGAACCGGTCACTAGCCGATAGCGCATTGCTGGCCAGGGTGTTGTCGGGCAGTTGGTAGTTGATGGTAGGCGCCGTTTGACGGCCCAGCACGAAGCTCGCAATGGCAATGGCGACCATCAGTGCAATCCAGCCCCAGCGGCCGCTACTCCCACCACGGGCAGGCACCGGCTCGCGGGGTGCGGCAGTGAATGCGGGCAACGGCGGCAAGGCCGGGCGGACGCGTGGGGCTTGCACTTGCACGTTGCCCTGTGCTTGCAACCACTGGCTAAGGGCCTCGGCATCCCATTGGTTGGCAGCGGCTTTCTGGCCCAAGAGCGCAACTGCCGCAAGGGCTGCCTGACCAACCAGTTGGTTTACCTCGCCGGCATCAGCGCCTGTATCAGTTACTATATTGTGCATTGTGCCGTGGTAGCGGTCCTCCAGCAACGATTTCATCAAATCGTTGCCTTGGTTGCTGGCCGCTGGGTCGTGCAAGGTGGCGGGCTGCTTAAGCACTTGGGAAGCAGTTGTTTGATGAGCCGCGTTCCAGATTACCTCTTGCCCACCTGCCTGCCGGGCCACTTCGGTTAGCTTGGCTACCACCAGTTCGGTAACACGGTCAACTGCTGCCACAGGATCAGTTGAAGCGGCGGTTGTACTCGGCAGCAGCGCATGGCTTTCAAGAAAATGCCTGATTTCATCCGAAAAGTTCTGCCTTTCAACCATAAAGGAACCACTTTAGTATTCACGTATCATATATGAAATCCAATTTTTTAATGGATTATCACTAATTTATGTACGTAAATAGCAAGCAGGCAGATTGATGGCTCCGTTAAAATCTTTGCTTGTCAAACATAAACTGAGTCTTCGTGAAAGAACAACTAATGCTTGCTGACTTATGCACTACAACCGTTTCGCTTAAGCTAGCCCAAGCTCAGGCCTACGGTCTGGGCTTCTGTCAATAGCTGCTGCTTGGCGATTGGCACCACCCCTACCTGCTCACATACTAGGCCGCCACCCAGGTTGGCCAACGCGGCGGTGGCCGGAGCACCTACCCCCAATGCTACGCACAGGGCTGCAATGCTAATCACTGTGTCGCCGGCCCCGGAAACGTCGGAAATAGCGCGTATATGGGCTGGGATGTAGGTTTGCTTCTGTTGCGCATCTTCGATAAACACCCCACGCTCCGAGAGCGTCACGAGCACGTTGGCCGGTTGCAGTTCCTGCCGCAGCCGCGCTACGGCCGCTTCAAAGTAGGGGCGGTCGGCGTCGGTATCACCGAATTCCAGCTTCAGCCCCTCGCGCAGCTCTTTCAAGTTGGGCTTGAACAGCGTGCAGTATTGGTAGGCTAGGAAGTTTTTCTTCTTGGGGTCGACCACCGTAGGCACCTGCCGCGCACGCGCCAGCTGGATGAAACGTTGAATGGTCGCTTCATTCAGCACGCCTTTGTCGTAATCCTCAAATACGACCACATCGGCGCGGGCCAATAGCTGTTCGTAGCGAGCGTGCAGGCTGGTGTTTTCGGTTTCGTTGAGGTCGTGCTCTACTTCTGCATCGAGGCGGAGTAGTTGCTGCCCGCCGGCCAGCACGCGCTGCTTCACGGTGGTAGGGCGGTGGGCACTACGCACAATGCCCTCAGCCGACAGTTTCCGCTCCTGCAACAACGTCAGCAGCTGGTCGCCGCCCTGGTCCTCGCCTACCACGGCACATAGCAAAGGGGTAGCACCCAAGGCCTGCACGTTCAGGGCCACGTTGGCGGCACCACCTAGGCGTTGCTCGGTACGCACCACATTCACCACCGGCACCGGCGCTTCCGGCGACAGGCGGCTGGCTTTCCCCCACACGTAGGCATCCACCATTACATCCCCCACAATCAGCACCTTGAGTTGATTGAACGCGGAAAACAGATCGGATAACGTGGTGGGTGTAGCAAGCTGAGGCATTACGCAAAGATTAGTAAGGCCGCAAAGGTAGGAAATGGTGAAGTGGTGAAGTGGTGAGGTTGGGAGATGGTGAAATGGCGAAGGGTGAAGTGGTGAGATAAGAAGACAAGAAGAAGGGTGTCATCCTGAGCGCAGCGAAGGACCTTATCACGCGTGAACGACAGGCGTAACCACGACTCGTTCTACCGTGATAAGGTCCTTCGCTGCGCTCAGGATGACACCCTTCTTGTCTTCTTATCTCACCACTTCACCGCTACCCCAGCTTCTCAATGCTAGTCTTGATGCGGTTGAAAGCTTCTTGCAGCTTCTCATCGGCAGCAGCGGTGCTGAAGCGGATACAGTTGGGCGCCCCGAAAGCGTCGCCGCTGACGGCTACCACGTGTGCGTCGCTGAGCAGATAAAACGCTACGTCGGCCGACGTTTCCAGCACTTTGCCTTCGGGTGTAGTCTTGCCAAAGCAGCCGCTCACGTCGGGGAAGATGTAGAACGCGCCCTCAGGCACCGGCGTGCGGAAACCGGGGATGTCTTGCACCAGGTCCAGCACCAGGTCGCGGCGACGACGGTAGGCGGCTACCATTTCGTCGGCGGAGGCGCGGCCACCTTGCAGGGCGGCCAGGCCGGCGCGCTGGGCAATGGAGCACGTGCCGGATGTAATCTGGCTCTGGAGCTTGTCGCAGGCCGAGGCGATTTCCTTGCTGGCCGCCAGGTAACCCACGCGCCAGCCCGTCATGGCGTAGCCTTTCGAGAAGCCATTCACGGTAATTACGCGGTCCTTTATCTCCTCGAACTGCGCGATGCTCACGTGCTCGCCTACGAAGTTGATGTACTCATAAATTTCGTCGGCCATTACCAGCACCTGCGGGTGCTGGGCCACTACCTCGGCAATAGCCGCTAGCTCCTCGCGCGAGAATACGGCGCCTGTAGGGTTGCAAGGCGAGGAATACATAATGAGCTTGGTGCGCGGCGTAATGGCCGCTTCCAGCTCCTGGGCCGTCACTTTATAGTCGTTTTCGATGGTGCCCATCAGCGGTACGGGCACGCCTTCGGCCAGCTTCACCATTTCCTCGTAGCTCACCCAGTAGGGCGCAAACACGATTACCTCGTCGCCGGGGTTTATCACGCTCAGCACCACGTTGGCCAGCGACTGCTTGGCACCGGTACTCACCACAATCTGGTCGGGCTGGTAGTCGAGGTTGTTGTCGCGCTTGAACTTGGCGGAAATTTCCTGGCGCAGGTCCAGGTAGCCGGGTACGGGTGTGTAAAACGTGTAGCCCTCGTCAATGGCCGTTTTGGCGGCGTCTTTTATGTACTGCGGCGTTTGAAAATCCGGCTCACCAAAGCTCAGGCTGATAACGTCGATACCCTGGGCGGCCAGTTCGCGGCCCTTTTTGGCCATGGCAATCGTTTGGGATTCCTGCAAAGCGTTGATGCGGTCGGACAACACGGAAGCAACGGAGGTAGCGGAGCTGGACATGCGAAAAGGATGAAACAGGTCAGAAGTTCGGCCAATGTACGGAATTGAGTTGAAGCCGCGCCGCTTTACCTGCTCTTTTTACGCTGCCGACTACTCAGTCGCGGGGCGCATTATTGGCCTCCGGCACCCATCCCAGCCACCGAAAGCAGCGCACCAGCACGCTCATATCCGGAGCGGGTGTGTAAGTAGAGGCCGCCTGTTCCGGCGCGTAGTAGTCGCCGGGCGATACGCGGCTGGAGCTACCCACAATATACTCGCTTCCTTGGGCCAGTATGCGATACGCAACTTCCAGCCGTTGGGACAATTGCGTCATCAGGGTCATAATTTGCTGCGACGTTAGGTCCTGGCCGCAGAATACCAATTCGTCTACCCGGTAATGACGAATGAGGGCTTGCAGCTCGCTCACGGTACCCAACTCTCCTGGGCTTACCTGAGTAGGGCTTACGTGCCCCACCACATACACAGGCGCGCCAGCTTGCCGCAGCAATTTGCGTACCCGGCTGCTTTCACCCTCTGAACCCACAATGGCCACGCGCCGGGTGCGGAACTGGTGCAGGTGCACGCTGCCGTGACGCACGGCATGCACCGCCATTCGCCAGCCCGCCATTACAGCCGCTGCCCAGCTACCGCCCAGCAGCAGGGTTTTGGCCGCGTAGCCTGCTTCCGCAAAACCATCGACAGCTAGTAGTGCTACCGTGCCCAACAAGATGCCCCGCACAATGGGCCAGAGGCGCGGGGGCTGGTCGTAAGTACCGCTGAGGTAGGCGGCCGTCAGCCAGGTAGCCACCCACGCCGGCACGGCGGCTGGGCCAGCCAGCGCTGCTTCGGGCCAAACGGACCGCAACGCAATCAGCCCGGCGCCTACCCCTATGGCATCCAGCAGCACGGGGGCACAACCGGCCACTACACGGTGGGCCACGGCGGCCCCGGCACGCAACCAAATAGCTAGATTCAGCAACAAGCTAAACACACTAGCCTTGCCTGGCGCAAAGTGCTTACCCGCAAAAATGACCATGGCCTGGTAAAACACGAACACATAGTTGATGCTCGTGCGCCGGGTGCTTTCGCCTTTGTAATGAATGATGCGGGTGCCGGGGTAGTAGTAGTTTTTCCAGCCGCCCTGCGTGAGTCGATACGAGAGGTCAATGTCTTCCCCGTACATAAAATAGTCCTCGTCGAGCAGCCCTACCTCGTCCAGCGCTTGTCGGCGCATCAGCATGAAGGCGCCGCTGAGCACTTCTATTTCGTGGGTTTGGTCCTTGCTGAGGTAGCCCAAGTGGTAGCGCCCAAAGGTGCGCGACTTGGGTAGCAGCCACGCCAAACCGAATATTTTGTAGAACGCCACCCAGGGCGTGGGGAGGTCGCGCTTGCTCTCGGGCAAAAAACGGCCTTGGCCATCCAGCATGTGTACACCCATGCCGCCGCCCTCGGGGTGCTCGTCCATAAACTGGCAGCACTTCCGGAAGGTGTCTTCCTCCACTACCGTATCGGGATTGAGCAGCAGCATGTACTGGCCGCGGGCGCGGCGCAGGGCCTGGTTGTTGGCGGTGCTGAAACCGGGGTTGGTCTTGTTTTCAATAAGTACTACCTCCGGGAAGCGTGCCCGCACCATCGCTACCGAGCTGTCCGCTGAGTGGTTGTCTACCACAAACACCTCTACTGGCTCGCCCAGATGCGCCGCCGCCTTCCGCACCGACAACAGGGCCTGCTCCAGGAAGTGGCAAACATTGTAGCTGACAATGACGACGGAGAGCTTCACGCGGCGGGTAGGTAGGGGGGAGTGCAAGGTGGGCAAATTACGGTGAACTACCTAAAAAGCCCTACCCTACCCTTGCATAATCCTATAACAACATAGTTTCTATCCTTCCGTGGCATATAAGGCCGCGTTCAATGCTACTACGGCGGGGTTGAAATCTTCCCTAGCCACTAGAAATTGAATGTTCACCTTGCGCAGAGCAAAACCGGCGCTCTTAATGTTGATACCCGCTCCGGCCAGCGCGCCCGCCGCCCGCGCCAATAGCCCCGGCTCGTCGATGTTGGAGCCGATGATGCAGACCATAGCGGCTTTCTCTACGGTCACCTTCTCAAACTTGGCTTGCAGCTCCTCTACCAATTGCGACTTGAAATCTTTCTCCCAGATAACCAGCGAGATGCTGTTGGCACTGGTGGCCTTAAAGGAATAGCTGATACCCAGCCGGGCAAAGGCTTCCATGATGTGCAAGTCGAAGCCAACGCCGCCTACCATCAGCGGGTCGTACACGTCCACGATTAGCACGCGGTCGGTGCCGGTGACTACCTCCACGCGCTTGGTGGGGCTCACGTAGTCTTCGGTGATGAGCGTGCCGGGGTGCTCGGGCTCGAAGGTGTTCTTGATGCGCAGATTAATTTTATTGATTTCCAGCGGCTTGGAAGCTTTCGGGTGAATGGCTTCCATGCCTACGTCGGCCAGCTGGTCGGCTACGTCGTAGTTGGTGAAGCCTACCGGGGCACAGTTGGCCAACCCTACCACGCCGGGGTCGGCGGTGCAGAGGTGGTATTCTTTGTGAATGATGGCCTCCTGCGGCCGCACAGCTACGGCTATCTTGCTGAACGTCACTTCGGAATAACCCCGGTCAAACTCGCGCATAATGCCCTCCGTGCCTTTGGTGTAGCCGGTGGCAATGCAGATAGTAGAGGCAAAATCGATGCTACCAAACGCCTTTTGAATGCGCTGGTCGATGGTGTAGGGCGTGGCGTCGTGGAAGCCGCTCAAATCTACTAGCGTGGCGTCGATGCCCCGGTTTTGCAGGATATTCACGGAGTTGAAGGCCGAGTGCGACTCCCCGATGGACGCCAGAATCTCGCGGGCGGCCTGCAAGATGTTTTCGCTGCTCACGTAGCCCGAGGCCAGAATACTGGCCAGATTATCGAGGTAGCCTTGGGCGTCCTGAATGCGCTGCGCGATGAAGGCGTTGGCTACGGCGAGGTCCAGCCCTAGCGGCTCATACTGTTTGTTCAGCTCCTGGAGCTGTTCGCTCACCTGGCTCAGGGCCTCCCGGAACTGCTCGTGCTTGGCAAAACGGTGGTAGACGCCCGGCGCGCCGGTTTTCTTGTTCTCCAGCAGCCAGTTGGTGACACCAGCATAGGCCGACACCACAAAGATGCGATTATACAGTGCCGCACCCTCGCGGCCGTACAGGATGATGTTATCAAGCACATCCCCAAAAGCACTCATAGAAGTGCCACCTATTTTTTCTACCGTAAGCATACTGGCAAAAATAGCCCGGAAATATTGAGTGTTGCGTGTCGAATTAACAGACTCTATGTCTCTACCACAAAAAAAGCCGCCGGAAGTAAACTCCGGCGGCTTCACTCATGAAGCAATAATATACCTTACCGCGCCTGGCGCTGGCGTTCCACAATGCTGCGGCCCAGCGTAATTTCATCAGCATACTCCAACTCGCCCCCTACCGGAATACCGCGGGCAATGGTGCTGATGTTGACGCCTTCCTGGTCGCGGAGCTTGCGCGAGAGGTAGAACGCCGTGGTGTCGCCCTCCATGGTAGGGCTGATGGCCAGAATCACTTCCTGCACCTCCGAGCCGGGCGCCGTTACGCGTTCCAGCAGCGTATCAATGTGCAGGTCGCCGGGGCCAATGCCCTCAATGGGCGAAATGACGCCGCCCAGCACGTGGTAGGTACCCTGGTACTGACCGGTATTTTCAATGGCAATCACGTCGCGGATGTCTGATACCACGCAAACGGTAGCGTGGTCGCGCAGCTTATTGGCGCAGATGCTGCACTGCTCCGTGTCAGAAATATTATGGCAGGTCTGGCAGTAGGTGATGTCGAAGCGCATTTTGGCCAGTGCCTCCGCCAGGTTGCTGGTGGTTTCAGTTTCGGCTTTGAGGAGGTGCAGGGCCAAACGCAGAGCGGTTTTTTTGCCAATACCCGGCAGCTTGGCCAACTCACCCACGGCATTTTCTATCAGCTTGGAGGGAAATTCCATTCAAAAGAGGGAAGGAGTAAAATAGACTGTCATCCTGAGGCCGGCAAGATACCATATCCCGCCGGCCCGTTTCTTAACAACGAACAGGGGGCGATAAGGTCCTTCGCCGGGCGCAGGATGACAGAATTTTTCGGGAGGAAAGCTGCTACAGAATGTCAGCCGAAATGCCCCGGTCGTGGATGGCGGTGCACATGCCCGTTAGCTCATCGTAGGCGCCGTGCTTTACCGTGCACTTGCCTTTGTGATGAATGAGCAGCGTGCACTGCTCTGCCTGTTCGGGCTCGTGCTGGCACACGTCGATCAGGGTTTTGATAACGTGCTCAAACGTATTCACATCATCGTTGTACACGACCAAGTCGCGCACGTCGATGGTTTCTTCCAGGAGCAGTACGTCCTCGTTGTAGTCGATTTGCGGGTTGCTATGCATGGTGCAAATTTACGAAAAAACCGGGTAAAAGGTCAACCTCAACCGCACCTTTCTGGCTAGATAACCCCTTGATAAGCTGCATACTTGCTTACCGGCGCCGAATCTGCCGCACAATTGTTTCGCTGACAATCTGGTCCTGGCCGTAAGTAGTCTAGCTTTTGCCAGGAACAGAAACCAGCGCGGCACAGGGCTTCCAGCGAGCTAAACCTGATAGGGGTAGCCAGACTGCTGATACGTTATTTGTTCTCAACTAGATTACGCAGATTACCCACTCTATATTTTCAATTCTGCCTTTTTAGTCCGTATTTCCCTCATGCCCGTTCCGTCCGCCGAG
Organism: Hymenobacter profundi; assembly: GCF_019334315.1. Taxonomy (GTDB): domain Bacteria; phylum Bacteroidota; class Bacteroidia; order Cytophagales; family Hymenobacteraceae; genus Hymenobacter; species Hymenobacter profundi. The sequence goes on from NZ_JAHWGL010000038.1 coordinate 36,152, forward strand.
TTTAAAAAGGCCCTAAAACGCCTTACCGATAAGGAAAAAGAAGCCCTGCTGCTACGTGCGGCCCGCCGCGACGCCGAGCTGTACGATACCCTCAGCTTTGAGCTGCTACCCGACGTGACGGTGGAAACGGTATACGAGCAGGCCTCCGACCGGATTCATGAACTGTTTGCGGTAGGCGCTACTGGGCGGTTGCTCAACCGCAGCCTTACCAAAGCACTTAGCAAAGCCACCAAGGAAGTGACCCGCGCCCGCCGCATCACCAAAGACAAGCGCCTGGAGGTAGACTTAAATCTGTATATGCTGCGGCATATTTTTTCCAACTACACAGGGCAGTTTGAGAGCCCGTTTGCGGGATTCTATACCGCCACGGCCCGCCTGGCCGCCCGCACCACCACGCTGGTACAGGCCAACCTGCACGAAGATTTATGGATGGAATACAAGGCCGACCTCGACTCGTTTTTGCAGCAGCTACGTGCCCGCAGCAAAAGCCACAGTCTGCGGTTTGAGCTACCGCACGAGCTAGCCCTGCCAGAGTAGGCGCCGGGGCTGGCACAGGCTTTGAGCCGCCCAATACATCCCTACCCCACCCGCTACCGTACTAGCTATTGCCGGGTTTCGTTAGTAGGCAACCCAGCTTCCGTTTACCTTTTGCGCAACCCTTTTCATGCCCGTTACCCGTTCTACGCTGTTTACCTGTCTGTTACTTGGCGGTTTGGCTACCGCCTGCTCTCCCGATCAGCAAAAGAAACCGGCAGCTACCTCGGCTTCTCAGACACCGCCTATTCCCGACTCGCTCACCATCCGACAGGCTGCCCAGACGTACCGGGTACAATACGCTGCGCCCGTACCGTTGGACAGTGGTCGGTATGTGTACCAACCCATTATGGCGGTGAAAACGGGTAGGCAAGAACGGCCGCTGATTGATATTAAGGGTGATGCGCCGACTTCCTATGCCAGCACCAACTACGACTCGGCCCGCGGCCCGGTCTTCAACCTGTTGTTTCACTATTTGCCTACTGGCCGCACCCACCTACTATTAGATAATGGTGGCTACCGCATCGAGAAGGTGATTACAACTACCTACCCGTATATCTTTTACCAGATGATTACGGCCGACCGTAACGGGGACGGCGAGCTGACCAGTGCCGATGGGCGCATTCTGTTTATCTCCAACCGCGCTGGCGAGCAGCTGCATCAGCTTACACCCGACAGTACCCGCCTCGAAAGCTGGCAGCCGATTCCGAACACGAAAATGTTGCTAGCGGAGCTACGCTACGATTCTGACCGCGACGGCCAGTTCGACGATACTGACAAAACGTACTGGCTCCGCTACCCCCTTAACGCCCAGCAGCCCCCTACCGACCCGGTCTTCGTGCCCGACTCGCTGGTTCAGGTAGTGAGGCAGCAGATGCTATATCGCCAGAGCCGTTTGCGCGGTAAATAGCCGCCTGCATAACGCGCACAAAAAATCCCCGCTACCAGATTGGTAGCGGGGATTTTTTTATAGGCTGATTAGGCGCCTACTACTTGGCAATTACGTTGAAGCTCAGCGTAAAATCGTCGTAGATGGCTTTGTCGCCGATGCCTTCGAAGAAGGACTTCGAGCCGTATTTGATATCGTACTTGGTGCGGTCAACAGTGGCCGTGCCGCTGGCGGCAGCTACGCCGTTCTTCACGCCTACTTTGGCTGGGAAGGTGATGCTGTTGGTTTTGCCTTTGATAGTCAGGTCGCCGGTGATGTTGGCGTTGTTGGCAGTAGCAGCGGCACCTTTGATATAGGCTACTTTCGTGATTTTGAAGGTAGCAGTGGGGAACTTCGCGGTGCTGAAGAAGTCGTCCGAGTTGAGGTGACCCATGAACTTGGTGTTGCTGTCGGCATCTTTGATGTCGGTCGTCTTCACCGTGGTCATGTCCACCGTAACAGTGCCGCCCACCAGCTGATTGCCGTTTACCATCAACTCACCGCCCGTAAACTGGGCCGTGCCGTTGTGGCCGTGCGTTACGGCTTTGCCTTCCCAACCCAAAGTGCTGAGTTGCGGCTGTACTTTGTAGGTCTTGGCGGCGGCTTTCTCCACACGGGTAGCGTTGGCGCTGGTACCAGGAGCAGCAACAAAAGCAGAAGTGCCGAGGAAAGTGGCGGCTACGAGAGCCGACAAAACGATTTTTTTCATGATTGAAAAAAGAGTAAATGTGACTGAAAGCCGTCAGTCCCGGAGTTTATCGAGTAAGTTGCTGAGCTGTTCGGCTTCCGCCACGCTCAAGTTTTTCAAAACAGTATTCTGTTCTTCCAACACAGGCTGCATGCTTTCCAGCAGCGCTAGGCCGGCATCGGTGATGCAGATGTCCACAGCGCGGCGGTTGCTGGGACATACCGTGCGCGTCACGAGTTGCTTGGCCTCCAGCTTGTCTACAATGCGCGAGGCGTTGCTGGTTTTGTCCAGCATGCGCTCAATCAGCAGGTTAACGGTAGCGGGCTTTGGGTGCTGCCCCCGCAAAATGCGCAGTACATTGTATTGAGGCCCGGTTACGCCGTATTCGCGAAAGGCTGAAGCCTGCCGCAATTCCAACCAGCCAGCCGTATACAATAGGTTGATCATCACCTTCTGATAAGGGTCCTTAAAAACCGGTTGCTTGATGGCATCCTCTATTTTCATTGCTGACATAATTGATGCGGCTGATTGATGACACAAATGTATGTACATACATTTAATGTTGCAACATATTTGACAGAAAAATTTACAGCTGCTTGCCTACCATCCGTTGTGCCGATGCGTAGAGGAACAATTTTCTCTCTCACCAGCAACTCATGCGTACTTTCTTCATCCTCTTGCTAACGGGCAGCTTACTAACGGCGGTATCACCTGCCAGCGCCCAGGAAAAAACGGCTGTTCGCGTCCGGCCCATAGGCGCGGTAGATTACGGTACCGGGGCGCAGTTTCTGTTTCGCAATGGAGAGGTGGTGCTCCATCAAGATAACAATTACCAGCCGCTCACAAAAAATATCCGGCTGGCCAATGGCACGAAGATCAACTACAAAAGTGGCATCGTGGAGCTACCCAGCGGCAAACTAACGACTCTGCACGAGGGCGACTATGTGAATAGCGCGGGCAGTATTGTGTTTGCCACACCTGGCAGCGCCGCCGCGGCCCGCCACGATACTATTGGCGCCAACGCAGCCCGCTTCGAGCAGTACGTAGAGCGCGGCAAAGTAGTCCCGCTATCCGATTTGCAGGCCCAGCTAAACCGGCAAAGCCAGCAGCTGAAGCTGATGGAGCAAAAAGTACGGCTGCTCAACCAAAAAATCGACCTGCTCTCCCGGCAGTCCACCCCACCCGACACCCGCCAACTCGACCAACAGCTCCGCGAACTGGACCAGCAGCTTCAACAGTTGGCGAAGTAGGGAGTGGTGAAGAGAAAGCGTCTGTCATCCTTTATCTGGCGTCCGCTTGCGAAGGACCTTCTCACGCTAGAACGACTATCGTATCAACGACTCGTTCTAGCGTGAGAAGGTCCTTCGCTCCGCTCAGGATGACAGACGCTTTCTCTTCAATACCTCATAACTCTACTATCTCCAACTCCCCAT
>NZ_JAHWGL010000039.1 GCF_019334315.1 Hymenobacter profundi
AAGGTCCTTCGCTCCACTCAGGATGACAGATAAGTAGGAAGACTTTATAGCACCACCAGCTTCTTCGTGACCTTCTCCGTGGCGCTGGACACCTGCACCATATAGACGCCGCTGGATAGGGAGGCTTTTTCACCCAGATCCAGCGTGTTTTCGGAAGTAGTTTGCTGCCATACCTGCTGGCCGTTTGCGTTGGTAACACGCACCGTGAGGAGGGTAGTAGGGTCGGGGTTTTGCAGATGCAGCAGCAGCGGTGCGCCCGCCGCCCGCGGGTTAGGATACAACTCTACGCCCAGCGAGGTAGGCAAGGTAGCGGCTGGTTTGCCGGCATCAGCAACAGTAGCTGCGGCAGAGAGAGTAGCCGTTGTCACCTTCGTGATGCGCAGCCAGTTGAAATTCCAGCCGCCGGTTTGGGCAAATACGCCGAAGTTGTAGGTGCCCGCATTCACGTTCACGGTTTGCGAAACGGTGGTCCAGTTCTGCCAGCCGCCCGTGGCCGGAATACTCACGCTGCCGAGTTGGGTGGAACCCGCGTTCAGGTCCGACGACAGGGTAGCGCCGCTGGGGCTGGCCACGCGGTACTCAATCTTGTAGGAGCCGGAGGTAGGGAAGTTCACATTGTTGTACGCCATCCAATCACCCGCATCAATGTAGGCTACGTTCTGGCCGCCGCCTGTGTCGGTGGTGTTTTCCAGCTGCACGCCGTTCATGCTGCCGTAGCTCTCGGCCTGAATGGTGGTGGAGGTAGGCGCCGTTGTACCGCCGGTTTTCTGGTACACCCGCACGTAGTCGACATACATGGTGGCGGGCAGCTTGCTTTCATCCACGGTCTGGCCGGGCCAGTTGCCGGCCACGGCCAGATTCAGCAGCAGAAAAAACGGTCGGTGAAATTCCTCGGTGCTGCCCACATTGTTGAGGATGCTCATCTCATGGTACTTCACCCCATCCACAAACCAGCGGATGGCGCTGGCGTCCCACTCCACCGAGTACACATGGTAGCCCGAGAGGTCGAGGGTGGTATTGCCGCCATATTCGGCGTGGCCATTGCTGTCCCAGTGCGGCGTGCCGTAGATTTTGTTTTCGGAGTTGATGTGCTCCATGATGTCGATTTCACCGCAACGGGGCCAGCTTACCTGGTCGATGTTGCCGCCCAGCATCCAGAACGCCGGCCACAGGCCCTGCCCCAGCGGCACCTTGATGCGCGCCTCCATCTTGCCGTAGGTGAACTCCTTGATGCCCTTGGTAATCATGCGAGCCGAGGTGTAGGGCATGCCGCCCACCGTCTGCTTCTTAGCCGTGATTTGCAGGATGCCATTGGCCACTGTGGCATTGGCCGCTTGGTAGTACTGCTTCTCGTTGTTGCCCCAGCCGCCGCCGCCGGTTTCAAATTTCCAGCTAGAACTGATGCCGTTGGTAAACTCATCGGCCCACACCTGCTGGTAAGTTTGGGCTTGTACGGCCGTTGCGCCAGCCAGGCACAGAGCAGCGGCGAGAAGTTTGGTAAAGGTGGTTTTCATAGAAGTGAACGTGTGGTGGAAAGGAAAGAAAGAGCGAGGGTAGGAGCCAGCAGGCGTGGCGGAGATGGTGGGGCCGAAGCCCAGGCTGGCACTGGTACCAAGCAGGGTAGCGCAGCGCCGAAAGCAACCAAATATTTCAACTTTCCGGACAAAATACAATAGTTCACGCCGCACAGAACCAAGCTGAAGATGCGTTGAGTGAGCGATACACAACTACGGCTATACACTTGCCGCACACGTGGCGCGGGCCTGCATTTCTAGCTGCGGGGCCAAATACAACTCTGAAGGATTGTGGCAGATACTGGCTACTGAACAAGCCAAACAGGCGTCGAAAACCGGAATTTTTTTCGAAAAAATCCGCGATTTAGTAATCAGGAAAGTACCAAAAAGCACCTTGCCCTACCCCCGGGCGGTGGGTAGGGCAAGGTGAGAGCAGCCAACGCGTAGCTCACGGCTATGCGTTCATGGTGTAGATGCGCTCCATTAAGCGCCACTTCTCAGCGGCGGTGGCCGTGGCGGTGGTCTGCTGGCAGGCGGCTACCACAGCTTCCCACTCGGCCTGCTGGGGCTTGGTGGCCAGCTTCTGCATGGCCGCGTCGTGGTCGAAGTCGGGCACGGTGTCCATAATCATAAAGGCATGATTATCGAGTAGGTAAATTTCCATATGCAGGATGCCTACTTCCCGCATTCCTTGCGCAATTTCGGGCCAAACGCCCTCGGGAGAATGCAGCTGCCGATAGGTGGCCAGCAGGGCTTCATCGGGTTTGAGACTGAGGGTTTTGCAATACCGTTTGTAGGGGGTAGGGTGGGCTTTTTCGGGGTCTCCCATAGGGGTAGGGGTAGAAAGAGGTAAGCAGACAAAGAACGGAAAAGCAGACAATAGCGCTGTAGTCTGCGCGCACAGCGCTATTGTCGCATCAATTTCAGCTCAGTTGCTTTTTAAACAGCTCCAACGTGCGCTGCCAGGCCAGTTGTGCGGCAGCGGCGTTGTAGCGGGCCGGGGAGGTATCGTTGTTGAAAGCGTGGTTGACGCCCTCATACACGTAGAGCTGGTAGGGAATATTGGCAGCTTTCAGAGCGGCTTCGTAGGCCGGAATACCGGCATTCACCCGCTCGTCGAGGCCGCCGTAGTGCAGCAGTAGGCGGGCTTTGATGTTGGGCACATCTTCAGCCTTGGGCTGGGTGCCGTAGTAAGCCACGGCGGCATCCAGCTTGGGGTCGTGGGTAGCCAGCTTGTTGGCCATGGCCCCGCCCCAGCAAAAGCCCACGCAGCCGGTGCGGCCATTGCAGTCGGGGCGCTGGCGCAGATAGGTGAGAGCGGCCAAGTAGTTTTGCAACGTCTTCTCGGCATCGAGCTTGCCAATAAGGGTACGACCTTCATCCTCGTTGGCCGGCGTGCCGCCAAACTCCGACAAAGCATCCACCCCCAGCGCCAGGTAGCCGGCCTGGGCCACGCGCCGTGTCACATCCTGAATATGCGGCGTCAGCCCCCGGTTTTCGTGAATCACGACCACCGCGCCGCGCTTCTTCTTTTTCTTGGGCTGCACCAGGTAGCCCTTCATGGTAGTGCCGGTGGCGCCAGGCCAGGTTACGGTTTCCGTCAGCAGGTCGTCGGCGGTGGTGGCCACGGTAGCGGCCTGGGCGTAGCCGGGCTCCAGCGCCGCCAAGGCCGTAGCTGCTAGCGCCGTGCTGCCTACCAGCCTGGTGAGTCGCTCCAGAAACTCCTGTCGCGTAAGCGGAGCGTGTGTATACTCATCGAACAGATTGATAATGCGCTGATCCATAGACAAAAGGTGATAAGGGGAGGGTAGTAAGGCGCAAAAGGTAGGGATAAACCAGGATAGTGCTACCTGCCACTGATCTGCCTCAAAGCAGATAAGAGTCTAAGAGCCTAAGAGCCTATTGACACGCAGACCGCTATATTGCCCCGGCCCTAGCTACTGGCCCGCTTGCATTTGCTGTGCATTCGTGCTATCATCAGCAAAACGAGGCCACCGGCCACACGTATTTCTTGCTCTTACCTATCCCCATCCTATGAAAGTATTTCTTTTAGCGGCCGTGCTCACGGTGGCGCTACCTCCCGCGACTACCATGGCGCAAACCAAAACGGCGGCTGCCAACAGCCTCGCCAGCAACAGAGTGCAAACGGCAAATGGCCCGTTGGAGGGCACTACGGTAGCCAGCGGCATTCATGAGTTTAAAGGGGTGCCGTTTGCCGCGCCCCCCGTAGGTGAGCTGCGCTGGCGTGAGCCCCAGCCCGTGAAAAACTGGACCAACGTGCGCTCCGCCAAGCAATTCGGGCCGCGCGCCATGCAGCTGCCGCTGTTCGGCGACATGAACTTTCGCTCCGATGGTGTCAGCGAAGACTGCCTCTACCTGAACGTATGGACGCCCGCCAAAACGGGCCGGGAAAAGCTGCCGGTGCTGGTGTATTTCTACGGCGGCGGCTTCGTGGCCGGCGACGGCTCCGAGCCGCGCTACGATGGCGAGAGTATGGCTCGGCAAGGTATTGTGGCCGTCACGGTCAACTACCGGTTGGGCGTGTTTGGCTTTATGGCGCATCCGGAGCTGACTAAGGAATCGCCTCACCACGCCTCCGGCAACTACGGCTTTCTGGACCAAAGCGCGGCCCTACGCTGGGTGCAGCAAAACATTGCGGCCTTCGGCGGCGACCCCAAGCAGGTGACCATTGCCGGCGAGTCGGCCGGGTCGATGTCGGTGAGCGCGCAAATGGCTTCGCCAGTGTCGAAGACGTTGTTTGCGCGAGCCATTGGCGAAAGCGGTTCTATGCTGAACACCGGCTTCGGGCCGGTACCGCTGGCCGAGGGTGAGCAAACCGGCGTCGCCTTTGCCACCAGTTTAGGTGCTGGTTCGCTGGCCGCGTTGCGCGCGCTACCGGCGCAGCAGTTGCTGGAAGCTACCGGCAAGCCGGGAGTGGCCCGTTTCGCGCCTACCCTCGATGGCTATTTCTTCACCAAGATGCCCACCGCTACATTTGCCGCAGGCGAGCAAGCGCACGTGCCGCTGCTGGTAGGCTGGAACTCGCAAGAAATGGGCTACCAAGCATTGCTAGGCCAAGAGCAGCCCACAGCCGCTAACTACACCAAGACTTTGCAAAAGCTATACGGCGAGCGGGCTGCCGACGCACAAAAAGCCTACCCTGCCGCCACCGATGCCGAAGTAGAGCAAGCCGCCACCAACCTAGCCGGTGACCGGTTTATTGCCTATAGCACCTGGAAGTGGGCCGAAATGCAGCAAAAAACCGGCGGCCAGCCTGTATACCGCTACCTCTACGCCCGCCCTCGCCCCGCCATGACGCCCGAAATGGGCAACGCTACCGCTGGCCTGGCCGGGGGCGTAGTGAAGCAAGCCGCCGGCACCCCCAAAGCGCCCCCAGCCAAAGGTGCAGTGCACTCCGCCGAAATCGAGTACGCTTTGGGCAACCTGGGAACTAACAAGGTATACGCCTGGACCCCAGAAGACCACCAAGTGTCCAAGACCATACAAACGTACTTTGCCAATTTCATCAAAACCGGTAACCCCAACAGCACTGGACTGCCTACCTGGCCCCAGGCCAGCAGCGGGCAAGTATTGCACATTGATGTAAAAACTCAGGCTGAAGCAGACAAAACACGTCCGCGCTACCTGTTTATGGAGCAGCAGTTTGGTAAATAGGCGTGCTCCATGGTGTAAATAGGTAGGGATAATTCTCCACGCCGAAGTCCCTGGGAAGCATTGCGTAAGCTACTGATACATTGCGCAGTGCCTCCCAGGGACTTCATGTGTCGTCTAGGTGGAACCTACTACACTTCGTTGCTCTCAAGGGAATTTTTGAACAGTCTCAAAAAAGCAGAAAACAAAGTCAGCTGTACATCTGAATAATATGTTGTTTCGTATATAGTCCAGCTCAGCACTATATCGCGCACGATGGTCTTTCCAGATAGTTTAATTCCATCCAATGAGAAGGCTCGGCTGCAAGCATTGGCGCCTTTTCGGGTGCTACAGGCACTACCCGATGTCGTTTTCGATGCGCTTGTTGAATTGGTTGCTCTGCTATTCAACGCTCCCGTAGCCATGTTATCGTTTGTAGATGCTGATGTGGTATGGATGAAGGCGCTGTATGGGCTATCGGAACCCCGGCGGGTGCCTCGCGACCAGAGCCTATGCTCAGTCACCATTTTGCAGGATACAACTACCGTTGTGCAAAATCTGAACGAGGTAGTCTTACCCACGCCTATAGCCGACCTGCTTAACGAAATGCTGCAATTGCATTTTTACGTAGGGCATCCATTGCAAATGCCGGGGGGCTATAATATTGGCGTGTTAGGCATTGCTGGGCGAAACGCCAGGCTTTTCGGCGAAGCCCAGCAACAACGGTTAAGTAGTTTGGCCTCACTGGCTATGCAGTTGCTACAGCTACGGCTGGCTTTGCCTCAATGCAGAGAAAACCCTTCTCCTGTGTGGACTTTTTTCCATGACGAATTGGTGCAGTGCATCGCCCAATTAGAGCCAGATAGCCTCGATACGGCCAGTCGACTACAAGCCATCGATCAAATCATCGCGCTACTGCAACGGGACCTGGACCGCGCAAATGCTACCCTGCCGTAGCTTTCGTGTTTCCTATAAGGTAGGGACAGTCCTGATAATATCTACTCAGCCTCCCGGTTCACGGTATCGGGGTTGAAGGCGGGCACGCAGATAGACCAATACTCGCACTCTTCTGCAAACGGGTTGGAGTAGCGTACCCGGGCACCCGCCTTAATCAGAAGCGATTCTCCTGCGCCTAGCTCTAATACGTCGCCGTCTACTTCAAAGCGTTTGCGGCCCCGCACAATCAGCGTGATTTCGTCGAAGGCGGGCGTTTGGTGCGGCTCGCTCCATTGGGGCGGGGCCACCATGTGCGCCACGCTATACTGCGGCGTATGGGTTCTGGCTAAGCCAATATGCTCCTCTATGAGCTTGCCATCGGTGGTAGGCACCCGGAAGGGCGCCTGCTGGCGGAAATAGCGCTTTTCAGACATGGGTAGGGTGGGGGAAGTGGTTAATTGGCCGTGCCCGCGCAGGCACCGGGGGTGTAGCTGGTTACGCCGGCGTTGTCGGCGGCACAGCTGTTAGAGTAGGTTTTACCGTCGCAGCCGCACACGGGGTCGTAGTTCATAGGGCACATGGCATCTTTGCGGATTTTGGCTGGGTCGATGCAGGCAGTGGCCGAGGTAGGCGGGGGTGTACGATGGCAGGCGGCGCTGCTCAGCAGCAAGCACGCAAAAAGGAATTTGGAAAGCATAGGCAGAGAGGAAAGTATCGGGGCCGCAAAGAGCAGCTTCAGCAGAGAGTACGAAATAAGCAGGTAGCCGTTGGAATATCTGTGTATTCCTATTTTTTGTCTTCTCGTGAAAACCCCTGCCCGCGGCCTTCGTATAGAAAGGCAACTTGCCATCACGCTGAAGCGCAGCTTGATGTTATTGCTTCTGCGAGAGGGTGGCAGTCGTTCATTTGATTCTATACACAACTTTTCTCTCCTCACACAATGTCCTATCAAGAAGAAGACAACACGGGTAAAATTCTCCTCGCCGCTCTTGCTGGTGCTGCCGCTGGTATCGTAACCGGCCTGCTCATTGCACCCGATAAAGGCAAGGAAACCCGCGAAAATCTGAAAAGCGCTGCTACGAAATACAGCGGTCAGCTAGGCGACCAGTTGTCGAAATACGGCGAAGAGCTGGACTCGAAATTTAAAGGCTACGTTGAGAAACTGGAAGACCTGGGCATCGGTGAAGCTGGCAGCAGCCTGAACCTGAAAGGCAACTGGGACGAAGCCAAAGGCAAGCTGAAGCAGCAATATGCGCAGCTCACTGACGAAGACCTGGAGTATGCTGACGGCAAAGGCGACGAGCTGGTAGGCCGTTTGCAGCAGAAACTCGGCAAAGGCAAAAAAGAAATTACGAAGATGCTCAACGACCTGTAGGTCTGACCACTTTCTCGTAACAATAAAAAGACCTGACCCACTACGTCAGGTCTTTTTGTTACCTCAGGGTTAACCCTACCTGCCTGGGTTGCGTTATTCGCTGACAGACTGCCTGTTTCACCTTTTTCCCTATTCTCATGAAAGATAACAAAGACAACGCCGGTAAAATTATCCTCTCCCTGCTTGTTGGCGCTACTGCTGGTGCCGTAGCCGGTTTGCTGCTAGCTCCCGAAGCCGGAGGAGAAACCCGCGCTAACCTGAAAAAATCGGCCGCAAAGCTCGGCGATGATGTAAATAAACTGCTGCAGAAAGGCCAGGAAAGCATCGATCAGGCCAAAACCAGCGCTGCTGGTTTGGTAGAGCAGGGCAAAGCTGCCGCCAACGATGCGCTAGCTTCCCTCTCAGCAGAAGCGCAAGGACTAGCCGGTAAGGCTACCGACCTAGCAAACCAAGCCACTGAGCAAGCCAAGAAAGTAGCCGATGATGTAACCAACAAAGCGCAGTCGCTAGCTGGCACGGCCACAGAGAAAGCCCAAGACGTTGCCGATACCGTAAGCGACACAGCCCAAACCGCCGCCGATGCCGTAACGGGCAAAGCACAGGCCGCTGCTGCTGAAGAGAAAGAAGATGCAAAGGAAATTGCTGCTCACACCAAGAGTGTGGCCAACCATACTGGTAGCCCGCAGCCTACCCCGAAGGTAGACCCCATCAAGCACCAGGCCCGCGAAAACGCCAACGATACTTCGTCGCAGAGCTAAAAAAATACGGCACTGGCGTAACCCTACCCGTAATCAGCCGTTAAAGAAGATATAACCGGCTTGAATAGATAAACGGATAGTTGTTTGTCGTAAAATTGCCGACAGTAGGAGCTTCTTCCTGAAATGGTCAAACATTCAGGTCGTAAAATCAGACTCGTCCATCGCAAGCTTCTTCAAGCAAACCGTTTTGAATGGTTAGCCGATTATAATTCGAAAGGCCGCCCGCAATTACTGCGAGCGGCCTTTCCTTTTTTGTCTTCTGATGCAAAAACGCTTTTTCAGCACTAAGGCCCGTCATTCCGAGTTTTCCAAGGGATGACGGGCCTTAGTGCCATTAAGCAAGTTGTTCTACTCTGCTCAACGCGCAGAATATTATTCCGCTTCCGGGTGCGGCGCGTTTTCCGATTTGGTGTATTCCGGCTTCATCTGCGGGAAGAATAACACATCCTGAATAGATGTGGAGTTCGTCATAATCATGCTCAAGCGGTCGATGCCGATACCCAGGCCGGCCGTGGGCGGCATGCCGTACTCCAAGGCGCGCAGGAAATCCTCGTCGAGCACCATAGCTTCCGTATCACCGCGCTTGCCTAGCTCTAGCTGCTCCTCGAAACGGGCGCGCTGGTCGATGGGGTCGTTCAGCTCGGAGAAGGCGTTGCAGATTTCCTTGCCATTGCAAATCGCCTCGAAACGCTCTACCAAGCCCGGCTTGTCGCGGTGCTTTTTCGCAAGCGGCGACATCTCCACGGGGTAGTCGGTGATGAAGGTAGGCTGGATGAGCTTCGGCTCTACGTGCTCCCCGAAAATCTCGTCGATGATTTTGGCCTTACCCATGCTGGGATCCAGCCCTACCTTGAGGTCTTTGGCGGCGGCGCGTAGCTCGTCCTCGCTCTTGCCATCAATACTGAAGCCGGTATAGTGCGCAATGGCTTCGGCCATCGTAAAGCGTTTCCAGGGGCGCTGGAAGTTGATAAGGTTTTCGCCTACCTGCACTTCGGTTTTACCGTGCAGGGCCAGGGCCACGCGCTCTACCATTTCTTCCACCAGATCCATCATCCAGTAGTAGTCCTTGTACGCCACGTACAACTCCATCTGGGTGAACTCGGGGTTGTGGAAGCGCGACATGCCCTCGTTGCGGAAGTCCTTCGAGAATTCGTACACGCCATCGAAACCGCCCACAATCAGGCGCTTCAGATACAGCTCGTTGGCAATGCGCAGGTAGAGCGTCATGTCCAGTGTGTTGTGGTGCGTTTTGAAGGGTCGGGCGGCGGCACCACCGTATAAGGGCTGCAGGATGGGCGTTTCCACCTCCAGGTAGCCTTTGTCGTTGAGGTAGTTGCGCATGGCCTGCACCAACTGCGTGCGCTTCACGAAGGCGTCGCGCACGTGCGGGTTCACCACCAAATCCACGTAGCGCTGGCGGTAGCGCTGCTCGGGGTCGGTGAAGGCGTCGTAAATGGTTTCTTGGCCGGTAGCTTCGTCAACTACTCGGCGCACTACGGGTAGGGGGCGCAGGGCTTTGCTCAGCAGCTTGAAGTTCTTCACGTGGATAGACGTTTCGCCTACCATCGTTTTGAACACGTAGCCTTCTACCCCCACAAAGTCGCCTAAGTCGAGCAGCTTCTTGAACACGGTGTTGTACAGCTCCTTGTCCTCACCGGGACAGATTTCGTCGCGGTTCACGTAGAGCTGAATGCGGCCCGACGCGTCCTGCAACTCCGCAAACGAGGCCTTGCCCTTCACCCGAATCGACATCAGGCGGCCCGCCAGGCGCACGTCCTGAAAATTGTTCAGCTCGGGGTGGTAGTTGTCGTGAATTTCCTGGGCGTAGAAGTTCACGTCAAACAGCTCGGACGGATATGGTTCGATGCCGAGCTTTTGTAGTTCGTCCAGCTTCTGACGACGAATTAGCTCCTGTTCGCTAAGATGATGCATAGGGTAGGGGTGTGGCAGACGGCCGCAGCCGCAAAAGTCAAGCTGCAAAGGTAAACCATGGCGCAACAAAAAACGCTGGCCCAGCAGACCAGCGTTTACGTGTATATGGAGTAGGACTGTTAGAAGCAATTGGGTTAAGCAGCAATGCCCATCTGACCATCGGCCTCCTGGCCCAGTAGCTGGGGCTCTACCCGCGTGCGCAGGCGTTCCTGCACGAAGCCGTGCTGCAAGTGCTTGGGCAAGTCGGCTACAAGCTGCTGGTAGCGCTCCAAGCCCATGGCCTTGGCCACGTAGGTTTCGTGGATGCCATTGAGGTAGCTCACTACATTCAGCAGCGACTGATGGAACAGGCTGAAGTCGATGTCGGCTTCCACGTAGCGCTCAATCTCGCGGCTGGTCTGCGAAATCTGCAAGCGGCCCAACAGGTCGAAAACCGTGGTATAACCTAGGCGCCAGGTAATCTGCTGCCAATGGGCGGCCGTCCACTTGTCCAGCGGCTTACCGGTTTTCTGGCTGCGGATAGCTGTGTTGGGGTTGTTCTGCACTTGCTGGCGCGTCCACTGGGCTTTCATCTTGCGCGTGGTGCGCAAAAACTGACCAATCTGCGCCTGCGCTTCAATCTCTTTGCCGGCAATGTGCAGCCCAGCCTTGTAGCCCGCCAGGGGTAGGCGGTGTATGCTAAAGTCGCCGTAGCTGCCCGCGGCATAGAATGATACCGGTCGTGGGTAGGCGTTGCGTACCACCAGTCGCCCTACCTCCCGCCGGATAAGCGAAGGGTTATTGCCGCGCACGCCCGTGGTATACAGGAACGCCTGCAAGCCAGCTAAGATGGTGTGGTAAGCCTGCGGAAAGGTCCAATGCAAAGCGTTGCGCAAGTAGTCCTCGTCGCCCAGCTCGGCAGTGGCGCGCAGTGCGTACTCGGTGCTCCAGCACGTGTGCAGCAAGCGCGTAATGGCTTGTACATCCGTATCTGCCAACTCAGCCTCGTGGGCCCGGAAGAAAGGAAGGTGCTGCAACCCGCCCAGCGCGTCGTCGCCTTCCTGAATGTGGTAATTCAGAGCGAAAAAGTAGTTGAGGAAAACCTGGGCCGGAATGGATTTGCGCCACGTTTCCTCGGCTTGTTTCTGCTCGTCCGTTACGAGCGGAATGATAGGAGTTTCCATTGTCGTCGTCATGCTAAGTAAACAGGCAATAGCTATTATTTAGTTGCATATTTACTAAAAATATTCGTAATGAAATTAGTATTTTAAGTAATTGATTATCAATTGAGTAAATTTTAATATTCCTCTGAAGATCTTCGATAATTATAAGGTGTGTTTGCTAATGCTATTGGTTGTTGTCCGTTGAAACGAAAAAGCCCCGGTACCAAAACGGTACCGGGGCTTCTGATAAGGTAGGACGAAGCACTATGCCTCGTCCTGAATAACTGATACGGCTTCACGCAGGGTCATGTCCTTACGCAACGGCTTCACGAAGCGAACAGCGCGGTTTACCTTCACCGTGTCGCTACCCTGTGCCTGGATATCAGTAGCCAAGGCACTGATATTGATGGTAGCAGCAGCTTTCTGAGCAGCTTCAAACTTATCCGACTCAATCTTGGCTTTGTCTTGCTCAGCTTTGTACGTCGTCAGTTTCAGCGATACGCTGGTGTCGTTCTTGCGCTGTACCATACGCTGCACCATCTCGCTCATTAGCTTGAAGCGTGGGTCGGTGGCTATGCGCTTCTGACTAGCAGCAGCTAGCTTGGCCACAGCCGGAGCATCAGCCCAGGTTTTGTAACGGGCCGGAGCAATTTCGTCCCATTTCAGCGGATATTCAGCTTCTTTCTCGCCTTGGTCGAGGTAGCTGTATGGATCGGGCAATACAATGTCCGACATCACGCCTTTGAACTGAGTAGAGCCACCATTGATGCGGTAGAACTTCTGCGTAGTCAGCTTCAGCGAACCGAACGGCTTGATGTTGTTGAACTCAGCGGGTAGGGCATCGTCCAGATCGAAGATGCGCTGCACGGTGCCTTTGCCATACGTGCTGGTAGAGCCCATCACGATGCCACGCTTGTAGTCCTGGACAGCCGCAGCCAAAATCTCGGAAGCTGAAGCGCTAAACTTGTTTACCAGCACCACCAGCGGGCCGGTGTACTGCACACGGGGGTCACGATCATTGAGCACGGTAGCGGCGCCTTGGCGGCTACGTACCTGCACCACCGGACCACTGTCGATAAACAGACCAGCCATTTCCACGGCGTCCGTCAGCGAACCACCGCCATTGAAGCGCAGGTCGAGCACTAGTCCTTGGATATTTTCTTTCTGGAGTTTTTCCAACTCTTTCTTCACGTCGCCAGCCGAGCTGCGGCCACCGTTGTCGTTGAAGTCGGCATAGAAAGAAGGCAGCTTGATATAGCCATATTTCTTCCCGCCCTCATTGATAGTAGCCGACTGCGCAAAGGTGTCTTCCAGTACTACCACATCCCGAATGATAGGAATGATCTTGGTGCTACCATCGGCTTTCTTCACCGTGAGGCGTACTTCCGTACCCTTTTTGCCTTTGATCAGCACAATGGCTTTGTCCAGGCGCATGCCTTCTACCGACACCGGTACCTCAGCGCCTTGGGCTACCCGCGTAATGATGTCGCCGGCTTTCAGCTCACCCTGACGGTAGGAGGCACTACCCGGAATGATATCAGCTACCTTAATCTGGCCGTCTTTCTCCTGCAACGAAGCGCCGATGCCCTCAAAACGGCCTGTCATGGCTTGGTCAAAGTTGTCTTTGTCGCGAGGAGCGAAGTACTCAGTGTGTGGATCGTAGGTATTCGCTACCACATTGGCATACATCGCCAAACGGTCGTTGGCGTCGGTCTGCATCAGGTCGCGGAACTGGTCGTCATAGTACTTCAGCACGCGTTTGCGAGCTTCAGCCTCCATTTGCTCGGGGGTGCGGTTGGGTTCGTCGGTAACAAGGGTAGCACTCTTAACAGTAGAAGCAGTCAAGTTGCCTTTACTAGTACGCTTGGCCTGTTCGTCCATCATCTCCGACATCTGTACTAGGGCCCGGTATTTTAAGAACTTACGCCAGTCCTCACGCTGGGCCGCCTTGTCAGCCGGAAAAACCATCTTCTCCGGATCAGTCTCCATTTTTTCCTCCACGGTAAAGTCAAATGGCTTGGTCAGGATGTCGCGGTAGAGCGCCTGAATGTCCTTCACGCGCTGATCCATCAGCTGCGTGCTCATGTCCAGAAACTCGTGCGACCCACGCTTCACTTCGTCGTCAATGTCTGTTTGGAGCTTACTGAGTTGCGCTACATCAGACTTCAACAGAAACTTCTTGTTGACGTCGATGCGCTTGAGGTACAGATCGAATACGCGCTTCGAGAAGGCGTCATCAATCTTCTCTGGCTGATAATGAGCAATGTTCAGCCCGCTCAGCATCACTCTGATCAGTACATCGTCTTTCTGAGGCGCAGTGGCATCGTTGCGCTGGTACAGCTTGTAGGATGCCAACACGAAGATGGCCATCACCAACGAGGCATACAGGCCTATTTTAAGTCGTGGGGAAGACATGAAGAAAAAATAAAATGGAGGAAAACCAAATATAGGAAAAACACACTCTGTTTGCGTACGTGCGCACAGATTGCGCGGTTTGGTATCAGAACGTCTAAATCAGACAAATAAGTGCCCTGTATTCGCCAGCATTTATATTCCCGAGGGTAGGGGCTGAAATTGTCGCTGTTGCTACGTAATCTGCCGGCACTTTCTACGCAATGATGCTATATCAATACAAAAATTTAGCCTGAAATGCAAAGAAGCCTTTCCTGAAACAGGAAAGGCTTCTTTCTTAAGTCACTGCGTAAGCAGGTAGCTGGTATACTTAGTACTTGTAGATACGGTCGCCCTGGTGGCGACGGAATTCTTCTTCAAAGTATTTAGCGTCTTCTTCGTTACGGGGTTTTACGCCCATTACGATGCCGCCATCTTTTACATCTTGCTCGTACTCAGCGGCATGCTCTTCGGGAATGCCCGAGCCTACCAGTGCGCCTACTAGACCACCTGTTAGACCACCGGCACCGGCACCAGCCAATGCAGCGGCAATCGGACCAGCAATTACTAAGCCCAAGCCAGGCAGTGCTACCGAAGTGCCAATGGCAGCAATAGCACCAATTACAGCACCAGCAGTACCACCAATGGCCGAGCCTACACCAGCACCTTCCATGGCCTTATCGCCCAGATCAGTTTCGGGGGTATTCTCGCCGAAATGCGTTTTGCGCGTTTCGTCTGACATCAGCAGGTTTACATCGTCTTTGGTATAGCCACGCGACGACAGTGAGTTGTAAGCACGCTCGGCGCTGTCACGGTCACGGAAGGTAGAGGTCAACATGCTGCTGCTGCTACCGCTGCTGCCTGAGCGATAAGGTTCGCCCGTTACTGCGTGTGCTGCTTCATCAGCTGTATTCTGTATGCCATCAATCCCACGGCCTACTGCTGCTCCTACCGAGCCGGCCATTGCACCACCTTTAGCGGTAGCGCTGTAATCGTCGCCATCAACGCCAGAGTTTGCGCCAGTGCCAGCGTTGTAGCTAGTGCCTTCGTTGCTTGTGCTAGAGCTATTGCCTACGCCAGTACCAGTGTTGGTAGTACCATAGTTAGCGCCTGCACCTGTACCTGTGTTCTGTGGGTTGTTACGATCGTTCGTGTTCATCGGGAAAGAGTCTTAAGGTTAAATAGAAAGGTGTATCCCGGACCAGCGCACGTACAACATGCGGAAGTCTCGAAATACACCTTCCTTAACGAGGGCTGCACTATAGGGTTACACCTAGCTGTACAGTTGCCCGTATCTTGTACTCTTACCTCTTTCGGTTGTATCTATTGGAGAAAGACGATTAGAGAAACTGGCTGTAATTTTCGTCGTTTTGCCAGAAGTCTCGGCATTCGCTACGGAGCGATTTTACAAAGTCCTGGTCCTGTTTCAACTGCCTCCATTCGCCCATACCTAACCGCTCGCACATCTTGAAAAAGTTGTCACCCTGCCCCTTGGCTCCTTTTATTTTCACCAAGCAGCTCAGCAGCGGACGATTCGCATGAAATTCGGATTCGGATATTTCGGCGAGAATTTCAACCAAACGCGACTTTTCGTGGGTGATGTCCAGGTTCAGCCCCAGTTCGGCTTCTTGAATAAGATTCAAAAAGCTGGTAGTGCCAACTTGCTGGCGAGCGAAGCGAATAAGATGCGTACGGACGCGATTAATCATGTGGGAAAAGCAGGGGTGGAACAAATATTCCCGGGGTGTAGGGACAGAATAGCGGGGAAGGGAGCTAAAATTATGCCGTTCCCTGTAGCTACTTAAACAGACATCCGCCGACGAGCTATTTCCTTTTGAATCAATAAGAACTCGCGGCTGCTTTGCCCAGCAATGGCGGTGTTTTCATCAGCACGACGGAGGAGGTAGGGCATCACGGCGGCTACCGGACCGTAGGGCACGTATTTGGCCGTGTTGTAGCCCGCATGTGCTAGGTTGTACGTAAGATTATCGCTCATGCCGTAGAGCTGGGCAAACCAAACGCGGGTATCGTTGGGCGCAATGCGGCGAGCTTGCATCAGCTCCGTGAGCAGGAGGGAGCTGGCTTCGTTGTGGGTACCGGCACACAGGCTGATGCGGTCGATGTGGTCGACGCAGTAGCGGAGAGCATCATCGTAGAGCTGGTCGGTGGCCGTTTTGGTAGGGTTGATGGGGTTGGCATAGCCACGCTGGGCAGCCGTACGGCCTTCTTTTTCCATGTAAGCACCCCGTACCAGCTTGCCACCCAGGTAGTAGCCTTCGGCTTTTGCAGTAGCGTAGGCTTGTTGTAGTGCTTCCAGCCGGTCGTGGCGGTAGAGCTGGTAGGTGTTCCAGACGATAGCCGACTCGCGGTTGTACTTCGCCATCATCTCATACGTCAGCGCATCAATGGTATCCTGAAACCAACTCTCTTCCGCATCAATGAATACGCGCACTCCGTGGCGATGCGCCAGGCTACAAATGGCATCAACGCGGGCGTGGGCACGCTCGTAGCTGGCCTGCTCGGCGGGCGTGAGGGGCTTACCGGCCTGCTTCTTCTCCAGAATGGCGCTATGGGCTACCCCCGTCACTTTAAAAACCGAAAACGGGATGTGCTTGGAGCGGTGTGCCAACTCAATGGTTGCCAGCAGCTCGTCGCGGGTACGGTCAAAGCTACGGTCGTCGCCTTCGCCCTCCACCGAGTAGTCGAGAATGGTGCCGATGTTGTAGCGGCCCAGTTCCTCAATCACCGGCTTGCATTCCTGAATGGTTTCGCCCCCACAAAACTGCGCGAAGATGCTGTGTTTCACCAAGAACTTGACGCCGGGGATATACCACCGCAGGGCCGTTTTCATCAGCGAGCCGCCCGCTTTCACGGTGGCCGGACTATTCATGGCCGCAAATAGGGCGTAAGTCTTGCGCAGGTCCGCATCCGACTTGGCGGCAAAGGCAACAGCAGTGTCCTCGAATGAAACGGGTGGAGCTTGGGTAACAGGCATAAGAAGGCGAATCGGGAGTAAAACAGCGAAAAGGCCATTTTCGCAGGGCGAAGATACCTTTTTTAACACCGTTTCTTCCACCATAGTTGCACCTGCTTAGGGGCGTCTTGGCCAGCCGCTGCTAGTGCTATTGGGTAGGGTAGGAAACGGTATTTCCCGCCACAGACGAGACCGGCCGTTTGCGGGCAAACAGGTGCCCCCGGCCCTCAGCGTCTGTATCGCGCAGGTAGAGGTGGTTGCCTACAACCGTATAGAACTGGTGCGCCCGGTAGCCGTGGTACACAATCAGTTGCTTGCGGTGGCTGCGGCGGCGCAGGGTAAACTGCGCGGCGCCAGTCATAGAGTTGTCTTGGTAGAAACGGGCCCGGCCACGCCGGTCAAATTCTACGGCGCTGGTATGGCCTACCAGGGCAGGTGTCAGCTTCAGAGAGTCTGTAGGCAGGGTAGTTTCCACCCATTCCCAGCGGCCTACCAATTGGTCTTCCACACCCGCCACCGAATCTCGGCTACAACCTGTTGTGAATAAGCTGCCCACACAAAGAAGCACAGCGCCACCTTTTTGGTATAGAACATTCATAGATAGATACTTAAATAACGTAGTAAAAGCCCCGCACTAGTATGATTCGATAAAGCCGCGAAAGGTTGCAGCAAATCACGCTATTTTTACCGAAGTCCTTGCGGATTCTGTGCAAAAAATCTACCAGAAAATTCAATAGCCGTGGCTGCTTCTCTTTCCATTGGACCTAATTCGTTGCCCGAGCTGGCTACCCTGCTGGCTCGCCCTGCCATGGGGCAGGTAGTTGTAGTGACGGACGACAATACGCAACGCCTGTGCTATCCCATTCTGCGCCCCTACCTGCCCGAAGAACATAGCGTAGTGATGCTGCCGGCAGGGGAGGAGTTCAAGACGCTTAGTAGCTGCGAGTTGGTGTGGAACGAACTTACGACGCAACGCGCCGACCGGTTTGCCGTGGTCGTGAACCTGGGGGGCGGTGTGGTTACGGATTTGGGCGGCTTCAGCGCGGCGCTCTACAAGCGCGGCGTTCGGTTTGTGCAGGTGCCTACTACCCTGCTGGCGCAGGTAGATGCCAGCGTAGGGGGCAAGACGGGCGTTGACTATCAGGGATTTAAAAACCACATTGGCGTATTTCAGGAGCCGGCGGGTGTGTTCATCGATCCGCAGTTCCTGCAAACGCTCGACCCGCGGCAGTTGAAATCGGGTTACGCGGAAATTGTGAAGCACTGGCTGATTGCCGATGCCGATGCCTTTGCCGCTGGTCGTTACACGGGCCTGTTTGTGGAGGACTGGACGCCGGTTATCCGGGCTTCGGTGGCTACCAAGGAGGCCATTGTGGCGCAAGACCCGCTGGAAAGCGGGCTGCGCAAGATTCTGAACTTCGGCCATACGGTAGGGCATGCTCTGGAAAGCTACCTGCTCACGCAGCCCGGCCGCGAGATTCTGCACGGCGAGGCCGTGGCCACGGGTATGGTCTGCGAAAGCTGGCTATCAGTTCAGAAAGGCCTCCTCAGCCCCGAGGAACTGGATAAGATTGAAACGTTCTTGTTCTCGATTTACGAGAAGGTGCCGTTCGTGACATTAGAGACGGAGGCCATTGCTGACTATGCCCGTCAGGACAAGAAAAACGCCGGGACCACCATCAATTGCACACTGCTAGAAGCCATTGGCCGCGCCGTATACGACCAGCCCATTACGATGCAGGATGTAACTGATTCGCTCCGTTATTATCAGAAAATAGCCCAATAGCTACAAGGTTTGCTTCCTGTGCTGAAGCGTTAACACAAAGCACAAAAGTGTAACTGCCAACCCTATTCGACCTTTCACACCTAATCTGCACATCCTTTGTCTACTACCCTCACCTGGTCGGGCCAGCCCCTGAGTGGCACGGCGCAGCTGCCGGCTTCCAAAAGCGAAAGTAATCGTGCCCTTATCATTCGGGCGCTGGCAGGCGGCGGCCAGCTCGACAACCTATCCGATGCCAACGATACGCAGCTGATGCAGCGCCTGCTGGCCAACCCCGCGGCCACTGAGTTTGACGCGGAAGATGCCGGTACGGTGATGCGCTTCCTGACCGCCTACCTCGCCGCGACCGATAGCCACGGCCTGCTCACGGGCACCGCCCGGATGCAGGAACGGCCCATTAAGGTGCTGGTAGACGCGCTGCGCGAATTAGGAGCCACCATCAGCTATGAAAACCAGGAGGGCTATCCACCGCTTCGCCTAGAAGGATGGCAAACGACTACCACTAACGAAGAAGAAATACCGGAGCTGGCTGTGCGCGGCGACATCAGCAGCCAATACATTTCGGCTTTGCTGATGATTGCGCCTACACTCCCGCACGGTCTGCTCTTGCGCCTGACCGGCAAGGTAGGTTCGCGGCCTTACATCCGGATGACCCAGGCGTTGATGCAGCACTTCGGGGCCGACTGCCGCGACTTGGGGAGCGTGCTGCAAGTGCGCCCACAGGCATACCAACCTGCCGACTACACCATTGAAAGCGACTGGTCGGCGGCGAGCTACTGGTATGCCATGGTAGCCTTGGGGCCGCAGGGCTCGGAAGTTACATTGCCGGGCTTGCGGGAATATTCCTTGCAGGGCGATCAGGCTATTGTGGGCATTATGGCGCAGTTGGGCGTTGCTACCGAGTACGTAGCCGATGGCGTACGCCTCACCCAGATTCCGCCGGCAACGGCGGCCACACAGGACTTCACCGACTGCCCCGACTTGGCTCAAACTGTAGCCGTAGTGGCCGCTGCCCTAGACGTACCGTTCGACATGACGGGTCTGGAAAGCCTACGCATCAAAGAAACCGACCGCATTGCCGCGCTGCAAACCGAGCTAGCGAAGTTTGGCGGGGCGCTGACGGATGTAGGCGACGGTCGGTTCCGGGTGTCCTCCACCGATTTTAAGGTAGGGGGCCAGTCGGTGGCTACCTACCACGACCACCGTATGGCCATGGCATTTGCCCCGCTAGCCATGCGCGGAGCCCTTACAGTAGAAGCGCCGCAAGTGGTGCGCAAGTCTTACCCCCAGTTCTGGGTCGAGTTGCAAAAAGCGGGTTTCGAGGTGCAGTAGAGACGCATATTTGCGTCTTGTCGTTGAACAATCGGGTGGCAAATGTTCAACGATGAGACGCAAACATGCGTTCCTACTGTTTAGGCGGCCCTGATGTCGTGTTAACCTTACCTCAACCTCAGCAACGACGAGACACAAGATGTTGTGTCTCTACCCCAGGGTGAGTTACTTGTACAGCACCTGCGAGGAGGCCTCGTTGCCATTGCGCATCACTGTGCGGATGGCGCTTTGTACTTGTTCGGGGTCGGCGTTTTTGAGTAGGTAGCCGTGGGCACCCTCAGCGCGTAAGCTCTCAATCAGGTCCGGCTCGTCGTGCATTGAGATGATGATAACGCGCACGTGCGGGTATTGGGCGCGTAGCAGGCGGGTGGTCTGGAGGCCGTCGAGGTTGGGCATTTGCAGGTCCATCAGGACCACATCAGGCACCAGGCCTTGATCGAAATGCTCTAGTAGCTCCTCCCCGTCACCAGCTTCAAACAGCACCTCCATCCCCGCAAAACCGCTGAGCAGCGCGTGTAGACCTTTCCGAAATAATATATGATCATCGACCACCGCCAGGCGAATAGGGGTGTTGCTCATAGGTGGTGACAGGAATAACAGGATCGGAAGCAAGATACTCAAGGGGTAGGGAAATCCAAACCCTGCTGCCCATGCCCGGTGACGATTCATGTTGCAACATACCTCGCAATACGGCTACCCGGCTGCGTAGGTTGGTGAAACCCAGTCCTATACGCGCCCCCACGGCCGGCTGAGCCTCTACCAGCGCCGGATCGAAGCCCACGCCGTTATCAATATATTGGATAGAAAGCGAGTCGGGGCCGAAGTTGACGGTGATGTCGATGTTGGCGGCCTGAGCGTGGCGCAGGCCGTTGCCGAGCAGTTCCTGCACCACGCGGTAGATAATCAGCTCTTGTTGGGCCGAGAGGCGGCGCGGCTGCCCGTGCTGGGTAATCACCACCCGGGTAGGGCCATCGGCAGGTACGGTGCGGGCCAGGGCTTCGAGGGCAAAGGGTAGGCCGAACTTTTGCAGGGTAGCGGGCAGCAGGTTGCGTGAAATGCGGCGTACTTCACCAATCACTTGGTCCAGCAAATCGGTGGCGTCGCGGGTGAGGTCGGGGCGGGACAGGGCGTTCAGGTGCATCTTCACGATGGCCAGGGTAGTGCCTACCCCATCGTGCAGTTCACCCGCAATGCGGCGGCGCTCCTCTTCCTGGGCCAGCAGGGCTGCTTCCAGCGCCTGCTGCTGGGCAGTATCTTCCACGGCACGCATCTGCTCCTGCTGCCGAAACAGCCGCCGCTGATAGCGAATTACAAAGACGATGATGCCACCCGAAAGCAGCATCAGCAACGGCGTAATCAGAACCAGAGGGAGTAACGATTCGGGCATAGCAACACTGAAAGGCGGCTATAGGCCCGACGGGCTGTGCCTGCTACGAAGATATGTATTTTCCCGGCGCGCTGGTACTATGGTGCGGCTGCGTTACTTGGCCGGAATGCTGCGCGGCCGCCAGCGCCACCGCAACCACTCGGGCAGCGCCTGCCGGGGTGGCCGATCCAGCGGAAACCGGGCAAACATCAGCGCCTGAAACATAGCCGCTACCCCAGCCGAGAGGATGAACGGAATCATATTGAGGAACAGAAAGTCGAAAGCTTTGTACTGCTCTAAATATGAGTTGATGATGGCTACTATTAGCGGCACTGAGTAGAAAACAATGACACTGATAGAAAGCAAAAAGTCGGGCCGTTTCTCGATAACGGGTACGTGTTCCTCAGTCAGAATTAGAATATAATATAGAGCATAAGTAAGTACCATCAGATTGCCGAAAGTACGCGCGTATATATTCACGCCTTTCATAAACCCATGCCAGAAAACAGCATCGCCGAATGCAATGCCCAGGAATAAAATATAGCCTATCTGCACAACTCGCCGAAAAGTTGGCTTCGGAACGAGACGATAATAAACTTGTGATAGAAAGCTTATTTCTAAGATCGAAGTGAGGTGAAAGCAGAAAATATTATTGTGTAGGTATAGCCGTCCGTAACGTCCTAAATACCAGATTCCTAATAGGCCGAGTGTATAGGAAAAGACAGGGCGAAAGGCATAGGGTATATGACGCAAGCGGGGTAGAGCCGTAGCGAAAGGCACTAAGGCAAATGCCTCGGCCCCCAAGGCCATTGCGTATAACAAAGCATCCCACCAAGGCATAGCAGCAATCTAATGCACTAGCGGACTGTCGTCCGAGCAATGATCTGGGCAGGTAGTTCCATTGTCCAGCACCGGGCTATCCACCGAACCATCTTCACATTTGCTTACATCCAGCAGGTCGTTGCCGTGCTTATCGACGGCTACTAGCACCACGCGGCGGCGGTTGGTGGTGGTAGGGTCGGTATCGTCGATGCCCTGGTAGATGCGGATGCCCACGCAACGCTTGCCCCAGCGCTTCATGAGCTTTTTGATGGCTTTGCGGCCGAAAAAGGTAGCGTAGGTAGGCTCCTGGGCTACACCGTCTTCGTCAAACTCGGGGTGTTCTTGCTGATACTTCTTGGTCCATTTGGCGGCCGTATCCAACGGGATAGGGCTACCTACTGAAGAACTATAGGGAGAGGAAGCATTGGACATGGTGAAGCGGCAAACTAGGTGTGGTAGACAGAACGTTCTTCAAATATACACGTCTTCCTATGTCTGCCAAGCAAGTGCACAGGTAGCTGCTCTGCTTGCTCGCGCTGCTAGTCCTCGTCTACTTCATCATCCTCTTCGTCCAGGTTCTCAAACACCTGATCGATAGTTGATTCAATGCCGCGTAGCTTCTGCTTGCACAAGCGAATCAGTTCGGCGGAGCGTTGTACCTGGGCCGTGAGGTCGTCCACGTCTACGCTGTCGGTTTCGAGCGTGCGCAGGATGGTTTCCAGTTCCTCAATAGCTTGGCGATAGGTCTGGTCAGACACGGTTGAATAATTAAGAATTAGGAATTAAAAATTGGGGAAGGAATAGTGTGGGCGGTCATTCCTTTGGGTGGTGAGTGGCGCGCGGGGCCGTAAGACGGGCATACCACTCAGCGGAGGGTAGGCGCAGCAGTACAGCTGTGCCCGCGCTCAGCTCCTCGGGCAACAAGGGCGCGCCCGAAGGTCGCAGCAACTCCACCGCATTGGGTAGGGTAGAGGGGGCTACCTCTTCCGCGCCGGCAGCGGCCACGCGGTAGGCCGTGGCCTGAGTTAGGCGTAGCTCGGCGCGGTGTAGCAGCCGCTCGGAGGCTAGTTGCACGTGGTAGCGGTGGTGCACCAGTTGCTCCGAGCGCCGACGGTGTAGGCGCCGGAAGCGTCGAGCGAGGCGGTAGCCCAGCATCCGGAGCCGTAGCTGCTGCCCCGCCAGGGCGCGTGCTGTGGCACGGGGTAGGCGCTGGCGCACCCGGGCCAGCGCACGGTGTTGCTGGCGCAGCTCGGTGCGAGCAATGGTAGCGGCTTGGCGAGTGCGCTGCTGCAAGTTGGTGCGGTGCTGGCGAAGCTGCTGCTGCGCCGTGTCGCGAATGGTGAAGGCGTGGCGGCGCAAGTGGCGCTCCTGGTCGCGAACCTGCTCCTGGGCTAGCTCCCGGATGCGGCCAGCGTAGCCGCTCAGCACCGCATCGAGGCGAGCCAGGCGCTCAATTAGGAAGACGGCCGTGGCGGTAGGGGTTTTCAGGCTGAGGTGGGCCGTGAGGTCGAGCACGGCTTCGTCGCGCTCGTGCCCGATGCCGGTGAGCACGGGTAGGGGAAAGCTGCCCACGGCCGCCGCTAGCCCGAAATCATCAAAAGCCAGCAAATCGGTTTTGGAACCGCCGCCACGGATAATCACCACCACATCAAACTGTTGGCGTTGGGGACGCACGGCATCTAGCGCCGCCCGAATACTAGCAGGCGCCTCCTGGCCCTGCATCGAAGCAGCAAACAGCGTTACCTCGAATGCATATGGCGCCTCGCGCAGTTGCTGCATAAAGTCCTGCAAGCCCGCTGCCGTGGGCGACGAAATAACGGCCAGCCGCTGCGGGGCCAGTGGTAGGGGCAGGCGCTGCTGACGCTCCAGCAAATCCTGTGCGGCTAGTTTTTGGATGGTTTCGCGGCGCTGGCGGGCCAAGTCGCCTACCGTGTAGCTGGGGTCGAGGGCTACCACATCCAGCGAAAGGCCGTACTGCTCGTGAAACTTCACCTGCACGCGCAGCATCACCTTGAGCCCTACCTGCAACTCCTGGCCGGTGTGCTCGGCAAAAACCGGCGCCAACTGCTGGTAGCGCTGGCTCCAGATGGTGGCGCGGGCCTGAGCCTTTAGCTCGGCGCCGCGGCCAGTGGTGTGCTGGTCGGTGAGCACGAGGTAGCAGTGGGCGCCGTCGTAGCGAGGGAGGGTAAGGTCGGCAATTTCGGCCACCACCCAGTACGATTCCGCAAACCGCTCGCTCAGGGCTTGGCGCACCCGCGTGAGCAACTCCCCTAAGGGAAGGGCTACCAGCGGCCGGCCAGCAGAAGCGGGCAAACCAGAGTCAGGACGACGGTTGTAGAGCGGTGGCATTCGTGCAAGATACGCAATTTGGACGGCGTCAGATAGCATGCAACGCTGGCTATAGGGTAGTGTCTTATGGAGAATAACTTGTATTTTGGGCGATGCACTACATTGTTCTTACTCGAACGATGGTAGGCCTACACTTCTTTCTGCTACTACCAAACCTGTTCTCTTTCGCATGAAAAATTATAATACCCTGACGCTGGCGACCCTGGCGGCAGCGGGCTTGCTTTCCGCCGGTTGTAATTCTTCCAAAACCACCACGGCCACTACGGCTACCGCTGACACGACTACGGCCAGCACCGCCACGGCCATGACAGCCGCCGCCGACGCACCCAAAGGCATAGGCATCGACGTGAATAACCTCGATAAATCGGCCAACCCCTGCGACGATTTCTACGAGTTTGCCTCTGGCAACTGGGTGAAAAACAACCCGATTCCGGATGCGGAGTCGCGCTGGGGCTCGTTCAACGAGTTGGCTAACAAGAACAACGCCACCACTCGCCAGATTTTGCAGGAGGCCGCCGCCAATACCACGGCCGCCAAGGGTAGCAACGCCCAGAAGGTAGGCGACTTCTACGCTTCGGGTATGGACTCGGTGGCCATCGACAAAGCCGGGTTGAAATATTTGCAGCCCGAGCTGAACAAGATTGCTGCCGTGAAGGACCAGAAAAGCCTGCAACTGGAAATTGCCCGCCAGCAGACGCTAGGTACCGGACCCTTGTTTCGGGCTGGGGTAGGGCAGGACCGCAAGAACAGCTCAGTGTACGCCGTGAACCTAAACCAGGGCGGCCTCACCATGCCCGACCGCGACTACTACCTCAAGGACGATGGCCGTTCCAAAACCGTGCGCAACGCCTACGTAAACTACCTCACCAACACCTTTAAACTGCTGGGCGACAGCGAGGCTACGGCCGCCAAAAACGCCCAAACGGTGCTGGCGCTGGAAACCAAGCTCGCCAAGGCCAGCAAGAGCCGCGTGGAGCTGCGCGACCCCTACGCCAACTACAATAAGATGCCGCTGGCGGAGTTTAACCAAAAATACCCTAACATCGCCCTACCCACCCTGCTCAAGCAAAATGGCCTGGGCGCGGCCCAGGAGGTAATTGTGGGTCAGCCGGCTTTCTTTCAGGAGGTAAATGGGCTGATGAAATCGACTCCGCTGGCCGATATGAAAACCTACCTGCGTTGGCAGTTGGTATCGTCGCTGACCTCGGCTTTGCCGAAAGCGTACGGCGACGAAGCCTTCCGCTACACGCAGGTGCTGAGTGGCGCCAAGCAGCAGCAGCCCCGCTGGAAGCGCATGGGTGCCGCCACTGATGGCACGCTGGGCGAAGCCTTTGGCCAGCTATATGTCGACAAAGCGTTTTCGCCCGAAGCCAAGGCCAAGGCCCTGGAAATGGTGAACAACCTGAAAGCGTCGTTTGCCGAGCACATTCAGCAGAACACCTGGATGAGCGCGCCTACCAAGGCCGAGGCCCTGAAAAAGCTGAACGCCTTCACCGTAAAAATCGGCTACCCCGATAAGTGGAAAGATTATTCTACCCTGAATATCTCGCGCGACTCCTACCTGAACAACGTGCTGGCCGCGCGCAAATGGAACTACGCCCGCAACGTGGAGAAATACGGCAAGCCCATCGACCGCACCGAATGGGGCATGACGCCGCCCACGGTGAATGCCTATTATAGCCCGTCGATGAACGAAATCGTGTTCCCGGCCGGCATCATGCAGCCTCCCTTCTTCGACCCAAAGGCCGATGACGCGGTGAATTACGGCGGCATGGGCGCCGTGATTGGACACGAAATGACCCACGGCTTCGACGACCAAGGCCGCCAATTCGACGCCGCCGGTAACTTGCGCGACTGGTGGACCAAGGAGGATGCGGAGAAGTTCACGCAGCGCGCTACTCTGGTAGGCAACCAATACTCGGCCTTCTCGCCGCTCGATTCGGTGTACGTGAACGGCAAGCTCACCATGGGCGAAAACCTGGCCGACCTGGGCGGGCTGAACCTGGCCTACACGGCCCTGCAAAAGCAGCTCGATAAGAAATATGGTAACAGCCCGCGCCCGCAATACGACGGCTTCTCGCCCGAGCAGCGCTTCTTCCTGGCCTGGGCGCAAATCTGGCGTTCCAACTCGCGCCCCGAGGCGCTGCGCCAGCAGGTACTCACCGATCCGCATTCGCCGGGTATGTTCCGCACGGTAGGGCCGCTGCAAAACATGCCGGAGTTCTACGAGGCGTTCGGGTGCAAGCAAGGTTCTAAAATGATGCGCGCCGAGAACGTGCGGGCTAAAATCTGGTAGGCGGAACGGTGACTAGTGTTTCGTGAAACCGTCCTGCTGAGCCTGTCGAAGCATCTCTACTGAGAGTACTTTCTAACGATTACAACGAAACGGTAGAAATGCTCCGACAAGCTCAGCAGGACGTGCTTTAAAAATGGAGAAGGCAGCCCACAGGCTGCCTTTTTTGCGTTGCGGGCACCAGATAGTACAAAACATCTGTTGGGTAGGAGCACAGGATTTCCTCCGTATCTTGCTTCTCCAATTCCCATTTTTTCTCCTTTTTCTACCACCTATGAAGAACCGAAATAGCCTGACGCTGGCCGTAGTGGCCGCTGCCGGGCTGACGCTGGCGGGCTGTAGCTCGTCGAAATCGACTACTACGGCCACTGATACGGCTGCCGCAACCACTACCCCTACCGCTACGGCTACCACCCAAGCCGATGCGCCCAAAGGAGTTGGCCTGAACGTGGCCAACATTGATCAATCAGCCAATCCTTGCGACAACTTCTTTCAGTTTGCCTCGGGTAGCTGGCTGAAGAACAACCCCATTCCGGATGCGGAGTCGCGCTGGGGCTCGTTCAACGAGTTGGCCGATAAGAACAACGCCGTGATGCGGCAGATTTTGGACGAAGCCGCCGCCAACACCACGGCCGCCAAGGGTAGCAACGCCCAGAAGGTAGGCGACTACTACGCCTCGGCCATGGACTCGGTGGCGATTGACAAGGCTGGCCTGAAATACTTGCAGCCCGAGCTGAATAAGATTGCCGCCGTGAAGGACATGAAGAGTTTGCAGGCTGAAATTGCCCGCGAGCAGACCATCGGCACCGGCGCATTCTATTACAGCGGGGTAGGGCAGGACGATAAAATCAGCTCGCAGTATGCCGTGAGCCTGTACCAAGGCGGCCTCTCCCTACCCGACCGCGACTACTACCTCAAGGACGACGCCCGTTCCAAGAGCATCCGCACGGCCTACGTTACCTACCTCACCAACACCTTTAAGCTGTTGGGCGACTCGCCGGCCGTAGCCGCGAAGAATGCCCAAACGGTGCTGGCCTTCGAAACCAAGTTGGCCCAGGCCAGCCGCACCCGCGTGGCCCTGCGCGACCCCTACGCCAACTACAACAAGATGACGCTGGCACAGGTGCAGCAGCAGTACCCCAACCTGAATGTGGCCGGCGCCCTCAAGCAAAACGGCCTGAGCGCGGCCCAGGAGGTGATTGTGGGTCAGCCCGATTTCTTCAAGGCCGAAAACGCCCTGCTGAAGTCGACCCCACTGGCCGATCTGAAAACCTACATGCGCTGGCACTTGGCAACTTCGCTGACCTCAGCCCTACCCAAGGCGTTTGGTGATGAGGCATTTGCTTTCTCGAAAGTGCTGAGCGGCGCCAAGCAGCAGCAGCCTCGTTGGAAGCGCATGCTGCGCGCCACCGACGGTGCCCTGGGCGAAGCCTTCGGCCAGCTGTACGTAGACAAAGCGTTTTCGCCCGAAGCCAAAGCCAAGGCCAAGCAGATGGTAGAAAACCTGCGCGCTGCCTTCGCCGAGCACATTCAGAACCTGGATTGGATGAGCGCTGCTACCAAAGAGCAGGCCCTCAAGAAGCTGAATGCTTTCAGCGTAAAAATCGGCTACCCCGACAAGTGGAAGGACTACTCGGCTCTGACCATCTCGCGTGAGTCGTACCTGAACAATGTGCTGGCCGCCCGCCAGTGGGCCTATAAGGACAACGTGGGTCACTACGGCAAGCCAATTGACCGCACGGAGTGGGGCATGACGCCGCCCACTGTGAATGCCTATTACAACCCGCCGATGAACGAAATCGTGTTCCCGGCCGGCATCATGCAGCCTCCCTTCTTCGATCCGAAGGCCGACGACGCGGTGAACTACGGCGGCATGGGCGCCGTGATTGGACACGAAATGACCCACGGCTTCGACGACCAGGGCCGCCAGTACGATTCCGAGGGCAACCTCAAAGACTGGTGGACCAAGGAAGACGCCGAGAAATTCACCCAGCGCGCCGACCTGGTAGATAAGCAGTACTCGGCCTTCTCGCCGCTGGACTCAGTGTTTGTAAACGGTAAGCTGACCATGGGTGAAAACCTGGCCGACATCGGTGGTCTGAACATCGCTTACACGGCCTTGCAAAAAGCCATTGCCGGCAAGAACGTACCCAACTATGACGGGTACACGCCTCAGCAGCGCTTCTTCTTAGCGTGGGCGCAGATCTGGCGTACCAACGCTCGCCCCGAGTACCTGCGCCAGCAGGTAATGACCGACCCGCACTCCCCGGCTCAGTTCCGCACCGAAGGACCGTTGCAAAACATGCCGCAGTTCTACGAGGCGTTCGGATGCAAGCAGGACGCCAAGATGGTTCGCGCCGAAAACGTGCGTGCCCGTATTTGGTAGTCGCACTCGTGCTGACACAAAAAGCCCTGACGCAGAAGCGTCAGGGCTTTTTTTATGGATGAAGTATGCGGTTCTGTGTTGGCAAAATACTCCTGTCATCCTGAGCTTGCGAAGGACCTTATGCCAGTTGAACGAGTCGTTGTTACGCTTGTCGTTCTTACGTGAGAAGGTCCTTCGCTCCGCTCAGGATGACAAGAAAAAAGCAAAAGGATGACAGCCCTACCCTCCTACCACCTCCATCTTCATATTCACATCCTTCTTCGGCCATTTGTACGCGTCAATCGGCTCGTCGGCAATTTTGTCCAGCACGTCCAGGCCTTCCACTACCTCCCCAAATACCGTATACTTACCGTCCAGCGAGGGTAGGCCGCCTTCGGTGGCGTAGGTCTGAATTTGGGCCGGGGTAAGCTTACGCCCCGCCAACGCCTTCGACTGGTTGGGGGCCCACTTCTTACCCTGCACGATGTAAAAATCAATGCCCGACGACAGTTGACCGGGGTTCTGCTCATCGTCGTAGCGGGCCATGGCTAGGGCGCCTTTTTTGTGGAAATGCTCGGGCCGCATTTCGGGGGGTAGGCGGTAGCGGTTGATGGCAATGGTGCGATTAGTAGAACGCCCGCCCTGAATGACCAGTCCTTTCTCTACCCGCTGAAACAGTGTTTCGTTGAACACGCCCTTGCGAATCAGCAGCAGAAAATTGGCTTTATGAATGGGCGTGTCGTCGTATAGGCGTAGGCGCATGGTGCCCAGGCGCGTGTGCAGCAATATTTCCGAGCCGGGATGCTCCTGAAGGTAGGGCGTGAGCAGCGCTACCACGTTGCTATCGGCCAGGGCCGTGAGGCTGGGGCCGGGCACGGGGGGCGGCGTAGCAGGCTGCTGGGCGATGGTGGCGGTTTCTGGTTGGTTTTGGTTGCAGGCCGGCAGCAGCCCCAGAAGCAGCGCAGCCAGCAGAAACGGACGGGTCATAGGAAGGGGAAGTTGTGAAAGGCGAAGTTGTGAAAATAAAAATTGCTGTTCTCACTACGCGGCCAATGGCCTTTCGCGCAGCAAGAACAGCAATTCACAAGTTCACAATTTTACAACTTCACCATTCTTACCAACCGCCGGTGCCCCAGTCGTCGCTGGCTTTCTTGGCTTTAACTTTGGTTTTGGTGGCGGGAGCGGCGGCAGGCTTCACTTTCACCTTCACTTTGTCGGGGGTAGGGGCCGCAGTCTTGGCGGGCGCAGCAGTGGCAGCTGGGGCAGTTTGGGGCTTCTCTTCCAGGTCGGCGGCGGCGGGTGTGCTCATCTCGGTGGCAGCGCCAATCTGATCGGGGCGAGCTACGGCTTTGGGTTTCTCCAGGGCCAGCAGGCGCTGCTGAGGCACTAGCTGGTTGTCTTTCCAAAGTTTCAAATCAGAAGCCAGCCGATCCTTTTCTTCCTTGGTCGGCTCGTGGGCCAACAGCTTATCTAGGTTGGGGCTGCCGGCATCTTTCCAGGCGGTATACCACATAGAGGCCACTAGGGTAGGCGCCTGCTTGAGGCGGTAGGCCACCTGTCCGCCCACAATGTCGTGGTAGGAGTCGGCGAAAGCGTCGGAGTAGGAGCGGCGGGTAGTACCGTACTTGTGCGAGTAGTTGTACTTGGTTTCAGGGGTGTACTTAAGGCTCACCTTTTCCTCCTCGTCGAAGGTAGCGCCCAGGAAGCCGTACGACTGCTGCACGGTCAGCCAAATAGCCGCCAGTGGGTCTTTCACGTACTTGGCCTCTTCGCTGTTGAGCTTGTACTTGGCAATGTGGCGCTCCGGCAGCTTCGACTCCCACAGGCTGTGCAGGCCGGTTTGGTTGGTCATCTGACCATCGTAGTTCTGCGTGGTGTGCAGTGGCACAAAAGCGTCGCCAATGTAGTGACCCAAATCCGACGACAGCTTCAGGATATTGGTGGTATCACCATCGCGGAACGCTTGGGTGAGCTGGTCCTTCAGATCGATAACCGTCCACGGCACGGTGCCATATTTGCGCAGGGTATCGGCCGAGTACTTGGCCACGGCTTTCTCCCAGGCTTTAGGCATGGCCCCAAACGGGTCGGTGCCGTAGTGGTCCATGTCGATGTAGTGCTTGGGAGCCTCAGTAGGGTCAATGTCGCGGCGCTCATCGGGAGCGGTGGAGAGCGTTACCAGGCGCGGCAGAAAGTGGTAGTAAAACGGCTGCATGGCTTTGGGCAGCGCGTATACCGAAATCTGAGCAATGGTGCGGTGACCCATAAAGCCCCAGCCCGGCGACAGGGTAGGCAGCAGCACCAACGCGGCAAGCAGCAGTGGAGTCAGGAGTTTTTTCATCTTTGAGAACAGAACAACACACGGTGGAAGTACCGCGAAGTTCGAAATTAAATACCTGAGCCTGACCACCGGAGCCCTAGTTTTTCCGCCGATTCCTGCCCTAGTCCTATTTTTTCGCCTACCCATCCTCATCCCGTGGAAATTTCCAAAAAGAAAAAGAGCTACCCACTCGATGGGCCCCTGCGCCACTACCTGCGCCAGTACGACCGCGCCACGGACCTGCCCATTTCCTACCTCGATCTGTTGCGCGTGAGCAACGCCTACCCCCTGCTTGACCGTCAGGGCCGCGACACGCTCTGGGAAACCGTGTACTACGAGCCCAGCGAGCTACAGGAGCTAACCCGCGGCCTGACGGAAATATACGCCCTGCTGAAAACCGATGGCGACCTGTCGTTCACTGAGCACCTGCTGGCCGACCGCATTGACTACTGCCGTTTCGGCAACAGCAACCCGTTTCGGGTGCGCGTGGTCAACCAGCTCAACGACAACTACGACTATTTCTACGTGAAGCGCGCCGACGCCTCCCGCGTGTACGGCCTGGAACTGGAGCATCTGCTCTCACCCAATAGCATGAACTATCTGGTACAAGGTGAAACGCTGATTGAGGAGCACATT
Organism: Hymenobacter profundi; assembly: GCF_019334315.1. Taxonomy (GTDB): domain Bacteria; phylum Bacteroidota; class Bacteroidia; order Cytophagales; family Hymenobacteraceae; genus Hymenobacter; species Hymenobacter profundi. The sequence continues at coordinate 31,937 of NZ_JAHWGL010000039.1, forward strand.
GTGGGCATTCCCGGCGACGACTTCATTCGCACGCGGCTGCGCACGCCCCAGCTCAACCAGGTGCGGATTGCCAAAGAATTCGTGAAGTTCAACGAACGGTGCTTTGCCCGCTTGCTGGGCGATATGCGCGCCTACAACTACGTGATTGACGTGACGCCTGACTTCGAAGACGAGCAATACCGCGTGCGCGCCATCGACTTCGATCAGCAGAGCTACGAGGGTAGGAAAACCATGTACCTGCCACAATTTTTCAAAGACAACCGCCCTGTGGTGGAGCTATGCAGCCGCTGGCTGGAGCCCGATACCGTGCGCCAATACCAGGCTGAGGAACGCACCCTCATGGCCCGGCGCGTGCGCTCCGAGCGCTACCGCCTCCGCGACCTGATGGACTGCATGCGCCGCGCCGAGCTATCTACCCCCGACAAAATCGCACAGCTAAAGCAAGACCTCAACGCTCACCACGGCACCACGCAGTTCAGCCGCTGCCGCACCATGGGCGACGTGGTGCGGCTGAACCTGAAAATTATGCTGGTGCGCCCGCAGCGGTAGGCGTATCGGCCGTGCTACCTACCCAAGCCGATAACCAGTGCGAGTGAAATCTCAATACCCCCTGGGCCAAAACTGTTGGCCCAGTTGCGCAGCATGGGCGATGGGGTAGGGTAGCTAGTGCTATAGACTATTGGGTCATTGCTTAGGCGGGCACCGTAGCCTAGTGTGCCCATAAGGCCTACGTGGCCCGGCTGCCAGCGCAGCCCAGAGCGTAGGTGCAGTAGGGCATTTGGACGAATGCTGTACTCAGTGTGCTCCCCGTTCACGTCTAGCTCAATATTGTCGATGCGGCCCGAGCGGACCAGATTGGCACCGAAGAAGGGAGAGAACTTGCGCTCGGGGGAGAGGTAGTAGCGAGTACCAACTCCAATTTTGCCCCCGCTGATGCCCACTCCTAGGCCTACGTTCACATCCCAGTTCGGCTGGAGTAGGTGGCTGTATTCCAGGCCCCAGCCGTAAGGCGTGCCCCAGCCCAACACCACGCTCAGAGAGGATGTCCGATACGTGCTTTCCAAAGCGTACTCCTGTGGCTTGGCTGGTAATTGCGCTTCCGGAGCAATAGGTAGTTGTTGGGTTTGGCCGTAGGATGCTACGGAGCAAAGAGATACCAAGCCACCGATAGCGGCGATAGTAACTAATTTCATAAAAAGTGCTAATAAAAAACCTAGCGGTAGATTGTAAAACACTTCAATACTATGGAAAATACAGATAGATAAATAGCTGTCTGTGAACGGATAGAAAAAATAATCTGATTAACCTATTTTAATATAAGAGGTTCGCTAAAATGTGCAAAAACAGGCTGCCACTACATCGAGCAACAGCCTGTAAGCAATAATGCAGTGTGTGGGAAGCGCTACTTAGCCAAAGCCGTCTGTTTAGACGGATCGGCCTGGTAGAGCTTGAGAAGCTCCAGTAACTTTTCGTAGACTAGCGTGGCGGCTTGCTGGCGCAGCTGCTCGCCGTCGGTACCAGGAAATTCCTCTCGGTACTCGTGCGCGCGTCCCTCCAGCAGAATGGTCACGAAAACGGTACCGACGGGCTTGTCGGGGCTTTCGGAGGCGCCGGGGCCACACAGGCCTGTTACAGCTACGCATACTTCGGCTGGTAGCTTGCGGTGTAGGCCTTGGGCCATTTCGTTGGTGGTCTGCTGGCTTTCAGCCGAGTATGTCGTTAGCGTGCTTTTCTTGACTCCCAGCAGCTTCTGTTTGGCTTCTGCATGATACGTGACAACAGAACCTAGTAGTACTTCGCTCACACCTTGCACAGGTGCCAGCTGAGCGGCCACTAAACCGCACGTACAGCTTTCAGCCAGCGCCAGTGTCAGTTTGTGTTGCAGACACAGTTTAACCAGTGTTTCCAGATCTGGTTCCTTTGATTTTTTCATAACGTAAGCGATTGGCAGGACTAAATGGGCCCTTAGTTGATACGACCTGCCTCGTTGCTGGTTATGGAGGAGCTACGGCTCACTGCTTGATAAAAAGCAGGCCCAGCATTCCTAGCACATACAACACGAGCACCGCCCACGAGTCGAGCCCCAGACGCCCTACCTGCCGCCGCGAGCGAAACACCAGCCCCACGGCGTACACGCTGCTTAGCAAAATGCCCAGCCCGGTGAGGTACAGATCGGAGGCCTTTGCCTGCGGCAGCACCGCTTTGCCGGATACCAGCGCGGCCAGCAAAAACAACACAGGCAAAAAGGCATTGCCCCCAAAAATGTCGCTCACCACCAGCTCCGGCTTGCCCAGTTGCAGCGCCGCCAGCCCGGTCGATACTTCGGGTAGGGAAGTGGCCGCGGCCAGCACCGTGGCGCCAAAAAGCAAGCCGGTCATGCCCAGCTGGTCGGCCAGCTGCTCGCCGCTGACTTCCAGCACCCAGCCGGCCAGCAACGTAGCCAGAGCCGCCGCGCCAAATACCAGCGCTACGCGCTTGGTGCTACTATTGGTGAAGGGCTTCTGCTTTTGTTGCGTAGTGTCCGGAGTTTTGGGATGGCCGGTGGCAGCGGCTGGGGCGTGAGCCAGCCAGGGTAAGCCGTGCTCAGCCTTGCCAACAAGGAAAACACCGCCCATCCACAGCAGCACCAGCACCACCTCGGCCGGCGACACACGCCCGCCTAGCAAGGCTGCCGGTAGCTGCGTCCCCAGCACTACCGTCGTGAGTACTGCCACCACCAGCAACGCTTCCAATACGGGTTTCAGGGTGTGCACGCGGTACGTAAGTGGCTTGTCGTGGCCCTGGCCGAAAGCATCTAGTGCCACCAATACCAGCGTTTGTACGGCTATGCCACCCAGTAGATTGCCTACGGCCAGGGCTAATTGCCCACGCATGGCTGCACTTACGGTAATCACAAGCTCCGGAAGGTTGGTCACAATGGCTAGTAGCAGCAGGCCGCCTAGCGCGTCGCCCAGCTTCAGGCGCTGCGACAGTACATCGGTGGTATCGGAAAGGTAGGTGCCGGCCTGCCATACCACTATGGCAGCAACGGCAAATAGCGCTACCAGTAGCGCGGGCGAGAGGTGGGACATGAGATAAGCAGCATTTTAGCGATGATGGCAATAGTACGTAGTCTAGCTCAACCGGTATACTACCCACACAGAAAGGCGGGAAAGAATGCTGCATGCAGCATTCTTTCCCGCCTTTCTGTAACTTGCCCGCATTGTCTACTTCTTTATCAAATCAGTTTCTATGACCACGCAGGAAGAATTTGAAGCCGCTGCCCAACGCGCCCAGCAACTCCCCAGCAAGCCCTCCAACACGGTGCTGCTCCAGCTCTATGCACTCTACAAACAAGCCACCGAAGGCGACGTAACAGGCACCCGCCCCAGTGGCTTCGATTTCAAAGCCATTGCCAAATACGACGCCTGGGCCGGCCTCAGCGGCAAAAGCAAAGAGTCGGCCCGCCAGGAATACGTGGCGCTGGTCGACTCTTTGATGGCGAATTAGTGAGATGGTGAGTGATGAATAGAAAAATACGTTTGTCATCCTGAGCGCAGCGAAGGACCTTTTCACATGAGAACGAGTCGTTGTTACGAATATCGTTCACGCGTGAGAAGGTCCTTCGCTGCGCTCAGGATGACAGGCGTATTTTTCTATTCACCATCTCACTAGTTCACTGGCTTAGGAGCGGGAAGGTCGAAGGCTTTGGCGTCGTGCTCGAAGTGGCCTTTGTGGGAGCCGTCGCAGAAGGGTTTCTGGGCCGACAGGCCGCAGCGGCAGATGCTGATTCGCTCGCGGCCGCCTAGGCCGTAGGGGTTGCCTTGCGCGTCTACCAGCTCAAAATCGTTGCCCTCTACGCGCAACGAGCCATTGTTGAGAACCGTAAGTTTGGTTGCCATCTTGAAAAAGTAGGTTTGGTGAACCGTAAAGATACTCGTCGGGATGGCAACCGGCTGCGCTGGGGCGCTACGCTAGCTCCTTCCGCAGGATAAAATCATTCATCCAGTAGGGCCCAATCGGAATATCGTCCTCGCTGTGGCGCTGGTAGCCCAAGCGCTCATAGAACGACACCGCTGGGTTGTAGCGGTTTACGTTCAGTTCCAGAGTGTGCCCGCCAGCGGCGCGTACAGCATTTTCCACTTCTTCTACCAGCCGCTGCCCCAGGCCCTGCCCCTGATGCGAGGGTAGCACATAGATTTTGTGGAGCTTATACAGGTCCTCGCCCGTAAGCAAAGGCGAAAACGACGCGTAGCCGGCCGGGTGTCCTTCTACCAGCAGCAGCAAAAAGCTGTGTTGGTCGTCGGTCATTTGGCGGTGCAGGGAGGCGGGCGTGTAAATTACCCGGTACATGTAGTCGATCTGTTCCTTGGAAAGGATAAATCGGTAGGTAGGTTCCCAGGTAGCTTCGGCCAGCGTGATGATGGTAGGAATATCCGCCAGGGTGGCAGGCTGAACGGCAACGGCAACAGGTGAAGAGGCGGACATAGACTGCAAAAACGGCATTTTTCGCGGAAAAAGCGAACTTTACCTGAGCTCCATTACATCTTTGGGCCGGAAATTGTCGTTGGGAGGGTAGGGCCGGCTGGGGCTGGCCCGTCTGTACCAGCGGCTTCGGCCCGTTTTCTTACGAAAATGAAAAAACACGCTTTCTCCTTTTTACTGGCTGCGGCTAGCGCTTTGCTACCGCTTGCTCCTGCCACCGCGCAAACCACCACGTCCAACCACACGCAGTCGAAAGCCGAAACGGAATTGCGCAATTTCTCGGCCTGGGTGAACCAGCAGGTAGACAAAGCCGACGCCAGCGCCCGCCGCAACTGGCCTTCGTTGAAATCTAATTTTGACCGCCAGAGCCAGCGCCTCGACCGCGCCACCGACAGCCTCTCCACGCAGTCGAAGCGCGAGTATGCGCAGCAGAAGACGCGTTACCAAGAGTGGGCCGCCGAGCAGCAGCGCCTGGAGGCACAAGCTACACAGCCTACCACCGCGCAGCAAGCCCAGCGCCGCTTGCTGAACGAAGACGTGCAAATCAGCAAAGCCCGTGGCTCGGAAATGGTAGATTTGTACTCGCGCTTTATTGACGCCACTCGCGCCCAGCGTCGCCAATGGACCGACGCCGAATGGGCCGAAGCCAGCACTGTGCTGAGTGCCCTTAACGCCCGCTACAGCCAGGTGCGCAGCGAGATTGCCATGGAGGACCGCCTGCGCATCCGCTCTTGGCAGGGCGAGTTCCGGACCTTCGAAAAGGCCCGCAGCATGAAAGACATCGTGACGGACGATAAGTAGTCGGGTAGTCGAGTACAAGCGGCCCTGGCATGGTGCCGGATTTATTGGGTCCGGAGCCAAGTCAGGGCCGTTTCTTTGTCGTAGTCGTAGAAAAGCTGAATGGGTAGGTGCAAGCGCACCCGGTCGGCGAACCGCCGGCTGATGAGCTGGTTGGAAACATCCGGCGACAAGACGTAGGCAATGGCACACAGGCCGTTGAGGATGGCTTTGGGCAGCCACTCAAACTCCAGCCAGGGTAGGGCTTCGGCCCAGTCGCCGGTGGTAGCTGTCTTATCGTTATAAAGGCGCCGGATGGTCCGGATGGTTTGAAGCTGCAAAAAGGCTTCGGCTACCTGTATCACCTCCACGTTGGTAATATGGCCCGTCCAGACCACGTACAGCAGCTCATCCTGGACATGATAGTGAGCAGTGGCAATGAGCTGGCCGAGTACGTCGTGCACGGGGTAGCAGTCGGTGGAGAGTGGGTAAGCAATAGCCATAGCCATAACCAGCTAAAGAGTGGATAGAAAAGGAATAGGCAGTAACAGGTAAGTGTGATAAATCCTGAAGGCAGTGCGTGCAGGGTATAGGATGTGGCTCCTTATCAGCAGCAAAAAGAGAAAGCGGAGTAGTAGAACAATATACGGTTTTTGTTGCAGTATAAATAGTAGCCAACTACTGTGTACTGCTAGCAAAAGGCAGCCACATGGTTGCTGGCTTTCCGTTACTTTTGTGGTTCTCTTTTTTCTTCTGCTACCTGCTTTTTTACACTCATGCACATCGCCATCGTTGGCAATATCGGGGCCGGCAAAACCACGCTGGCCAACAAGTTGGCCCACCACTTCAACTGGGAAGTGTTTCTGGAGGACGTCGACGACAATCCCTACCTCAAGGATTTCTATGACGACATGCCACGCTGGGCTTTTCACCTCCAGGTCTACTTCCTGAACAGTCGCTTCCGGCAGGTGCAGCGCATCAAGAAGCTGCAACAGGCCGGCAAAGGCGTGATTCAGGACCGGACCATCTATGAAGATGCGCACATCTTCGCGGCCAACCTACACGAGTCGCGCCTGATGACGGAGCGCGACTACCAGAACTACTGCAATCTGTTCGAATCGATGATTAGCATGGTAGACGCGCCCGATCTGCTGCTCTATCTCAAAGCCGACCTACCCAAGCTCATCCAACAGATCGAGAAGCGCAACCGCGACTACGAGAACAACATCAAAATCGAATACCTCAAAAACCTCAACGAGCACTACGAAAAGTGGATCAGCGGCTACAAAAACGGCAAGCTGCTGGTCGTTGATGTCAACAACCTCGACTACGTGAACAATCCCGAGGACCTGGGCATCGTCATCGAGCGGATTAACAGCACGTTGTTTGGGCTGTTTTAGGAATGGTGAAGTGGTGAAATAAAAAGCCGGCTGTCATCCTGAGCTTGCG
>NZ_JAHWGL010000003.1 GCF_019334315.1 Hymenobacter profundi
GATTACAAACAGAAAGCGCTTGCCACTTGGCAAGCGCTTTCTGTTTTACATAAGGTCTAGATTTTTTACAAAATCCGCGGAATCCGAGCGAATCCGTGGTTCAAACAGTTATTTTTCTCGCTCGATGGTGTAGTTAATCAGCTGTTCCAACGATGTGCGGGCTGGCGAGGCCGGAAACGTGTAGAGCAGTTGTAGCGCCTCGTCGCGGTAGCGCTGCATGGTTTGGATGGCGTAGTCGAGGCCACCGGATTTCTTCACGAAGTCGATAACGGCCTGGATACGGTCTTTACGGCCGTCGTTGTTTTTGACGTTGTAGATCACGCGCCGCTTGGTAAGCCAGTCGGCTTGTTGCAGGGCGTAGATGAGTGGCAGCGTCATCTTTTTCTCTTTGATATCGATGCCCACTGGCTTGCCGATTTCGGCCGTGCCGTAGTCGAACAAGTCGTCTTTGATTTGAAAGGCGATGCCTACCTTTTCGCCGAACAAGCGGGCTTGCTCAATAGTAGCGGCATCGGCGCCGGCCGAAGATGCGCCTACAGCGCAGCAAGAAGCAATCAGCGAGGCCGTTTTTTGGCGAATGATGTCGAAGTACACGTCCTCGGTGATGTCGAGCCGGCGCGCCTTCTCGATTTGCAGCAGTTCGCCCTCGCTCAGCTCGCGCACGGCATTGCTCACGATTTTGAGCAGAGCGTAGTCGTCGTTTTCGAGACTGAGCAGCAGGCCCTTGCTGAGGAGGTAGTCGCCTACTAATACGGCTATCTTATTCTTCCAGAGCGCGTTGATGGAGAAGAACCCGCGCCGGTAGTTCGATTCATCTACTACATCATCATGCACTAAGGTAGCGGTGTGTAACAACTCGATGAGGGCCGCCCCGCGGAAGGTAGCTTCGGGCAGTGGGTCGCCGCCACAGATTTTGGCCGAGAAGAACACAAACATCGGCCGAATCTGCTTGCCCTTGCGCTTCACGATGTAGCCCATGATCTTGTCCAGCAGCAGGACATTGGACTTCATGGACTGGCGGAACTTGTGTTCAAACTCTACCATCTCGCCCGCAATAGGGGCTTGTATTTCGTCCAGGGTTACTTTCATGCGGGCAAATTGGGCGCTGCAATGATACGGTGAAAAACGATGAGATATTGTGCCTTTCTCTACCATTACATTCGTATGAGTACCGCCGAGGCAGCGCAGTGCAGCCACAAGCCCCCCTTTGTTGGTTCACTCCTCTCCTTCTCCTTGGTTTTATGCGCGGTATTGCCTCTCTTGTGCTGCTCACAATCTCCAACCTGTTTATGACATTTGCTTGGTACGGCCACCTGCATTTGTTCAAGAAAATGCCCTGGTTCGCCAAATTGGGACTGGCAGGCGTAATTTTAGTGAGTTGGGGATTAGCCTTGTTTGAGTATATTTTTCAGGTGCCAGCCAACCGCCTGGGCTTTGTAGAGAATGGCGGGCCGTTCAGTCTGTTTCAGCTCAAAGTGATACAAGAAGTCATAACGCTCACCGTCTTTACGTTGTGCGCGGTCTTCGTCTTTAAAACTGATAAGCTAGGCTGGAACCATGTGGTAGGCTTTGCGCTGCTGATAGCGGCCGTCTATGTCATTTTCAAAAAATGGTGAGCTACTGCCTCGTTGATTGGTTGTAGTGTACCTTCGCTTTTATGGCTTCTTCTACTCCCATTTCCACCGATTTTCTACTCCGTAACCCCAACCACACGCGCCCGTTTGCGGCCGATGCCCGCTACCTGCCCGATGGGCAAGCCAAGCCGGTGGTAGTGTTTGTGCACGGATTCAAGGGCTTCAAAGACTGGGGCCACTTCAACGTATTGGCCGATTACTTTGCCCAACAAGGCTTTGTATTCATCAAGCTGAACCTTTCGCACAATGGCGTGGTGGTAGGCGGCAGCGGCGATTTGGAGGATATGGAAGCCTTCGGGCACAACAACTTCAGCCTGGAACTAGACGACTTGGGCGCCCTGCTCGACGCGCTGTACACGCCCGGCGCCACGCCCCTACCCCCCGCCGAACTGGACCTAACGCGCCTAGCCCTCATCGGCCATAGCCGCGGTGGCGGGCTAGTGTTGCTGAAAGCCGCCGAAGACGCCCGCGTGACAGCCGTGGTCGGCTGGGCCGCCATCAACGACATCGACCAGCGTTGGAGCCCCGACCTGATGCAGCGCTGGCAGGCCGACGGCGTGCAATACATTGACAATGCCCGCACCGGCCAGCGCATGCCGCTCTACTACCAGCTAGCTGAGGATTACCAGCGCAACAAGGTTCGCCTCGATATCCCTACCCTGGTGCGCACCCTGCGCCAGCCCCTACTCCTGCTCCACGGCGACCAAGACGAAACCCTACCCGTACGCATGGCCCACGATTTACAAGATTGGCAGCCGCGCGCTAAACTGGTAGTAGTGCCCGGCGCCAACCACGTATTCGGCGGCCGGCACCCTTGGGAGGAAAACGGCCTACCCACCGACGCCCAGCGCGTAGCCGACGAAACCATTGCTTTTCTACGGTAGGGGCGCCTTGCATGCGCCTGTCGTTGAACGGTATTGCATGCAAGAAATAACCTTCCTAACGCCACAGGCGCGTGCAACGCGCCCCTACCTATGCCTACCCTCATCTACCTCCTACTCGGCAGCAACCTCGGCAATCGGCAGGAAATTCTGCGCACAGCCGTAGCGGAGCTGCACCAGTTGGCCGGCCCCATCGTAGCGCAATCTGGCCTTTACGAAACGGCCGCCTGGGGCCTCGCCGACCAACCCGCTTTCTTGAACCAGGCGGTAGCCGTGGCTACCTCGCTGCCGCCCGAAACGCTACTCGCCGCCTGTCAGCAAGTAGAGCAGCAAGCCGGGCGCACCCGCGAAATCCGCTGGGGCGCCCGCACCCTGGATGTAGACATTCTACTTCATGGGCAGAAAATCATCGACACCCCCACCCTACAAGTGCCCCACCCGCGCTTGCCGGAGCGTCGCTTCGCGCTAGTCCCGCTAGCGGAAATTGCGCCGGAGGTAGTTCATCCTGGGTTGGGTAGGACGGTAGCGGAATTGCTGGTGGAGTGTGAGGATATATTAGAGGTAGAGCAGATCAGTAAATAACTTCTGTAAATATATATTAATTACAATTCGTTTTCAACGTCTTATATTCCTTCTTATTATGATAAAAAAACTCACAGAAAATGAGTTATCCTTAATTAAAAAAAATCTTACAAAAATTAAGAATCAACTGTATAAAGATAGAGCATTATATCATAGAGTATGCATCAGCATATTTGAAAAATGGTTGAACGCGGATGAATGCGAAAGGATTTATGAAACTAATCCGAGCATATTATCTGATTGGCGAGGCAGGTTAGAAAATGTAATAAATGAGTTTTATAACTTGACACCTATCTATTTATGGAGACACAAGAATAATTACCGCATCGTTTTCCATAAACCGAAGAACTTAAAGCACCTACACAAAAAATGCAATATCAGAAATCAGACTTGGAGTAGCGGCCAGCGGTATGATTTACTCATGCCCGAATATTCTGCTGTCTACAGTGAAGAATTCGATTGGACCACTATTATTTGGTATAATGATTTCGAAAAAATACAACCTTTACTAGAACTAGTCAGAAAATCAGGATTGCATATTCTTCCCTAACCAGGTATAGAAAAGCCCGTCAGTTGTTGCTGACGGGCTTTTCTGTACTGCTATCATTCCCTACGCTACCGCCGAAGCCACCGCCACAGTCGGCGCAATCTTCTTCACCAGGCCTTGCAACACCTTACCAGGGCCGCATTCTACGAATTCAGTAGCACCGTCCTGAGCCATGCGCTGCACGCTCTGAGTCCAACGGACGGGGGCAGTGAGCTGGCGTACTAGGTTCTGGCGAATTTCGTCGGGGTTGGTGTGGGGGGCAGCGTCCACGTTTTGGTAGATGGGGCAGATGCCGGGCGAAAAGGTCGTTTTCTCGATGGCATCGGCCAGCGCTGCTTCGGCCGACTGCATCAGCGGGGAGTGGAAGGCCCCGCCTACCGGCAGGGGTAGGGCACGCTTGGCACCGGCGGCTTTCAGTTGCTCGCACGCCAACTCAATACCGCGTTGCGAGCCGGAAATCACCAGCTGACCGGGGCAGTTGAAGTTGGCGGCTACGACCACGTTGCCGGCATCCGTAATTTCCTGGCAGATGCGCACAGTGATATCGTCATCAAGGCCGAGGATGGCGGCCATGGTGCCGGGCTGCTCCTGGCAGGCGGCCTGCATGGCCTGGGCGCGCTGGGCTACCAGCCGCAGCGCATCAGCAAACGTGAGCACTTTGGCGGCAACCAGGGCCGAAAACTCGCCCAGCGAGTGCCCAGCTACCATGTCGGGCTGGAGGCCAGGTAGCACGGCCGCTTGCACCACGGAGTGTAGGAAAATAGCAGGCTGGGTAACGTCGGTGCGGCGCAAGTCCTCGTCGGAACCGGAGAACATGATGTCGGTGAGCGAGAAACCCAGAATGTCGTTGGCCTGGGTCATGAGAGCCTTGGCCTCGTCGTGCTGCTCGTACAAGTCGCGGCCCATGCCGCTGAATTGGCTGCCTTGGCCAGGGAAAATAACTGCCTTCATTCGGTAGAAAGGTGGGATTGGGTTGTTGATTTGATTCTGGTTGTCATTCCGAGCGGAGCGAGCGAAGAATCTGCGTAAGCAACAGAGGGATATTCAGATTCCTCGCTTCGCTCGGAATGACAAAATGTGCCTACTTCACGGGCTGCACCGTCACGACGCCGGTTTGCTTGTCCACGTTGAACGCAGCTTTGTTGGGCATGCGGCCAGCCCAATCGGTGCGGGGCACCAGCACCTGAAACTGCGCGTCGGACTCCACCACGCTAGCCGAATCGACTTGGTACACGGCGCGGTTGGGTAGCTCCTGCACGTAGTCGCGGACGGCAGTACGGGCGGCCGCTTCGGTACCAACGGATGTATTCGGCATGGTTGCAGTAGCGGGCGCCGCTGCCGAATCAGCAGTTATAGCATCGGTGGTGGTGGGGGTATCCTGGGTGCGCTGGCAGCTGCCAAGCGTGCACCCAAAGCCTATCAGAAGGGCAGGAATCGTCTTCATCATACCGCAAAGAAAAACAAAAGGAGCAGACCAGCCGGCCCGCTCCTCTTGCTACGTGCAGGGTAGGCCTGCTAGCGGTTGATTTGCACCCAGCCTTTATAGGTGCGCTTGGTACGGTTCAGATCGTTGAATTCCACCTCGGCTAGGTAAAAGTACATGCCATCCGAAAGCTGAGGGCCGCTGCTGCGCTCCTCGCTACTGCCGCCTCCGTCCCAGTTGATGAAGGGGTCTTGGTCGCCCTCATACACCTTCACGCCCCAACGGTTGAACGCCGTGAAGTGCGTGCGGCGTAGGCTGCTAGTCACTTTCGGTCGGAACGTGTCGTTTACACCGTCGTTGTTAGGAGTAAAAATATTAGGCAGCAAAAACAGCTGACACTCATCGTTGCAGGCCTCGTTGCTGAAGGCGCTCAGCTCGCCATTGCTACCTACCGCCCGCACCTGGTAGCAGCCCGATACGGTAGTAAGCCCCATGTGCACATAGTTGGGCTCCACGGTAGTAGCCAACAGCTGATACTCCGTGGCATCGGGGCTTCGGTAGTACACTTGGTACCCAGTTACGGCCAGGTTGCAGTTGGGCGGCGAGTTGGCGTCTAACTGCCAGCGCAAGTAGTTGGTGTAGCGCTGATTGGGTCCGATAACCGTAGTAGGTAACGCGTACAGATTGGCGGCCAGGCTGTCGCAATTTGTTGTCTGCAAGGTCAGGATGGGCCGGCACGGCACCGGCGCAACGCATATTTCCTGACTGGAATTCAGCAGATTAGGCAGATTAGGCGAGGTATATGCGCCGTTGGTTTGTACGTAGTAGCAGTAGGTTTCGCCCGCGACAAGGGGGTTGGCCGCCGAGCCACGGTCGGTGTAGGTGCCACTGGTGGCAGTGCCCGCCACCGTAGCCAGCAGCGTGAAGGTAGGGCTGCCTGGCGCCCGACGGTAGATGGTGGTGGGCTGCAGGGTGTTGTCCCAGGGCACGTTGTAGATCCAGGTCAGCACGTTGCCGGACGCGGCTTCATCGGCCCTACCCGACAGGCGCACACTAGAAGCCGGAGCTGTCGTCTCCCTGGTTTCGGCAGCGTTGGGGCTGGTATTGTCGCGGCTGAAAAACTCCAGCTTGTAGGTGAAAGCGCTATCTATTGTGTTGCGGCCCGCATCTACGAAAGTTGTTTCCGTGAGAGAATTCGTAGCGAATACCCGCTTGAAGGCAGTAGAGGTAGCTGCCACATTCTGACCCGGCGCCCGGTAGAGGCGGTAGCCTGCCGGCTCGGTAAAGCCCGCCTGGTTGAGAGGCGGCGTCCATTTCACGGTTACCTGGCCATTGGCGGCGGTGCGGTCTACCGTTACGTTGGTGAGCAAGGCACTGGTACCATCGAGGGTCACGCAGGCTTCGGCCGAGGCAATGCTTTCGCCACCTTTGGGCAACGGAAATATGGCGTAGATGCGGTAGCAGTACGTTTTGCCGCGCTCCAGGCCCTGTCCATTGTTATCATCCAGAAAAGAACTCAGCCCAGCATCAATGGCCCCAATCTGCGTGTAGCCTGCTGTGGCCGGAATCCCGATCTGGCAGTCGCCGGGTACAAATCCCGACGTTTCTTCCTTCCGGAAAATCAGCATTTGGCTTGCCTGCGTGCATTGGTACCGGTCCCAGGTGAGTACCACCCGCGTGCTGTTGCCCTGGCGCTGTGCTTGCAAGGTTTGGGGCGGCGGCCCAATTACACGCACCCGCCATATCTTTTCGTCAATCAGGGGCGGGTTGCCGCCAGTGGGTACGTCCTGGGCTTTGAAGGTGAACAGGTAGGGGTCGCGGCGCACATCCTCGCAGCTGGTCACCCACCGAAACGTACCACGCGCCGTGGGCGGCCCCGTGGCCGTTTGTTGAAACGTGATGGGCGGAAACGTGCCGTAGGCAAATAATTGCACCGGGTTGCGGTCGGGGTCGGTGGCCGTGATAGCGCCGTTCACCGTTGTGCCCGCTACCACGCAAATATCTTCCGGAATGGTCACCTCGGGCCGCAAGTTGGTGCTGGGTCCTACTACAATCTGCATATCCCGGATAACAGTACCGATAAGCCGGGGCCGGGCACCCGCCACGTGTCGCCATTCCTCTACCACAAAAGCAAAATTGTACTCACCGATACTCTGGCTACTCGGCGCATTCCAGACAATTAAGCCCGTATTGACGTCCTGTTGGAAGTCTGCTTGCCCACCGGCTGGCGTACCCAAATACGCTACTCGTTGGCCATTGGTGTCGTACTTATTAGGATACTGAAAGCCAGGTACGGTACTCGTATCTACTACTCCACCCCGCGTAATAATAGTAGCTGGAGTTGATGCCCGCTTACTTGGCCGAAGTTTAAAAGCTAACGAATCTCCGTCCGCATCATACGCTCCAGGACTGTGCAAAAACACTTGATTTGCCGTAGCCTGATCAATAGCCGGGGCTGTCAGGACTGGCGAGCGGTTGATACCCAATGCCGGATCAATGGTAATGCTAGTTCCTAAGTAAAACGCTTGGCTAGCTGGATTACTCAGATTGCGCACCTCTTTATTACGATACTCCCCGACAAAGCTGACCAGGTATTGCCCTGGTGCATTGTAAATGTGTTCGAAGTAATACACATTGACTTTGGTATTAGGCGCAGAAGGGATAACAGTTCCGTTGCCTACACGCTGCACTTTGTCTATTCCGGTGCTCGTACCATCGCCGAAGAAGATAGTAGCGTTTGGCTGGTCTGCCACATCACGACTCGGTAGTTTGGTATACAGCACCATCTTAAAAAAGACACGGCGCGGGTTGCGGGCAGCCGTAGTATCGGACTTAGCCTGAATGTCGCCGGCCCGGATGTGCGAAGCATGGGTAGCCAGCGGTAGTAGCCACAAAATAAAAAGGGTTACCACTGCGAGTGGTAACCCTTTGTGCCAAGTAGGTAGGCTTACGTTCATAATAGGATGGCTGATAAATGCAACTAATAACCTGATGGTTACAAGTTAACGATTTATCTGCACCCAACCCTTATACGTTCGCTTGGTGTTGTTGAAATCCAAGAACTCTACCTCGGCTTGGTAGAAATACATGCCATCGGCTAAGCGTGGCGTGCTGCTACCTTCGCCCACATTACCACCGCCACTCCAGTTGATGCGAGGGTCCTGGTTGCCTTCGTACACCTTCACGCCCCAGCGGTTGAACGCCCGGAACGTAATGCGCCGCACGGGGCTGGAAATCTTCGGCACGAAGGTGTCATTCACACCGTCGCCGTTGGGCGTGAAGATGTTGGGCAACAGGAAGAATAAGCAGTCCTCGGCACAGGCCTGGTTGCTGAGGTTGCTGCGCTGCCCAATGTTATCCACGGCCTGCACCTGGTAGCACCCTGCGGAGGAGGGTAGGTTGCGGTGCACGTAGCTCATGGTCGTCACCGAGTCGATGAGCGCGAAAGGAGCGTCAGCCGTGGCTTGATAGAAGATACGGTAGTACACAATGCCATTGGGGTTGCAACCCGCCGGGTTGTTGCTGTCTAGTGTCCAGGTGAGGCGGTTGGTGTAGGTGAAGTCCGCCGGCGGGAAAGCGACGTTCGAGGCTGAGCCTACCGAACTCAGGCTGTCACAGTTCAGGGAGCGGAGCGTGAGCACCGGCGTACAAGGTACCGCCCGAATGCACAGCTCCTGGCTCAAGTTGATGAGGTCTTTGGGTAGATTCTCGCCGCTGTATGAGCCAATGGTCCGCACGTAGTAGCAGTACGTATCTCCCGATGTCACGCTCCGGTCGGTGTAAGTGCCGCCCGTGGCAGTGCCAGTCACGGTAGCCAGTTGCGTGAAGGTAGTACTGTTCTGCTCGCGCCGGAAAATGACGGTTGGTTGCAGTGCGTTGTTCCAGGGCACATTATATGTCCAGTTCAACACGTTGCCGGCTGCACCCTGGTCGGGTCTACCGGTGAGCAGCACACTGCTGGCCGGCCCTACCGACTCGGGGGTAGTAGATGCCGCCGTGAAGAACTCCAAGCGGTAGTTGTAGCCCGTTCCAACGGTGTTCAGGCCAGTATCTACAAATACCGTGTCATTCAGATTGGTGGTTGTATACACCTGCTGGGTAGGGTTGGCGCTCTGCCCCGTGGCCCGGAACAATCGGTAACCGGCCGGCTCCGTGAAGCCCGCGCTGCTGGTCGGCTTCGACCACCGTACCGTTATCTGCCCATTGGCGTCGGTGCGGTCTACCGTTACGTTGCGCATCAGCGCCGAGCGGCCGGAGATGGTCACGCAGGCCTCGGCCGAGGCGATACTCTCGCCGCCTTTGGGTAGCGGAAACACGGCGTAGATGCGGTAGCAATAGGTTTTGCCCCGTTGCAAACCCTGGCCATTGTTATCATCTACAAACGAGCTGAGGTTAGCCCCTACCGCCCCTACCTGCACAAAGCCCAGGCCGGCCGGAATACCTGTAGTACAGGAATCAGGGTTGAAATTCGATGGTCCTTCCTTGCGGAAAATTAGAATTTGGCTGGCCTGCTGGCAGATATATCGGTCCCAAGTAAGGGTAGCCCGCGCTCCGCTACCGCTGATGAGCTGTGCCTGCAAATTCTGCGGCGGCGGCCCCACTACCCGAATGCTCCACACCTTCTCGTCAATCAGGGGCGAATTGCCGCCAACAGGTCGGTCCTGTGCCTTAAACGTTACCAGGTAGGGGTCACGACGCACATCGTTGCATTCCGTATTCCACTGGAAGGTGCCCCTGGCTGTGGGTGGCCCAAGGGACGTTTGCCCGAAGGTAGCCGGTGGGAAAATTCCACCGTAAGCAAACAGGTCTACCGGATTGCGGTCGGGGTCGGTGGCCGTCACAGCGCCGTTCACTGTCGTACCCGCTACCACGCAGATGTCGCGTGGAATCGTTATTTCGGGGCGCAGGTTGGTACTGGGTTCTACGATAATTTGCATATCCCGAATTACCTGCCCAATCAAACGCGGCCTTGCCCCTGCTACACGACGCCATTCCTTTACTATGACCTGCGTATTATATTCTCCTACGCTACTAGAGCTAGGGGCATTCCATACCAGCAAGCCAGTGTTTCTATTTATTTGAAATATGGATTTAGCTCCAACAGTAGCATTCACGTAAGGCACCTGAACTCCGGGTGCGTCTCGCGTATTAGGATACTGAAAACCAGGTATATCAGTAGGCCTAACGATGTTATTGTAAAGTTTAATAATATCATCTGCCAAAGACCCGGTACGCTGACTAGGCGCTAACTCATACGTAAGAGAGTCTCCATCTGCATCATAGGCCGCTGGATTGTGCAGATATACTTGGTTGGTAGCTGCTTTGTCAATGGCTGGCGCCGTTAGAACTGGGGCACGATTGATACCCAGGGCGGGGTCAATGGTAATGCGAGTGGCGATGTAAAACTCGTATCTATCCGTGGGGGGCGACATATTCAAGATATTAGCCTTGCGCAGTTCGCCCACAAAGCTTACATTATACTGACCGAGCGCATTATACGTGTGTTCAAAGTAGAAAACGTTGATGTCCGTATCAGCAGAAACTTGCGCAAACCCCGTACGGGGCACGTTTTGAATATTGGTGCCATCGCCAAAGAAAAAAGTCGCGCTTTCCTGCTTCACCGGTGAACTACGAGCAGTATACAGAATCATCTTGAAGAAGATGCGGCGCGGGTTGCGGGCAGCCGTGGTATCGGACTTCGCCTGAATGTCGCCGGCCCGGATGTGAGAGCCTTGCGCGCGCGGCACCAGACCCAGCAACAGCAAGAAAGCCAATGTAAGCCCCAGAAATAGCCTGCGGCCCCAGCAGAGTAGCGAAAGGTTCATATAGTGAACTTAGAGAGCGGGAAGAAGAGTAGGAGAATATCAGGAAAAATCCGGTGGAAAACCAACAAATCTAGGACCGTTAGTGTTGCCAAATGGTTTTAGGGTTCTAACGGCGGTAGCACCGGATAGATTCATGAACGACGAAACCCCTATCTAGATTGTTTCCTAGTAGGTCGGGGTGTACCTTTGGCCGTTGCAATTGAATCACCTTCGCAAACCATTTCGCAGCTTCTAAATGAGTTGGATTAGTAAAACATTTTCCAGCAGCATCGGTCGCAAAATCATTGTGGCCATCACGGGCTTGTTCCTGTGCTCCTTCCTTGTTGTCCACTTGATTGGCAACCTGCAACTATTTAAGCATGATGACGGCGTTGCCTTCAACATCTATTCCCACTTCATGGGAACGAACCCCGTTATCCGCACCGTAGAGTGGGTGCTGCTACTGGGCTTCGGCTTCCATATTTATGAGGCTTGGGCACTGTTCAGCCGCAACAGAAGTGCTCGTAGTGTTGCATACGTGTCAAACCACTCCGAGCAGAACAGTAGATGGCAGTCGCGCAACATGAGTTTGTTGGGCACTATCATTCTCGTTTTCCTGTTAGTGCACTTGTACAACTTCTTCTACCGGGCCCGCTTCGGTGAGCTGGATCCAGACATCAACAACAATGATGACTTGTACACACTAGTAGTAAGCTCGTTTCACCAGTGGTGGTACGTGGCCCTGTACGTGCTGGCACAGGTAGCCTTGTGCTACCATCTGCTACACGGCTTTAAGAGCGCCTTCCAAACGCTGGGGCTCAACCACCGCAAGTATACACCTGCCATTGAGGTTATTGGCTACGCCTTTTCAATCATTGTTTGCTTAGGTTTCGCCATTATGCCGCTGTACTTTTTCTTCTTCACCAACGAACAGGGCGAACCGCTTTCGGCGGTAGCACCCTTGGTTGATTCCATTAACCTAGCGCTGAAGTAATGTTCCCGGACTCAAAAATTCCCGAAGGCCCTATAGGCGAAAAGTGGGACAAGCATAAGTTTGATGTTAAGCTGGTCAACCCTGCCAACAAGCGTAAATACGATATCATCATCGTAGGTACTGGCTTGGCGGGTGCATCGGCTGCGGCTTCCCTAGCCGAGCTAGGCTATAACGTAAAAGCCTTTTCCTTCCACGACTCGCCCCGACGTGCGCACAGCATTGCCGCGCAGGGGGGTATCAACGCTGCCAAAAACTACCAGAACGACGGTGACTCTGTATTCCGTCTGTTCTACGACACTGTAAAGGGTGGCGACTACCGCTCCCGTGAAGCTAACGTATACCGCCTAGCGCAGGTATCGGTGAACATCATCGACCAGTGCGTGGCGCAAGGTGTGCCGTTCGCCCGCGAGTATGGCGGGTTGCTGGCTAACCGCTCGTTTGGTGGTGCGCAGGTGTCGCGCACGTTCTACGCCCGTGGACAGACTGGACAGCAGTTGCTATTGGGTGCCTACTCGGCCCTGAGCCGCCAGATTGCCTACGGTAAGGTGAAGATGTACACCCGCTCCGAAATGCTGGATTTGGTGGTAGTAGACGGCAAGGCCCGCGGCATCGTGACGCGCAATCTGATTACCGGCGACATCGAAACGCACGCTGCTCACGCTGTTATTTTGGCAACAGGTGGTTACGGGAACGTGTTCTACCTGAGCACCAACGCTAAGTATTGCAACGTAACGGCAGCATGGCGCGCTCACAAAAAAGGCGCTTTCTTTGCCAACCCCTGCTTCACGCAGATTCACCCTACCTGCATCCCTGTATCGGGCGATTATCAGTCGAAGCTGACACTGATGTCGGAGTCGCTGCGTAACGACGGGCGTGTGTGGGTGCCTAAAGAGAAGTCTGTTGCCGAGCGTTTGCGCAAGGGCGAGATTCGCGTGGCCGATATCAAAGAAGCCGACCGTGACTACTTCTTAGAGCGTAAGTATCCTGCTTTCGGTAACCTGGTACCCCGTGACGTAGCCTCGCGCAACGCCAAACTGATGTGCGACGAAGGCCGTGGCGTAGGTTCTACGGGCTTGGCTGTGTACCTCGACTTTGCCGACAGCATCAAGCGCAACGGTGCCGACTGGGTAGCCGCTAAATACGGTAACCTGTTCGAGATGTATGAGAAGATTACGGGTGAGAATCCGTATGAGCTTCCCATGCGCATCTACCCTGCTGTGCACTACACTATGGGTGGCCTGTGGGTAGACTATAACCTGCAAACCACGGTACCCGGCTTGTACGCGGCCGGTGAATGTAACTTCTCCGACCACGGCGCCAACCGCCTCGGTGCTTCGGCACTGATGCAAGGCCTGGCTGATGGCTACTTCGTTATTCCTTACACCATTGGTGACTACCTAGCTAAAACGCCGCCAACCCCTGTTACCACGCAGGACCCCGCCTTTGCGGAGGCCGAAGCCGGTGTACGGGCGCGCATCGATCAGCTGATGAGCATCAACGGCACGCGCACGCCTACCGAATTCCACAAAGCTCTAGGCCATATTATGTGGGAGTACTGCGGTATGGCTCGCTCTGCCGAAGGTCTGCGTCATGCGAAAGCTGAGATTCAGAAGCTGAAGCGCGAGTTCTGGTCTGACCTGAAAGTAGTTGGCGTAAATGCTGACCTCAACCAAACCCTGGAGAGTGCCGGCCGTGTAGCCGACTTCATCGAGCTGGGCGAGTTGATGGTGGACGACGCCCTGGACCGCAACGAAAGCTGCGGTGGTCACTTCCGCGAGGAGTACCAAACGCCGGAAGGCGAGGCGCTTCGCAACGATGACGACTACGCGTACGTGGCGGCTTGGGAATACCAAGGCGAAAATCAGCCGGAGAAACTAAACAAAGAGGAGTTGCAGTTTGAGAACGTGAAGCTCACGCAACGCAGCTATAAGTAATTTTCGAGCTGTTAGCCACTAACTGTTAGCTATTAGCGATATGCTGGTAGTTTCACAGTCCACAAAAGCTAACAGCCATCAGCTAACAGCTAATAGCCAAAAAATAAAATGGCCGGAAGTAACCCCAACGCCAAGCCGATGAACCTCACCCTAAAAGTGTGGCGGCAAAAAAATCGTAACTCGGAGGGTAAGATAGTGGACTATCAGGTGAAGGATATTTCGCCGGATATGTCGTTTCTGGAGATGCTGGACGTGCTCAATGAAGACCTTCTGCATAGAGGGGAAGAGCCGGTGGCTTTCGATCACGACTGCCGTGAGGGCATTTGCGGATCGTGCAACCTGTTCATCAATGGGCGGGCGCACGGACCAGAGAAGGGCACCACTACCTGCCAGCTTCACATGCGCAAGTTCAGCGACGGTGATACTATTACCATCGAGCCCTGGCGCGCCAATTCTTTCCCCGTAAACAAAGACCTGAGCGTAGACCGCTCGGCTTTTGACCGCATTATTCAGGCCGGTGGCTACATCAGCATCAACACGGGTGGCACCCCCGACGCCAACGAAATTCCCATTCCGAAAGAAATTTCGGATCGGGCGTTCGAGGCGGCTACCTGTATCGGTTGCGGCGCGTGCGTAGCAGCCTGCAAAAATGCTTCGGCCATGCTGTTCGTATCGGCTAAGGTGTCGCAGTTGGCACTGTTGCCTCAGGGCCACGTGGAGCGTAAGTCACGCGTGGAAAACATGGTAGCGCAGATGGACAAGGAAGGTTTTGGTGCCTGCACCAACATCGGCTCGTGCGCCGCAGAGTGCCCAGTGGGTATTTCGCTGGAAAACATTGCCATCCTGAACCGCGAATTTTTGGCCGCTAAGGCTACCTCGAATAACCTATCGTAGGCAGCGCGGTTGTACTATATGGAAAGGCGAAGTGGAGTTCCACTTCGCCTTTTTGTTTTCCCTAGTTTCTTTACGCGCATGATTACCATTATCGCAGGCACCAATCGGCCTAACTCCCGCGCCCGGCTGGTAGCCGACTTATATGGCCAGTTGCTGGCCGATTTGGGGGCAGACTACCAACTGTTGGATTTGGTAGAACTGCCAGCCGATTTCATCGAAACGGCCCTATACGCGAATACCGGCCAGCACGCTGGTTTCAACCAGTTGGCCGCAAAAGCGGCTGCGGCTGAGAAGCTAGTGTTTATCGTACCTGAATACAATGCGTCGCTGCCTGGGGCGCTGAAGGGTTTTATCGATGGTCTACCCTACCCCGGCGGCATTCGCGGCAAGAAGGCTGCAGTGGTGGGGCTGGGTACTGGTGCGCAAGGCGGGGCGCTGGCACTCTGCCACCTTACGGATATTTTGATGTATCTGGGCACAGTGGTGCTTCCTACCCGCGTGCGCCTACCCTTTATCGACCAATACCTTACGCAGGATGGTACGCTTAGCCATGAGCTATATATGCAGTTGCTACGCGAGCAAGCGGCTCAATTCCTAGCTCTCTGAGAAGCAATCTGGTTGCCAGTATCACTTCGTACAACAAGGTAGATACACTCATTCTCCTTTGGTTTTGCCGTGATGTGTCTACCTTTACGAACGTTTTTGCTGCCGCACTTGCCTGTATGACTCGCTGGTTTGCTGTTTTTTTCACTGCCTTGGTGCTTCTTCAGACGTTCAGTCAGGAGTTGCGGGTGGTGGATTATCAGCTACACAAAGAGCGGATTACGGAGTTATTCTGCGTGAACAAGGCCCGGCCGCAGTTGCATTGCAACGGCAAGTGCCATTTGGCCAAACAACTCCGCAAAGCTGCCGACGAGGAAAGCAAAGCGCCTAATGGGGCTAAGGTCAAGCTTAAGTTTGAGGCCCTACCCTTGCTACGTGTGTACGCTGCCCAACAGGCTTTCTATCCTGTCGTAGTGCAGCAGTTTGCACCGCTACGCGCTGTGCACTACACATTTTCGCCGGAACACGGCATTTTCCATCCTCCAAGCTTCTGGGCTTAGTTTTCGAATAAGACGTGTTGCCATACGGCAAGCGTCCTATAGCGCGTTTCTTATAAGAAGCGCGCTCGATTATCTATTTGCTTTTCAGAAGTTTACCGATGAAATTTTCCCTACCTACCTTTTGGGTAGCCGCTGTGGCTATCCTATTTTCTCTGGCTGGCTGCGACGATAAAGAAAAAGACGCTCAACCTGCCGTAGGCACGCTGGATGTTGAAATGGAGCACGTAGTGGGTAATAGAGCATTAGCTCTCAACACCACTACTTACACCAATCCAGTTAGCAACGAGCAGTTCACCATTTCCCGCTTCAACTACTACGTTTCCAACGTTAAGCTGCAAAAAGCCGACGGTACGGAGTACGCACAGCCCGAGAGCTACTACCTAGTGCAGGAGTCAGATGCTGAATCGAAACACCTGCACTTCAAGGACATACCTACCGGCGATTATACGGGCATTTCCTTCGTGGTAGGCGTGGATAGTGCCCGCAACACGGCCGGGGCCCAAACCGGCGCTTTGGACGTGAACAATAACATGTTCTGGAGTTGGAACACGGGCTACATTTTCTTTAAGATGGAAGGCAACTTATTGGCTTCCAGCTCCTACCCTGCCAAAACCTTTCTGATGCACGTAGGTGGTTTCACCAAACCGTACAACGCCGTGCGCACCGTGAAGCTGACGTTTCCGAGCAGTAACCTGCTGGTGCGCGCCGACCACAGTCCCGAGCTACACTTAAAAGCAGATGCTCTGAAAGTGCTGAATGGCCCTCAACCCATTCAATTGGGCACCTTTATGGGCGCGCACATGCCGGGCAGCAATGCCATGCAGGTAGCCAACAACTACGCGGCAGGCATGTTCTCGGTGGAGCACATTCACGCTAACTAGCAGTGAGCGTATCCATTTCGCGGACTCTAACAGCCTCGCTAACCCTATTCATGGGGCTGGCGGGGCTGCTGGTGGCCGGTTGCCAACCCGACGCGGACATCCTAAAGCAACAGGCTGTACCGGGCGATACGCTCCCCAGCAATTTTCCTACCCCTGCCTACGCGCTCGAAACCAACCCACCCGACCGGGCGACTTTTGAGTTGGGCCGCACGCTGTTTTACGACCCGCGCCTGTCGCGCACCGGAGACGTGTCGTGCGGCTCGTGCCATCAGCAATTTGTCGCTTTTGCCCACGCCGACCACCGCGTGAGTCATGGCGTGGATGGCTTGCTGGGGCCGCGCAATGCGCCGGCGCTGCAAAACCTGCGGTGGCGCCGGGAGCTGTTGTGGGACGGCGGCGCCAAAAATCTCGAAACCATGCCACTGGCCCCGCTCACCAACCCCGTGGAGATGGACGAGACGCTCGACAATGTGCTCAAAAAGCTCAATGCCGATGCCGACTATCAGCGCCGGTTTGCAAAAATCTATGGCAAGTCGCCCATCGATTCGTACCAGTTTCTGCGGGCGCTGGCGCAGTTCACGGCCGCGCTGACCTCGGCCAACTCGCGCTACGACCACCACGTGCGCGGCGAAGCTGGCGGGCAGCTGAGCGAGCCGGAGCTGCACGGCCGTGCGCTGCTCGCGCAGAAATGCACGCCCTGCCACAGCACCGATTTATTTACCGACGAGACCTACCGCAACAACGGTCTGGACCGGGAGTTTTCGGCCGACTCGGGTAGGGCACATATTACCAACGTAACGCAGGATCGGGGCCTTTTTAAGGTGCCGTCCCTGCGCAACGTGACCAAGACCGCGCCCTACATGCACGATGGCCGCTTTGCTACCCTGGCGGAGGTATTAGCCCACTACGACCACGGCGTGCAGGTCTCTCCTACCCTCGACCCGCTCCTGCGCCGCCCCAATGGACAGTTGGGTATTCCGCTCACAGCCCAAGAACAAGCCGATTTGCTGGCGTTTCTGGAGACGCTGACTGACACGGAGTTTTTGCAGGACCGCCGCCTGGCCGAGCGACAGTAAGCGCCTACGGCAGCCGCACGGCTAGCCGCTTCTCATCTCTTTTTTGCTTTTTCTTATGAAGAAAATAGTACTGCCTACCCTGGCTTTTCTATTGCTAGCCGCGCCTGCCTGGGCCTGCGATATTTGCGGTTGCTTTATGGGCATCACGCCCTACGACAACCAAAGCGGCTTCTCCATCATGCACCGCTACCGCGTGTTCAATGGCTACCAGCTCCTCGGGCAGCGGCACCGACTTTTTCCGACAGGTGTGCAGCCCTTTTTTCCATCGAACCCAAACTCTGACACAGGCTACAAACACAGCCACCAAGGTGACCCAACCGATTACGAAGCCTACCGCGTAGTAGAGCTACGCGGTAAATATTTTCTAGCCAAGCGGCTGGAGCTGAACGCCTTTGTGCCCTACGTGATGAATACCACCCAGAGCAACGGCCAGCAGCTAAACGTAGCCGGCGTGGGCGACATAACGGTTTTTGCGGGCTACCATCTCATCCGCAACATTGAAACGCTGGGTATTCAGAGTCGTTTGATTGTGGGCGGCGGTGTGAAGTTTCCTACCGGCGACTACCGCCGCACCAACGCCGACGGCCAGCGCTA
The DNA here is from genome assembly GCF_019334315.1 of Hymenobacter profundi. Taxonomy (GTDB): domain Bacteria; phylum Bacteroidota; class Bacteroidia; order Cytophagales; family Hymenobacteraceae; genus Hymenobacter; species Hymenobacter profundi. Next base: position 18,348 of record NZ_JAHWGL010000003.1, read on the forward strand.
CGCCATGCTGAACCAAGTAGGCACCGGCACTACGGATGGGTTTGTGTATGCCAACTACATCGGCAGTTTGCACAGCTTTGGGCTGAGTGTGAATGCCAGCTACCGACGCACTACGCGCAACAGCTTCCAAAACAGCATCGCGCCCAGCGCTACCAACTTTGCTACCCTATTCTACCGCCTACCCCTGGGGCCTAACTGGCAGGTTTATCCTTCGGCGCAGTTCTACTACGAGCGCACCAAGGGCGAAATGTTGGACGGTCAGCTCACGCACGAGCACGAGATGAACGACGCCCTACTCGGCCCTGGTCTTGATGTGTACTACAAGAACTTCTCTTTGAATACCAGCGTGCAGCTCCCCGTCTACACCGCCCTCACCGACCACCCCGCCAGCGCTGGCCGCATCGTGCTGGCTGTTGGGTATAGTCTCAAGCAGACGAAGTATTTGGTGAAATGATGGAGTGGTGAGTTTGTAAAGTGGTGAGATGGTCAGTGAAAAAGCACCTGTCAACCTGAGCTTGCGAAGGACCTTATGTTAGTTGAACGAGTCGTTGGTACGAGCATCGTGCTGACGTGAGAAGGTCCTTCGCAAGCTCAGGATGACAGGTGCTTTTTCACTGACCATCTCACCACTTTACAAACTCACCACTTCATCATTTCCCTATAATTCCCGCAGGTGCTTGCCGGTTTGCCTACTCCAAAGTCCGTGCTTGCTTTCGCCTACTATCTGGGCACTGTAGATGCCTTGGTGCCCTGAGAACAAGTAGCTAACTACGCAGGCCAGGCCAATATACAGCCCACCTTCGGCCCCGAATAACTCCAGTCCCATGAGCGTGCAAGCCAATGGCGTGTTGGCCGCCCCCGCGAAAACCGCCACGAAACCCATGCCCGCCAGCAGCGGCAAAGGCAACGGCAGCAGCAGCGCCAAAGCGTTGCCCAGGGTAGCGCCCACGAAAAACAACGGCGTCACTTCGCCCCCCTTGAAGCTAGCACCTAGTGTAAGCGCCGTGAGCAAAATCTTGAGCGCAAACGCATACGCCGGTAGCTGCACGCTGAACGACTTCACTATTACGGGCACGCCTAGCCCAATGTAGCGCGTGGTACCCAGCGCCCACACCAGCAATGCCACCACGGCTCCGCCTACTACCGGGCGCAGGGGTGGGTAGGCAATCAGCTTTCTGTAGAAGCCACTCACCAGATGAGTAGCCGAGGCAAACGCCCTACCTGCCAGACCAAAGGCAATACCTGCCACAGCCGCACTCAGCAAGCCTAGCACACTGGCCGTAGGCGCTACCATGTGGGGATAGTGCGTGTGGCCTAGGCCATGTATATCAGGAAGATACAGACCCCACCAGCGCGTTACGTAATCGGCGCTAATGGCGGCCAGGAAGCTGGGCAGGATGGCATCGTAACGCAGGCGACCAATCAGAAACACTTCCAGCCCGAAAACCGCCCCGGCCAGCGGCGTGCCGAAGATAGACGCAAAGCCCGCACTAACGCCCGCAATGAGCAGCAGCTTCCGCTCGCGCCGATGCAGGTGTAGGGGGAGCATAAGCTGGTCGGCGAGGGTGCCACCCATTTGCACGGCCGTGCCCTCGCGGCCCGCTGAGCCGCCAAACAGGTGCGTGAGTACCGTGCCCAGGAGTACCAGCGGCACCATGCGCAGGGGCAACGTATCCTGGGGCTGGTGGATTTCGTCCAGAATCAGATTGTTGCCTTTCTCGGCCCTACCCGCCAGGTGATGATACATCAGGCCGATGAGTAGGCCGCCCGCTGGCAGCCACCAGATAATCCAGGGGTGTAGCTCGCGCCAGTCGGTAGCCCAGGCTAGCGCCGCCAGAAACCCCGCTGAGGCAGTGCCGGCCAGCAGTCCGATAAGCGTACTCAGTAGCAGCCAGCGTAGCAGAAAAAATACCTGCGAACGGTATTCACTCAGAAAAACCAACGGAAAGTAGCGCATAGTGCGCTCAAAATACGCAATTGCCAGGGGTAGGCGTTATGCCAATGGCACACTGTTGCTCGGCGATAAGGAGCGAGAACCATTTGCCCAACGCGCAACGTTGCGACCTTAGCTTGTATCTTGCTTACTGCATGACCTTTTCTACCCTGCCGATGGCTCTTCTGCTCCGTTTTGTGCGTGCGCGCTTCTGGCTCGCTATGCTGGTATTGGCGGTGGCGTGCAGTCCGAAGGGCACGATGGATGAGGAAGAGGACCCCATAGTAGCGCCTACCCCGTACACGCTTACCCTGCCAGCTACTTTTCCGCAGAGCCCTACCATCCCAACCGATAACCCACTCACCAACGAAGGCGTAGCGCTGGGTCGGATGTTGTTCTACGAAACGCGCCTTTCGCGCAACAATACTCTATCGTGCGGCTCTTGCCACCAGCAGAGCAAGGCCTTCACCGACGGCCGGGCGCGGGCGATGGGCGTAGACGGGCGTCAACACCCGCGCGGTTCCATGTCGCTGACCAACCTGCTCTGGGAAACTACCCTGAACTGGGACGGCGCCGCCACGACCCTCGAAACGCAGGCCCGCATCCCCATTGAGAACGAGGTAGAGCTGCACCAGTCGCTGGCCGCAGGCGTAGCCAAGCTTCAGCAAACCGACCTCTACCCGCCTCTGTTTCTGAAGGCGTTTGGCTCGAAAACCATTACGGAGGAAAACACACTGAAGGCGCTGGCACAATTTGAGCGTACACTGATTTCGGCCAATTCGCGCTACGACCGCTACTACACGGGCAACCGGTCGGTGCTGACGCCGGATGAGGTGCAGGGCCTGATGCTGTTCAACAACCACCCCGAGCCCAGCCACGGTATTGCGGGGGCCAACTGCTTTCACTGCCACGGCGGTACGCTGTTCACGGCTCGAGACTTTTTCAACAACGGCCTCGACCTCAGCTTTGCAGATAACGGCCGCGGCCAAGCCACCGGGCAAGCCTTCGACAACGGCAAGTTTCGGGCACCCACCCTGCGCAACATTGCCCTCACGGCCCCCTACATGCACGATGGCCGTTTTGCTACCCTAGAGGAAGTGGTAGACCATTACAGCGACCATGTGCAGCGCCAGAGCCCCAACCTCGACCCCAATATGCTGGACGCTACCAACGTGCCATTTGGCAGTCAGCTCAGCCTTTCGGCTACTCAAAAACGGCAACTCGTAGCCTTCTTAAAAACCCTGACTGACACGACGTTTGTGCAGGACAAGCGCTTCGCCAATCCGTTTACTCCCTGATTGGCAAGCACTAACCGGTTGCTTGCGGGCAAATTGTGTACTTTGCACACATGAAACGCTGGTTTGCCTACGTGCTGCTCCTGCCGGGGCTCTTCTTGTTGATGGGCTGCTTCACCACAGCGCGGGAGCCACACTCACCGGCCACACGCCCAGCCCGCGCCCCCCGCACGCTCACCCCCGACCGGGAAATTGCTGAACCTGCGCAACCTGAAAAGGAAACCCCGCCTAAGTCGTAGCGTGGTGTGGCCGCAAGTAGTGTTGCTACAACGGCGGAATATTCACTGGCTTCTGTGTGCCAATACGTTGCGTTAGTACGATCCGCTACTTTCTGCTCCTACCCTTTCTATGTCCCGATTACTATTTCTATCCTTACTGGCCGGCTTATCGCATAGCCCCGCCTTTGCTCAGTCGCAGCCCGCTACCCCTACTACCTTAGATTCGCTGAAGCTGGTCTATATGGGTTCTTCCGTACCTGCCGGTGTAGGAGCCACCAATCAACACGGCTACACGGCGCTTTACTCTGATTTGCTGACGAAACGAGCCGCAGCTGGGGTAGGGCTACCTTGGAAAACGGCCAATATCAGCATCTCCGGCAATAACACTATTGCCGTGATGAAGCGCTTTGATGCTGATTTGCTGCCGCAACACGCCAAGTATGTGGTATTTGCGCTGGCGCTTGGCAACGAGGGTATAAAGGAAAAGGGCCAGCCAATTTTTGAGCAGTTCAAGACCAATCTGGTCACGCTTATCAACCAGGCGCGGGCACTTGGCATGGTGCCCATCATCACCAACGGCTACACGCGCAACGACTACGGCCCCGAACAGTACGAGTTCACGCGCCGCATGAACTTGCTGATTCAGGGATGGAATGTGCCCAGTATTAATCTGCTCGGTGCTGTCGACGATGGGCAGGGCCGCTGGACCACGGGCTACTGGTTCGACGGCCTGCACCCCAACGACCGGGGCCATGCGGAAATGGCGCATACCATTGTGCCTTCGCTGTTTGATGCTCTGCATGCGGGCAAGCCGCAGCCCACGCGCCGCACCAGTATGGGCATCAAGCTCACCAACACCGCCAGTCGGCCAGCGCCTACCATCCGGTTGGTGCCCGAGGATGTGGTGCACCCTTTCACCACCATTATCCGCTTCAAAACCGGCACCGCAGGCCAACTACTGGCCATCCGCGACAGTGCCGGCCTTGCAGTAGGCACGCTACAGGTAGCACCGGGCGGCGTGGTTTCCTACAACTCTGCTAAGGGACAGCGCATCACCGGCAAAGTACCCGTGGCAGACAATCATTGGCACCAGTTAGCCCTTACGCACTACTACGCGCGCGGGGCTACCCAACTCTATGTTGATAGCACCCAGGAAGGTAGCGTGGCGGAGCGCCTGCGCCCTACCCAACTCGACTTGGGCGGCGCCACTGCCCCACGCCGGGTGCAGCTACGCGACTGGTTTTTCTACCGCTCCGGCATGAACCAAGATGAAATCCTGGCCGTTGCAGCCGACTCTTTGCTCAAATCCAGTTTGGAACTCTATGCCCCACTCAACGGCCGCCAAAATGCTTCCGATTCACTCAGTAATCTGGCACAGAGCCTAAATACGTTGCATGTGGTTTCTGCCGCGCAGAAAATGCAGAAAATGCAGAAAATGAAGCGACCCGCCTCCCCTACCCGCTCGGCAACACCGCAGCCTGCTACTACCCCTACCTCTACCAAGCGTCGTAAGTAAAGCGGAAGCTATAATTAGCTTATGCTGATTAGCCTTAGAAAGACATCGGCCCGCTGAAGTTACTTCAGCGGGCCGATGTCTTTCTAAGGCTTTCTTGTTTTTAATCCACGTTGTCGTGCAGGAAGCGGTTATCACCCAACAGCTCGTTATCATCCGAGAGGTTGAAACGGCTGATGTTCTGCTCGCTGGAAGGCGTCACGTTTTCCAGCTTCACTTGGCGGCGTAGGTAGGCCGGCGTTTCCAACTGGTCCTTAATGGCTTCGTTGGTGAGGCCATTGCTCAGGCCCTGCAAGCGGCGGCGGCGCTCCTCGGCGCGGGCATCATGAACAGGTCGGGCCGAAGGCTGGTAGGGTGTAGCGTGCACCGGCTGCTGCTGATACTGTTGCGGCTGGGGTTGCAGCACCGGCTCCGGGTTAGGCGTCGGCGACGGATTAACGGGTGGCTCGTAGGTATACGGCGACGTTTCTAGGTCAAAAGTAACCTTAGGCGGCTCGGGAGTAACCGGGGCCGCTGGAATCGGAGCGGGCGCTGGAGCCGGCGCGCCAAACGAAGGCACAATCGAATTATCGGAACGCGGCTCAGCAGGAGCAGCCGGCGCAGTCGCTTCCGGCGCGCTAGGTGTTTCCTTGCTCACCATGCTGTCGGTGATGGTGTGCGCCTCGCGGGCGAAGCCGGTAGCAATTACCGTCACCCGAATGCTCTGGCCCAGGGTAGAATCGATGCCGTGGCCGAAAATCACCTCGGCGTTCTGGCCCGCTTTGTCTTGGATGCACTCCGTAATTTCGGTCAGCTCGTCCATTTCCAGCTCTGCCTGGTCGCCCGACATGATGCTGAGCAGAATGCGCTGGGCGCCGTGAATATCGGTGTTGTTGAGCAGCGGCGAAGCCAGGGCCTCTTCCGCAGCACGGCGGGCGCGGTTTTCGCCATCCGTGATGGAACTACCCATTACGGCGGCGCCCGAGTCCTTCATCACCGTTTTCACGTCTTCAAAGTCCACGTTCACGTCGGCCGTCACCGTAATGATTTCGGCTATAGACTTGGCAGCCGTGCTCAGCACGTTATCAGCCTTAGCAAAGGCCGAGCGGATGGGTAGGTTGCCGTAAATCTCGCGGAGTTTGTCGTTGAGAATCACCAGCACCGTGTCGCAGTTCTCGCTTAGCTCCTTGATGCCCTGCTCGGCTTGCTGACGCTTCTTCTTACCCTCAAACATGAAGGGTGCCGTCACGATACCTACCGTGAGAATGTCCAGCTCTTTGGCCACGCGGGCAATAACCGGAGCAGCACCGGTACCGGTACCACCACCCATACCGGCCGTAATGAACACCATTTTGGTGCCGTGGCTCAGCAGCTCCCGGATTTGCTCTTTGCTCTCGATGGCGGCCTGCTTTCCCCGCTCGGGGTTCGCGCCCGCACCCAGGCCCTCGGTCAGGTCCAGACCGATTTGCAGGCGGTTAGGCACCGTCGAGGAGGCTAGGGCCTGCTTGTCGGTGTTGCAGATTACAAACTCAACGTCCTTAATGCCCTGATTGAACATGTGGTTCACGGCGTTGGAGCCGCCCCCACCCACGCCAATCACCTTAATGATGGACGTGTTTTGCGCTGGTATATCGAAGGTGAAATTCATGGGGTTTAATTAATAATTAAGAATTAAGAATTAATAATTGGGAAGTATACGTGCTGCGTGCCTGACGGCCTAGTTGCAAAAGCACAATCCTTAATTATTAATTCTCAATTATTAATTAAATGGTTAGTACTGCTTATCGTCAAAATCGTCGATGAGCAGACCTTTGGTGCGACTAATAATGTCCTGGAAGAACTTACTAGCGCCCGAAGGCTTCTTGGGCTTTTCCGGCTCCGGTGCAGGAGCAGGTTGTTGCGCTACGGGCGTTGGCGGCGTGTAGCGTGGCTCAGGAGCTTGCGGCTGGTAGTAGGTCTGCGGCTGCTCCTCTTCGTAGATGCTCTGGTTGACACGCTCGTCGAGGGGACGGTAGCCGGCCAGCACTAGCCCTACCGTAGTAGCATACATCGGTGACTTCACCGCCTCGATCTTGCTCTTACCCAGGTGCTCATTGGGGTAGCCAATGCGCGTATCCATGCCGGTCACGTACTCCGTGAGTTGCACCAGGTTTTGCAACTGCGAGCCACCACCCGTCAGTACAATGCCAGCGGCCAGTTTATCGGCGTGGCCGGTACGCTGAATTTCGGCATACACCAGCTCCACGATTTCCTCCATCCGAGCCTCAATAATGTAGGCCAGGTTTTTAAGGGAAATCTCCTTGGGAGCCCGGTCGCGCAGGCCAGGAATGCTCACGATTTCGTACTCGGAAGCTTCCTCAGCAATGGCTTTACCGAACTTCACCTTCAGTTGCTCCGCCTGATTTTGCATCACGGCGCAGCCCTGCTTGATGTCGCTGGTCAGGATATTGCCGCCGAAGGGTAGCACTGCCGCGTGGCGGATGATGCCGTCCTTAAAGATAGCCAAGTCCGTGGTACCGCCGCCAATGTCGATTAGGGCCACGCCCGCCTCTTTTTCCTCATCCGACAGCACCGACATCGACGAAGACAGCGGCTCCAGGATCAGGCTATCAATCTCCAGCCCAGCCTTGGTTACGCACTTGTTGATGTTGTTGATGGCCGTGCTTTGGGCCGTGATAATGTGAAAATTACCCTCCAAACGCACACCCGACATCCCCACCGGATCCATAATACCTTCCTCGTAATCCACCTTGTAGTCCTGGGGCATTACGTGGATGATTTCGGAGCCGGGCGGGGTCACCAGCCGGTACATATCGTTGGTCAGCCGGTTCACGTCTTCCACCGTGATTTCGCTGTCGGTAGAGGCGCGCGTGATGCTGCCGTTGTGTTGCAAGCTCTTGATGTGCTGGCCTGCAATACCCACGTTCACTACGCCGATATTGATACCGGATTGCTCCTCCGCCTGCCGGATGGCGCGCTTAATGGCGTCCACCGTCTTGTCGATGTTCGACACGATACCCCGCACAACACCTTCCGACACAGCTTTCCCCATGCCCAAAATTTCGAGCTTACCGAATTCATTCTTGCGCCCTACCAGCGCACAGATTTTGGTGGTTCCAATGTCGAGACCGACGACAATTTTATCGTTTTGCATGAGGCGGAGGCGTGTAGGTAGGGTGTTGCAGCTAGGTAAGCTAAGGAATATGACGCAAAAAACGCGTATTTCAGGCGTTTTTAAAAGAGTATGGCTATTCGCAGATGATTTGATCTTTGAACTCCACGTTAACGCGGTGGTAGGTATTCCAGCCCAGGGCGGGCGGAATTTGGCGGTAAAATACCATTAGTTTCGCAAATTTTTCCGATATATTCTTCGGAAAACCAAATTCTATGCGCTGGTCACCTACCTGTTGGGTAAGGGCAACCTTACCATTTGGGTCAATAAAAACTTCTGCTACTTGAGCCCGCCAAAAAGGATGCTCATCTATGTAGCGCAGTAGCTCCAAATAGTGACGGCCAACCGAATCCTGAAAGAAACCAGCCTGCAACGGTGCCCCGCCCTGCCGGGCCACGGGCACCACGCGGGCCGTGAAGAGCGGTGAGAGCGGCAGTTGCCGGCCATCAGAATCGAGGTAGGAGTCCTGGCGGGTATCCGAGTGCGTGAGGCGGGCAATGGGACGGCTCTGGCGCACATCAGCATGCAGGTTGCCCGACAGGTCGCGGTAAACCTGCGCATCCTTCACGAAGCTGTGCGCCTTTAGGCGCCCTTCCAGCGCCCGCAGGTTCAGGGCCTCGGGGGCGCTACCCTCCAGCCGGTCCCGGCCGTTTCTGGTCAGCAGTTGCGTCACTTCCCGTTCGCTAATGAAGTAGTTATTGAACTCATTACTAATTTTAACAATGACTTGTCCCACAGGACGATGCGCCTGCCGGATCCCAGCAAACACCAGTAGCCCAACCAGCAGCACGAGGCAGCCGGTGGCAAACAGTAGATTATTGGCTTTACGCTTCAGCTCCATTCCACTTGTTATCTAAAAGAGTCCGCAAGCGCGGCACCAGTTGGTCGATGTCGCCGGCGCCAACTGTTGCCAGCACGTCGAATGAATCATCGGTTTGGGCGGCAGCCAGCACCTGCTCTTTCGTCTGCAACGACTTTACGGGGGCCGTTATCAGATCCAGGAGCAGCGCCGATGTGATACCGGGCAAGGGTAGCTCCCGCGCCGGATAGATATCGAGTAGCACCACCTCGTCGGCCAGACTTAAGCTGTCGGCGAAGCCCGCAAGAAAGTCGCGGGTACGGGTGAACAAATGGGGTTGAAACACCACCCGCAGCCGTTTGCCGGGGTAGAGCGCTCGTAAGGAACGCAGAAAGGCGTCGATTTCGCGTGGGTGGTGGGCATAATCGTCCACATACACTTTTGGCCCAGTGCCCGAAGTGGCCGTTACGATGAACTCGAACCGCCGCTTTACGCCCCGGTACGCCGCCACACCCGTTTTCAACGAGTCGGAATTGACGCCTTGCAACTGCGCTACGCAAGCAGCGGCCAACATGTTTTCCACATTGTGGTATCCGGGCACCGATAATTGCAAACCCATTACGCTACCCGCTACGCTATGTAGGTCGAAATGAAACTGATGGCCCTCCGCCGTAATGGCCGAGGAATATAATTCTGGCCCTTCGCTTTTTGTGAGCCCATAGCGGATGACGCGCACCTCCGGCCCCACCGCATCGGCCACGCTGGCATCGGCGGTATGGTTGAGCAGCAGCGTGCCACCGGGCTTTATCTGCCCCGCAAACTGCCGAAACGACTCCACCAGCGCATCCTTGTCGCCGTAAATGTCGAGGTGGTCGGCATCGGTACTGGTGATGATAGCGACGTCGGGGTGTAAGGTCAGGAAGGACCGGTCGTACTCGTCGGCCTCTACTACTATTTTAGCTGTTGGCTCTTCCCCAGAAATTTCTACACCATTATTTTTAATTCCTTCAGGCAACAGCAGGTTGGAACCGAGGTTGACGCTGATGCCGCCCAGAAACGCTCCTACCGGTAGGCCGGCGTGGTGCAGCAAGTGCGCCAGCATACTGCTGGTAGTGGTTTTGCCGTGGGTGCCAGCTACGGCTAGAGTAGGACGGCCTTCGGTAAGCACGCCCAGCACCTGGCTGCGCTTGCGGATATCATAACCATTCTCCCGCAGCCATGCCCATTCCTGGTGGTCTTTCGGGATGGCCGGTGTGAGAACCACTAGCGTTTGCTCGCGGTTGTCGCGCACTACCGCCGGAATGTTCTCCACCGCATCGGCATAGTGAATGGCAATGCCTTCGGCGGTGAGTGCCTCGGTGAGGGGAGTAGCGGTTTTGTCGTAGCCGCTCACCTGATGACCGTTGGCCTGAAACCACCGCGCCAGCGCCGACATGCCAATGCCGCCAATGCCCAGAAAATAGACGTAAGGTTGCAAGTAGTTGAATCGTTAAGAATTAAAATTCGGCTGCATCAGCTTCTCTAGCTCGTCTACAATCGTGTTGGTGGCAGCAGGGCGCGCCAGCGTCAAGGCATTAGTAGCGAGTTGCTGACGGCGCTCAGGTTGGTGCAGCAGAGCCAGCGCTTCATCGTAGAGACGGGCGGCAGCTTGCGTGTCCGTTACCAGTAGGGCGGCGTTGCGCTGCACCAGGGCCATGGCGTTTTTGGTTTGATGGTCTTCGGCCACGTTGGGCGAGGGCACCAGAATGCTCGGTTTGCCTGTGAGGCATAGTTCCGATACCGATAGTGCTCCGGCCCGGCTCACGACTACATCGGCGGCGGCGTAAGCCAAATCCATACGCTGGATGAACTCCAGCGCGTGCAGCCCTTCCCCCACGTAGGGCGCAGCGGCCGGGGCAGCCTGGGGATAGTAGGTTTTGCCGGTTTGCCACAGCAGTTGCACACCTCCTTGCTGAAGACGCGGTAGCGCGGCGACCGTGGCCTCGTTGAGGGTGCGAGCACCCAAGCTACCCCCGACTACCAGTAAAACTGGTCGGCTGGCATCCAGCCCAAAGAAAGCCAACGCTTCGGCGCGGTTGCCGCTGGCAATTTCGGCGCGGACGGGGTTGCCCGTGAGCACCAGCTTATCGGCCGGAAAGAACTTCTCCATACCCTCGTAGGCCACGCAAATACGGTCGACGCGGCGAGCCAGCAGCTTATTCACGAGGCCCGCGTAGGAATTCTGCTCCTGAATGAGGGACGGAATTCCGCGCGAGGTGGCGGCCAGCAGCACCGGTGCCGAGGCGTAGCCCCCTACCCCCACCACCGCATCGGGCTGAAACTCTTCGAGCAGCTTGCCCGCCTTGCGCACCGACCGAATCACGCGCACCGGAAACAGCAGGTTCTGAGGCGTCAGGCGACGTTGTAAGCCCGTCACGTCGAGGCCCACAATGCGGTAGCCGGCCTCGGGCACGCGCGTCATCTCCATGCGGCCGTTAGCGCCCACAAAGAGAATTTCCGCGCTGGGGTGGCGGCGGCGCAGTTCGTTGGCAATGGCCACGGCCGGGAAGATGTGCCCGCCCGTACCGCCGCCGCTGATGATTACTTTCATGTTGTGCTTAAGCTATTAGCTTCGTCGAATGTCATTCCGAGCTGATCGAGGAATCTCGCGTGCTGATGGCAGGTAGTAATTACTATCAAGCGAGATTCCTCGACCAGTTCGGAATGACGTTCCGTTTCGTTGACTTTCTGGAGATGGGCGGCTGCAAGCCGCCCCTACCCCATTGCTACCCGCGGAATCCGGGCGGTATCGGCAGGCTCGCCCACTATGGGGCGTACCTCCCGCTCGCCCCTACTCACGGCCAGGATAATACCGATGCTGATACCAGTGAAAATGAGCGAGGTACCGCCCATACTCAACAACGGCAGGGGTAGGCCCGTAATCGGACCCAGGCCTACGGCCACGCCCATATTTACCATCGCCTGCAAGACCAGACTAAAGCTGAGGCCCGCCGAAAGCAACCCTCCAAAGGCGCCGGCGCTGTTCATCACGGTTTTCAGCCCTCGATAGAGAAAAGCGAGGTAGAGAAACAGCACGAAGGCACCTCCTACCATGCCATATTCCTCAATAATTACAGCGTAAATGAAGTCGGAATACGGGTGCGGTAGGATGTTGCGCTCGGTGCTCTTACCGGGGCCTTTGCCCGTAACGCCACCCGTAGCAATAGCTATGTAGCTGTGCTCCAGCTGAAACGGCACCGGCTTCGATTTATCCGTGAAACTTGATACGCGACTCATTACCGTTTTATAGCGCTGCCCTGAGGCCAGCCCTACCCCACCTACTACCAAGCCAATGGCTACCATCACGGCCATCTGCTTCAGTGGCACCCGACCAATGAACATCAGCAGCAAACAGGTAATAAATAGCAGCAGTGCCGTAGAAGCGTTACTCATAATGATGATGCCGCAAATCAATCCTACCCACAGCATAACGGGGAGCAGGGTGGTTTTGAAGTCTTGCACGTGTTGCTGACGGCGGCTGAGCATACTGGCCAAGTGGGCAATGAGGGCCAGCTTGGCTAAGTCGGAGGGCTGAAAGGTTTGGTTGATAACCGGGATGGTCAGCCAGCGCGAAGCGTCGTTGAGGGTAGTGCCCCCAAAAAAGAACGTGAAGAGCAGCAACGGCACCGAAATCAATAGTGCATACAGCGACAACCGCGAGTAATAGCGGTAGTCGATGCGGTGGGCCAGCCACATGAAGAACAGCCCCACCAGAATCAGTCCGGTATGCTTAAACAGAAAATATTCGGTGTTGCCGCCCATCTTCTTGTAGGCCAGCGTACCCGTAGCCGAGTACACCACCGCAATACTGATCAGCGAAAACAAAATCACGATACCCCACAGGACCGGGTCGCCCTTGAGGTTGCGTTGCAGCCAGTTTTTAATGGGTTCCATGGAGTGAAATTGTGAGATAGTGGGTTTGTCGTTCTGCTGGCGTGGCTTGTTTGAGATGGTACTTATGTAATGGATAGAGAGCTACATGTTTCACAAACTGGACATCATGCTCACCCGCTCACAATTACACCATTTCCTGCACTGCCGCCGCAAATTGCCTACCCCGGTCCTCATAGTTCTTAAAGAGGTCGAAGGAGGCGCAGGCGGGTGAAAGCAACACTACGTCGCCGGGGCGGGCCAGGGTGGCGGCACGCTCCACGGCATCGGTCATGCTTTGGGTCTCGACGAGGTAGGGCACCACGCCGGTGAAGGCAGTGCGTAGCTTTTCGTTGTCTGCCCCCAGGCAAATGAGCGCCTTCACGCGTTCCTGCGCCAGGGGCAGCAACGAGGTGTAATCGTTGCCCTTATCGGTGCCCCCAGCAATCCAGATGATGGGTTTGGTAATACCATCCAGGGCGTACCAGGCGGCTTCCACGTTGGTGGCTTTGGAGTCGTTGATGAAGGTAGCGCCGTTGATTTCGCCCACGGGTTGCAGGCGATGGTCGGCGTTGCGGAAAGTAGCCAGAGCACTTTCTATCTGCTCTTTCCCTACCCCCGCCACGCGGGCGCAGAGCACAGCTGCCAGGATGTTCTGGCGGTTGTGCTTCCCAATCAGCGGCGAGTTGGCAGTGCTGATTTCCTCAGTTTCGCTATAAAAACCGGGCAATAAATCTAGGCGTACCAGGCTTTCTTCTTCGTAGTAGCCCGCCAAGTGAAAATCGGGGCGGTGGTGCAGGCTGAACGGTAGCTGTCGCACCGGCCGAAAGGCCCCCTTAAAGTTGCGCTGGATGTTCTCGTCGTCGGCGTTGTAGATGAAATAGCCGTTGCTGTCCTGCCGGCGCATGATGCGCAGCTTGGACTCGGCGTATTTTTCCATCGAGTAGTCGTAGCGGTCGAGGTGGTCGGGCGTGATGTTGAGCAGCACCGACACCCAGGGCTGAAAATCGTGTGTGTCGTCGAGCTGGAAGCTGCTTAGCTCTACCACGTAGTAGTCGTGCTGGTCGTCGATTACCTGCTCGGCCAGGGAGTAGCCCACGTTACCGGCCAGGCCTACCTTCAGGCCAGCCTCTTTCAGCAGGTGGTAGGTGAGCAGGGTGGTAGTGGTTTTGCCGTTGGTGCCCGTGATGCAGATGCACTTCGCTTTGGTGTAGCGCCCAGCTAGTTCAATCTCGGAGATAATAGGCGTATTCTGTGCCCGCAATGCCTGCACGATGGGGGCCTTCTCCGGAATGCCAGGGCTTTTCACCACCTCATCGGCTTGTAAAATGCGCGCTTCGGTGTGCTGATTCTCCTCAAATTCGATACCAGCCGCCGTCAGCTTTTCCTTGTAACGTGGTTGAATCGGGCTTTTGTCGGACACAAATACGGTGTGGCCTTTGGCGTGCGCTAACAGCGCCGCCCCTACCCCACTTTCCGCAGCTCCTAAAATGACGATGTTCATGCGTTATTCTGTTGAGGTTTCTCGCGAAGATTGCGCCCTGCGAGAAGCCTGTCATTAGCGTAGTTTCAGCGTTACCAGCGTCAAGACGGCCAGCATAATGCCCACAATCCAGAACCGCGACACGATTTTGGATTCGTGGTAGCCCAGTTTCTGGTAGTGGTGGTGCAGCGGCGACATGCGCAGCAGGCGCCTACCCTCACCGTACTTTTTGCGGGTGTATTTAAAGTAGCTCACCTGCACAATCACCGACAGGTTCTCAATCAAAAACACCCCACACAGTACCGGAATCAGCAACTCCTTACGGATGATGAGGGCCAGCACTGCAATGATACCACCAATGGCCAGCGAGCCGGTATCGCCCATGAACACCTGCGCGGGGTAGGAGTTATACCACAAGAAGCCCACGCACGCCCCCACAAATGCCGTACAGAAAATAACCAGCTCTCCGGAATTCGGTATATACATAATATCGAGGTAGTCAGCCAGTACTGAGTTGCCACTCACAAAAGCGAAGATGGCAATGGTAGTCCCGATGATGGCCGAAGTACCCGCCGCCAGCCCATCGAGGCCATCGGTGATGTTGGCGCCGTTGCTCACGGCCGTGATGATGACGATGACGATGGGAATGTAGAGAAAGGCATAGAGGCCATTGAAATACGGCCCAGCGTAGCTAAACAGGTTACCGTAGTTCAGCTCGTTGTTTTTGGCGAAGGGGATGGTGGTAATCATCAGCTTCACATCCTGGTATACCTGGCTGGCATCTACGGCCGAGAGCTGACCATCGGGCAGCAGGTACTGGCGCACAGTTACGTCGTTGGAAAAGAACAACACCCAGCCCACCGTGATGCCCAGCCCTACCTGGCCCAACACCTTGAAGCGGCCTGCCAGGCCTTCCTTATCCTTCTTTACTACCTTAATATAGTCGTCGAGGAAGCCAATCAGCCCTAGCCACACCGTGCTCAACAGCATCAGAATGATGTAAATATTATCGAGGCGGGCGAATAGCAGCACCGGCACCAAGATGGCTAGCAGGATAATCAGGCCACCCATGGTAGGCGTCCCTTTCTTCTCCATTTGCCCCTGCAACCCCAGGTCGCGAATGCCTTCACCAATCTGGCGGCGCTGCAACACGCGAATGAGACGCCCCCCAAATACCTGGGCAATCAGCAGGGAAGTGATAACGGCCATGGCCGCCCGAAATGTGGTGTATTGGAATACCCCCGCGCCCGGTAGGTGATAGGTTTTGTATAAATACGTGAAGAGGTGGTAGAGCATGAGCGCAGGAAATCAGCAAAAAAGGACAGTTGAAGGTCTTTCAAACTGCAAATGTTCAGCTTTTTGACGAGGCGTCAGGTATTGCGTTTGTTCGGAATTTGATTAGTGCTGGTCACGGTCCACGGGCCAGCTAGGGCATCGTGGTAGGTGGTGTGCACGGCGCGCAGCTGCTGCACTAAGGCATCGGCCCGAATCAGCGTAGTCGACAGCGCTGGACTAACGAAGCGAGGCGACGTGTCATTTTTCTCGGTTTGCTTCATCCACAGCGTGGGGGTAGCAGGACGGCTTGGGTTCTTCTTCATTTTGCCAACAGCTCAAACATCTCACGCAGCACTTGCTTGTCGTCGAAAGGCGTACGCACTCCCTTAATTTCCTGGTAGGTTTCGTGGCCTTTGCCCGCTACCAACACAATATCACCGGGTTGGGCCAGCGCCACGGCCGTTTTAATGGCCTCGCGCCGGTCGGCAATGGTCAGCACCTTTCCCATATCGGCTGGCGCTACGCCGGCCTGCATCTGGTGTAAAATGTCGTTGGGGTCTTCGAAACGCGGATTATCGGCGGTTAAGATTACACGCTCGGAGCCCTGACAGGCCAATTTAGCCATAATCGGGCGCTTGGCCGCGTCGCGGTTGCCACCGCAGCCTACCACCGTAATCACTTGCTGCCGCGGCTGGCGGATGTCGGCAATGGTATCAAGCACGTTTTCCAGCGCGTCGGGCGTGTGGGCATAGTCCACGATGCCGGTCACGCGCGTCTGCGCCGACACTACTGGCTCAAACCGCCCCGGCGCCGACAGCAAGCCGGAGAGAATGGTCAGCACCGCGTCGGCGTCTTCGCCCAACAGCACGGCCGCGCCATACACGGCCAGCAGATTGTAGGCGTTGAACACGCCGATAAGGCGAAACTGCACCTCACGGCCGTCTACCTCCAGGTGCAAGCCGTGCACAGCATTTTCGAGCAGCTTGCCCCGAAACGTGCCTACCCCCCGCAGCCCATACGACTCACGCCGGGCCACGGTGTTTTGCAGCATCACCGGGCCGCGCTTGTCGTCAGCGTTGGTGAGGGCGAAAGCGGTTTTAGGGAGTTTATCGAAGAAGCCTTTCTTGGCCTTGAGGTAGGCGTCGAAGGTGCCGTGGTAGTCGAGGTGGTCGTGGGTGAGATTGGTGAAGATGCCGCCCGCGAAGTGCAGGCCCGTAATGCGGTGCTGCACCACAGCGTGCGAACTGACTTCCATAAACACGTAGGCGCAACCCGCCCGCGCCATGCGCGCCAGCAGCTCGTTCAGCCGGATGGCGTCGGGCGTGGTGTGCGTGGCCGGAATCACCTCCTCATCAATCTGGTTCTGCACCGTGCTCAGCAGGCCCACGTGGTAGCCTAGCTCCCGGAACAGCTTGTGCAGCAGGGTAGCGCAGGTCGTTTTGCCGTTGGTACCGGTTACGCCCACTAAGCGCAGTTTTTGCGACGGATGGTCGTAGAAGGTGGCTGCCATCAGAGCCATGGCGGCGGCACTGTCGGGCACCAGCACGTAGCTCACGGCATCGGCTTGCTCGTCGGGTAGGGTTTCGCACACCACCACGGCAGCGCCTTGCTCCACGGCTTTCGGAATGAACTGGTGGCCATCGGCCGCCACCCCGCGCAGGGCAAAGAACACAGTGCCCGGTCCCGCTTGGCGCGAGTCAAGGGTAAGGCCTTGCACCTCTACCTCGGTAGGGCCCTGTTGGTCGAGTACCGGAATGCCGGTAAGCAGCGCAGAAAGAGAATGTGTTGTCAAGAGAAGAAACGACGCGGCAGGCGCCGGTTAAGCTTTGGGTTTGGTTTCGGGGCGGCGGGGCGTTTGCTGCGTGATGGACGACGGCGCCGACCGTTTTTTGGTTGGCTCGGCGGGGTAGGTCACGGCCGGCTTAGGTTCGCTGGCCACCGAGGGTAGCAGCACCGGCACCATCTGGCGGCCAATGGGCGCCAGTTCCAGTACTACGGTAGTACCCCGTTTCAGGGCGCTACCCGCAGCCAGCGACTGGCGTTGCACACGGCCCGTACCTACGGTTTTCACGCGCAGCCCCCGGTTTTCCAGCAAAAATAGGGCATCTCGCAGTGTCATGCCCTGCACGTTGGGCACATGGTCGCGCGACACGGGCTGGGCCACCACGGCCAGCTTGGCCGAGTCGCGGGCGGGCGTCACACGCACCCAGTCCTCGGCTACCGCCTGCGGCGCGTCCATTCCTATCGCGAGTTTTTCGCACACCAGTTGCAGTTCGTCTTGCATACCGGCGCGCACGTAGGGCACTCGCGAGCGAGGGCCACTACCCCGCGCCAGCAAGGGCCGCTGACTGGCCGCGTCGCGGGCCATGGCCTTGTCGGCCACCTCCCGGAACACTGGCGCGGCCACCGTGCCACCATAGATGCGGCCGCGGCGAGGTGAGTCAATCACCACAATGCAGCTGTACTTAGGCTTGTCGGCGGGGAAATAGCCACAGAAGCTGGTGGAGTACATGCGGGTATAGTGGCCGTTCTTGAACTTCCAGGCAGTGCCGGTTTTACCAGCAATGCTGTAGTCGTCGGTTTTGATGCCGCGGGCCGAGCCGTTCAGCACTACCCCTTTCAGCATAGATTGCAACTTGGCAACCGTTTTTTCCGAACAGATGCGCGGGTTCAGCACCCGCGCGTCAAAGCTCTCTAGCACCTTATCGGCCTGCTTGATTTCCTTTACAATGATGGGCTCAATTTTCACGCCGTCGTTGGCAATGGCGTTGTAGAACGCCAGCGTTTGCAACGGGGCCAGCTTCAGCTCATAGCCGATGCTCATGGTAGAGAGCGAGGTGCGGCTCCAGCTCCGGTCGTTGGGGTCCTTCACATAAGGCCGTGCCTCGCCCGCCATCTGGAAGCCTAGCGGCTTGTCTAGCCCGAAGCTCTTGAGATGGTCGGTGTACTTTTCGGGGTTGGCCGAAAAATGGTCGTTGATGAGCTTGGCTACCCCAATGTTCGACGACTGCTCAATGGCCTTCTGAATGGTCACGCGGCCGTTGGGATGGGTGTCGGTTTTGATGGCGCCGGCAATCTTCATAGAGCCCGAGGTGCCGGTGTTCACGGTGTCGGTCAGCTCAATGTCGGGGTCGTCCTCAAACAAGGCCATCATGGAAGCCAACTTGAAAGTAGAGCCCGGCTCGGTGCGGCCCTGGTCGGCAATGGCGTAGTTATAGTTCTCGGTGTACACGCCGTCGCCAATCTTGCCCAGGTTGGCAATGGCCTTGATTTCACCGGTTTTCACCTCCATCAGCACCACGCAGCCATACTGCGCATCGTTGTCTACCAACGACTTATACAGTGCGTTTTCGGCTACGTCCTGCAAGTTGATATCGAGGGTAGTCCTGATATCGTAGCCGGCTTGGGCCTTCACCTCCGAGCCATCGTAGATAGGTTTGTTGCCGCCGGGTAGGCGCTCAAACAGGGCCTCGCCGTCTTTGCCGGCCAAGCTGCGGTTGTAGGTAAACTCTAGACCCGCGCCGTTTTTGTCTTCGTTCAGGAAGCCAATAGTGCGCTGGGCCAGTCCGCCAAAAGGCCGAAAACGCTTGTCGACCTTCTCGAAAATAACCCCGCCCTTGTTCTTACCTAGCCGGAAAATCGGCCACGCAGCCAGCTGTTTTTTCTCCTGAAAATTGATCTGCCGCGAGTTCAACCGAATATAGCGCACCACAGGCGAGGCGTTGCGGGCGTTTTTGAGCTTGCGGGCATATTCCTGCGCCGACTTATCCCCGAAAAAGCGCGAGAGCAACAGCCCCAACGAATCGGCCTTGGCGCGCAGCACATCTTTGTCGACCACGCTTGGGTCCCAGGCTACCCGGTAGAAGGGTAGCGAGGTAGCCATAATGCTCTTGCCGTCGCCGGCCAAAATGGTGCCCCGCGTGGCAAATACCGGCTGGTACACCACCCGGCGCTCCTGCTCCAGCGCCCGCCACTTGGCCCCCTCCTCTTCCGACTGAATCCGCGACACCTTCCAGACAATGGCCGCCGAAAACAGGCACACTCCCAAAAAGGCCAGGCGAACCCGCGTAACTATGGCTTTTTTTACGTTTCCCTTCATTTCTTCTTCGCAGGTTTAGTGCGCGCTTTCGGGGCTTCAATCATGCGCGGCGCACGGACAGGCGCAGCCACCGAGTCAGGTGGCAGTGCCCCGGCCTCTTCCTCGGCGGCTAGGCGGGCCAACGAGTCGGCCACGGCCCGCGCCGCCATCGAGTCGGCGGTGATAACAGGTAGGCGGTCCAGTTGGGCCTCGTCGAGGCGGCCGGCTGGTACTTTAATGCGGAACGGCGGCGAGGAGCTTTCCACTAACCCGTAGGCCGCTACTTTGCGGGCTACCTCGCTTTGCTTGCTAGCCTCCATATAGTCAGAGGATAGGGTAGTAAAGTCGGCGCGCAAGTCCTCAGTTTCCAGTTTCAGCTTCTGAATATTGCGGTTCATCCGCGTGGCATAGTGCGTATTGCCGATGTAGAGCAACGTTAGGAACATCACGAACAGCAAATGCGGCAGGTAGCGCACCGGCAACCCCTCGCGGAACAGCCCATCCATGCGCATGATGCGGTCAACCACCGTAAATACACTCCAGGTGCTAGCGGGCCGCCGCGGGGCGCGGTAGGGCTCCGGCTCTTCCTCGGGCTCCGGCTCGGGCACGTGGGTAGGCTCGGGTACTACCTCCGGCACAGGCATGGGCGCTGCCACCTCGCGCGGCACATTGGCGCGGGGTGTAGTTTTTTGCGGTGGTCTGACGGTATTAACGGCCATGTTTTTAATTAATAATTAAGAATTAGAAATTAATAATGGATACATAAGCATTCATTAGCTGGCGCTGATAATTCAATTAGCAAATATTTCATAGTTGACATTAACAGATAATTTTTCATTTCTAACTATTTATTTTTAATTCCGCTATGCGGAGTTTCGCGCTTCGGGCGCGGCTGTTTTCGGCAATTTCGGCGGCGGTGGCTTCTACGGGTTTGCGCGTGAGCACGGCGAAGGGCTGGTGCGTGTTGCCGAACAAATCTTTTTCTACTTCGCCGAAAAACTTGCCTTTGGCGAGGTAGTTTTTCACTAGCCGGTCTTCCAGGGAGTGGTAGCTCATTACCACCAAGCGGCCGCCGGGGCGTAGCACTTGCGCCGTTTGCAGCAGCATTTCCTGCAGGGCTTCCATTTCCTCGTTCACCTCGATGCGCAAGGCCTGGAACACTTGCGCTAGGTACTTATTCTCTTTCCCGCGGGGCGTGCAGGGTGCAATGGCTTTCTTTAGCTCCGCGATGGTGGTGATGGCCCTACCCCGACGGGCGGCCACTACAGTGGCGGCCAGGGTGCGGGCATTCGTCACCTCACCATACATCCCGAAAATGCGGTGCAGCTCGGCCTCAGAGTAGTCTTGCACAATGTCGGCGGCGGTTTGGGAAGCCTCGGGGTTCATGCGCATATCCAACGGCCCGTCGAAGCGGGTAGAGAAGCCGCGCTCCGGCGTGTCGAACTGGTGCGACGACACCCCCAAGTCAGCTAATATTCCATCGACGGGTAGGGCGCCGTGGCGGGCTAGCTCGGCGTGCAGGTCGCGGAAGTTGGCGCGAATGAAGGTGAACTGCGGCCGGGACAGGCGGGCGGCTTCGGCCTCGGCATCAGCGTCCTGGTCGAAGCTGTAGAGGTGGCCGGTGGTGAGATGCTCCAAGATGCGCGCCGAGTGCCCGCCTCCGCCAAAAGTTACGTCTACGTAGCGACCATCGGGACGCAGGTCGAGGGCGTCGAGGCACTCGCGTAGCATCACGGGGCGGTGGTAGGCGGTATCGTTGGGGTAGGAAGTGCTCATGCAGCAAGTGGACTGGTAGGGGCCGTGTCAGGGGTGGTCAGGAATTTTTGGGCCAGCTTGGAGAAGCTCTGCTGGTCTTTGATGAGGAAGTTGTCGTAGCGCTCAGGGTCCCAGATTTCGCACCGGTTGCCGATGCCTACAATAATGGCCTCCTTCTCGATGCCGGCGTAGCGCAGCATGGTGCGCGGCAGCATAAACCGGCCGATGCTATCGAGCTCCACCTCCGTCATGCCCCGCAAAAAATTGCGCTGAAACTGACGGTATTCCTCATTGAACTCGTCCAGCGCCATCACCTTCTCGTGAATCACGCGCCACGCCGAGCGGGGATACAGCACTAGGCACGGCTCAAAACCGCGTACCAGTATCAATTGGTTGCCGGTTTCCTCTGGCAGACTACCCTTCACCTTAGCCGGCAGCACCAGGCGCCCTTTCGGGTCCAGCTTGCATTCATATTCGCCGGAGAGAAGGTTCATGGCATTGCCTGGCATCGTTTCAGGGATACTAGCAAAAGTACGGATTGCCTGGGAAAAGCCCACCACGATTTACCATTTTCTACCACTCCACTGAAAGCGCGTTTTCAGGGTATTTAAGCGGTTTTGCACTTCTATTACCGTAAAAAGCAAAGCGGCGCTACCACTTGGTAGCGCCGCTTTGTCAAAATGGCAGACGTTTATCGTTCCGAACGAATCCGTGGGTCCAGACATTACTTCGTGCGCCACAGGCGCCACCAGGGTAGGTAGGGCTGGTCGTGGTGCTCGTAGTGGTAGCCGAAAAAGTAACAGCTCACGAAAGCCCACGCATGGTGCCGCAACTGCGTGCGCGACTTGTGCGGATTGTCGGGGGCGTGCTCGCCCCGGTGCGGCAGGTAGGTCCCAAAAAAGAACAATTGCAGGGTAGCCAGCACGGCCGGTATCATCCAGAAGACAATGATGTTCGCCTGCGGAAACCACAACTTCAGCACGTTATAGGTAGCGGCCATTAACACTACTTGCCACCAAGTCACGTAGTTCCAGGCGAAGCGCACGAACCAGAACAGGAAGTTGGGATGCTCGCCATCGTGGTAGTCGGGGTCGTCGGGGGTAGCTACGTGGCGGTGGTGCTGGTGGTGCTTAGGCAGCATCCCAGGGAACCAGTTGTAGGCAAACAGCAGCGCGGCGACGGTGCCAATGGCATTGTTCAGGCGCGGGTTGGGGCTCACCACACCGTGCATCGCATCGTGGGCGGTGATGAACAGGCCGGTGTAGAGGTGCATCTGCACCAGAGCCAGCAGGTAGGGCCAGGGCGTGCGCCAATCGGGCTGGTAGTAGGCCAGCAGGTAGGTGAGTAGACCTGCCCACAACGTCATAATTAACAACGCAATGCCTACCCCCTTATACCCTACCGACGTAGGTTTCAGGCGTTTTTGCGTGGATAGAGTAGCAGTTGTTGACATAGGGATTTCGCAGGGATACGCGAAAGTAACACAGGATGAGACCGCGTACGTTCAGAAAGTCACTCAGTCACTCTGCCACTCAGTCACTGCTTAGAGTCGCAGCAGCGTGTCGCGCACCTTTTCCATCAGCCACATGGGTGTGCTGGTGGCGCCGCAAATACCGATGGACTGCCCCGGCCGGAACCACTCGGTTTGCAACTCCTCCACCTTCGACACGAAGTGCGTGTTGGGGTTGGTTTCGAGGCACACATGGTAGAGCACCTTGCCGTTGGAGCTTTTGGTGCCCGATACGAAAATCACCTGGTCGAACTGGGCAGCAAACCGGCGCAGATCTTTGTCGCGGTTGCTAACTTGGCGGCAAATCGTGTCGTTAGCGTTTACGGTGTGGCCCCGCTGCTCCAGCTCGCCCTTGATGCGGTAGAAGCTGTCGGTGCTCTTGGTGGTCTGGCTGTAGAGCGTGATGTTGTCGGGCAGTTCGTGACGCAGCAGCTCGTCGAGGTTCTCAAACACCACCGCTTCGCCGCCAGTCTGGCCCAGCAAGCCGCGCACCTCGGCGTGGCCATGCTTGCCGTAGATGAAGATCTTATCCTTTTTGTCGAAGCTGGCCTTGATGCGGTTTTGCAGCTTTAGCACCACCGGGCACGAGGCATCAATCAGCGTCAGGTTGTTTTCCAGCGCCATCTGGTAGGTAGCGGGTGGCTCGCCGTGGGCCCGAATGAGCACGGCCTCGCTACGTAGGGTAGCAAAGGTATCGTAGTCGATGATGCGCAGGCCACGCTGGCGCAGACGTTCTACTTCTTCGTCGTTATGTACGATGTCGCCTAGGCAATACAGGTAGCCTTGCTCATCCAGCAAGTCCTCGGCCATCTGAATAGCATAGATGACGCCGAAGCAAAAGCCGGAATTGGGGTCGATACGGACGCTCAGGTGGTGCGGCATAGCTTTCGGAATAACCGCAAAAACCGGCATAAGGTTACAGTGCGGGGGAGTATCCGGGAAAAGATACGCAAACTCATCCTTTCGGGCTGCAAAACCCGCGCATTTTCAGCACTATAAGCGGCCGAATACCCGGCGTCCCTCAAAGGACTTAATTACACTTTCCTCCACCGGACTGGCCCGAATAATCTCGTTCTCCTGCCAGAATTTGGCGTTATAGGGCCGCCCCTGTAGCATTTGCAAGTCATCGGCGCTGTGCTTCACTCGGCCGTAGGCCTGGCTGGGTAGGCGGCCAGTGTATTGATATAATAGCAGATAGGCCGATATCAACGACTGCACGGGCGGACGGTTACCGGTTTGCACTGTTACGGCCAGCTCACCCCGCGTGCTGGCCAGACGCGTGAGCGAATCAGCCACCGGCGCAAAATCCGACACCAGCCGCAATGAATCTGATAACGGCTGAAAACCCTTCGTAAATGCCAGCATAGAACCTACTCGCAGGCGTAGTTCCTGGCGGCGCAGGGCTGCTGTCTGACGGTCGAGGTAGAGCGTGCCAGCGGGAGCGGGCTTGTCTATCCCCGGTCGCGGCTGGAAATCGATGACAGCGGTTTCGCGGCCGTTTTCAGTCTGTATCTCGCGTAGCGTGAAGGTGAACCGCTTGGCTGCATCCGAAGCCAGTGGCAGGTACAGACTACCCCGTTTGGGGTGCTGGGTGAAGGTAGGCAGCCGCATCAGGGTAGAGAAGTTTTTCATGTGAAATGGCCCTGCCACAGCCGCGTAACGCGACTCGCCTAGCTCCCACCCTACTATCTTCTGCGGTGTCAGCTCTACATCATAAAACGCGTCCGACAGTTCGTCGTAGGTGCCGTTGGTGCGGGTTTTCTGGCGGTAGAAAGCCTTGCCGTAATACGTATCTTTTTCGTGACGAACCAGTTGGGCGTAGGCGCGCTGCACCAGGTCTTCGGCCACGCGCTGGGGGTTGCGCACTACCACCTCCGGCAGCTGTACCGTGCTGGCGGGCAGGATGATAGTGAGCGGCGCAGCCGAAGTAGCCACTACTTCTGTGCGGGCGTACCCAATGCTGAGTGCCACCAGCCGTTGCGGCAGGGCGGGCACGGTCAGGCTGAATTCTCCTACCTCGTTGGTAGCAGTACCCGCCGCTCCGTCGGGCAGGGCCACGCTGGCATAAGGAATAGGGTGATGCTCGGTGTCTTCTACTCGCCCCGTCAGGCGAATACTTTGGCCAAAAGCCGTTAGGCTACTCAGTAAGAGACACCCTACCAGTACTACGTTGTGCATCATGCTAACAAGGGTAGAAATACAAACTAGCCTAAACAAAAGAAGCTCCAAACAGGAGCTTCAGGATAAAATATGGTATGGTGCAACGCTATAAGGAGGTTAGGCGCTGGGCGTCGGGACCAGATACGTGGCCGCGTTCTACCATAAAATCGCGCACCAGAGCAAAGGATTCGTTGTCCATACCGGACTCGGGGTGCTGCAAGAGCGTGCGTACCAGAAACTGCCGGTCATCATCTACGTGCTGGCTGAGGCCCAGGAAGGCGGGCAGGTTGCTTTCCACGCTCAGGCGCAGGAACCGAATTTCGGCGTTGTCATCGTCGCGGCGCACGGCTTCGTCAAACAGCTTGGCGGCCTGCTGTACGTAGGTGAGCTTATTGAACATGGAAGCGTCGCGGGCCCGAATAGCTTCAGCGGCGGCTTTATAGGCTAGCACCACAGCATCGTGCTGGGTGTAGGCAGCCATTAGTTGGTGAAACTTCTCACCACCTTCTTTGCTTGCAGCGGCTTGCTGATACTGGCGGCGCAGGTTGGCAACGGAGTAGGGATTGGCGTCGGACACGAGACTGGAGAGAATGAAGAACAGGGTAAGACAGAACGGCAGCAGAACCTTCACGCAGTACGAGTTTGTTGGCTAAATGGCCCGGAGGCGATAACGAAAGTACGAACCTAGCAGCAAAAGCATTTTAGTGTTGTTGGGCACACGCACTCGTTCACCCAAAATATGCGCCGCCGGCAACTGCCGGATTTTATAAAAAAGCTTTAAGTAATATACGTAGGCTAGGTATACGCCTAATCGCGCCGCGCGTGGCAGCTGCACAATACCCGCGTAGCCCGCCTCAAAATCGGCCAGGATATCTGCTTCGATTTCGCGCTTTACTTGGTCATCGAATTGCTCGTACTGCACGCCTGGGAAATACACACGGCCACGGTCTTCGTAGTCGGAGCGAATGTCGCGCAGGAAGTTCACCTTCTGAAACGCCGAGCCCAGCCGCCGCGCCGGTTCGCGCAGGTGCTCAAACAGCGCCTTATCCCCCTCGCAGAAAATGCGCAGGCACATTAGCCCTACCACTTCCGCCGAGCCATAGATATACTCCTGGTACAAGGACTGGTTGTAGCTCTGGTCCTCCAAGTCCATCTCCATGCTGCGCAGAAACGCATCAATAAACTCCTGGTCGATGCCGTAGCGGTGCACCATCAGCTGGAACGCGTGTAGCACCGGATTCAGACTGAGCCGCTCGCGCAGGGCCTCGTCGGTCTGGCGCTTAAAATCCTGAAACAGTGCGGCTTTATCGTGGCTATGGAAGGTGTCCACGATTTCGTCGGCCCAGCGCACAAACCCATACACCGCGTACACGGGCAGGTGAAAGCGCTTGTCGAGCGTCCGGATGCCCAGCGTAAACGAGGTACTGTAGCGGGTGGTAATCAGCTTGCTACACGCCAGCGTGGTTTCATCAAAAAGGGCAACGTGGTCCACGGGGGTAATTGAGAATTAAAATTTATGAATTAGAAAGTAGAACGTCATTTCGAACGGAGTGAGAAAGCTCGCGTGCTCCCGCTAATTCCTGACGATTGAGCTTACCATTGCACGCGAGCTTTCTCACTCCGTTCGAAATAACGTTCTACCCTACCCCGCCGAAGTCCTTTTCAATTTCCTGCGCTACTACCTGGCCCGAAATGAGCGAAGGCGGCACGCCAGGGCCAGGCACGGTGAGTTGGCCCGTAAAATACAAATTGCTGACTTTCTTGCTTTTCAGCGCGGGTTTCAGGATGGCCGTCTGGCTTAGCGTGTTGGCCAGGCCATAGGCGTTGCCCTTGTAGCTGTTGTAGTCCTGGATGAAGTCGCGGTGGGCGTAGCTGCGCCGGAATACTACCGCGTCGCGGATGCTTTGGCCGCAGTGTTTTTCCAGGCGCTCCATGATGAGGTGGTAGTATCGTTCGCGGGTTTCCTCGGTATCGTCGAGGTTAGGGGCCACCGGAATCAGTAGGAACAGGTTTTCGCTGCCCTCGGGCGCCACACTGGGGTCGGTTTGGGAAGGGGCCGAGGCGTAGAACAACGGCCGCGTAGGCCACTGGGGCTGCTCGTAAATCTCGTGCGCGTGCCGCCCAAAGTCCTCATCAAAGAACAGATTATGGTGGCGCAGGTTGTCGAGGCGCTTGTTGACGCCGATGTAAAACAGCAGCGACGAGGGCGCCAGCGTGCGCTTGTTCCAGTAGCGCTCAGTGTAGTTTCGGTGTTCGAAGGCCAGTAGGTGCTGCTCGGCGTGGTGGTAGTCGGCACCAGCTACTACCACGTCGGCCGGCCGGAAGCCGGTGGCGGTGCGTACACCCGTGGTACGGCCGTTTTCCACCACAATTTCCTCCACAGCCTGGCTGTACTCGAACTGTACGCCCAGTTCCTGGGCCAATTGCACCATGCCTTCCACAATCTTGTGCATGCCGCCCATGGGGTACCACGTGCCCAGCGCGAGGTCGGCGTAGTTCATGAGGGAGTAGAGCGCGGGCGTGTTTTGCGGGGTAGCCCCCAGAAACAGCACCGGAAACTCAACCAGCTCCAATAGGCGCGGGTCTTTGAAGAACTTGCGCACGTGCTTGTGCATGCTTTGCAGCAAATCGAGACGCAGGGCGTCTACCAGCAGGTGGGGCTTGGCAAATTCCAGCACCGAGCGACCCGGCATGTGCACAAATTTGTGCATCCCTACCTCATATTTATAGGCAGCCTGCCGCAGAAACTCGTCCAGCCGCGCGCCGCTGCCCGGCTCAAACCGCTCAAACAACGCCCGCAGCTCCTGCATGGCCGCCGGAATATCCACGGCCTCGCCTCCCCGAAACACCACTTGGTAGGACGGATCCAGCCGCACCAACTCGTAGTAGTCCGCTACTTTTTTGCCGAAGCGGCCGAAGTATTGCTCAAACACATCGGGCATCCAGTACCAGCTGGGGCCCATATCAAAGGTGAAGCCGGCTGACCGAAACTGGCGGGCGCGGCCGCCAGGACTTTCGTTTTTTTCCAGTACCGTGACGCGGTGGCCCTGTTGCGCCAGGGAAGTAGCGGCTGCCAGCCCGGCAAAACCGGCCCCAATTACAAGTACATTCATTATCGCAGATTGTGCAGATTGAGCGGATTTCGCAGATGCAGATACGCGTTGTTCCGCTCCGTCTCGCTATTCCGATACGGAAGCCCGGCCAACTCGTTCCGCCCTACCTTGTTCAGCTTGCAACAAACATACGGCCTACCCCCGCAATTTCGGCAACGCCCTATGGCCCGCCGCCCTACCCCACAATCTTCCCAAGGCTAAAGCACTAGGCTACCAACAAAATAGGTATGCACTCCGTCCGCATCAGCCCAATCTCATCAAGCTGCAATATCCGCAACAAAAAAACGGGCCGCGAACAACGTGACTTGCGTCAACACTGTTTGCGACCCGCTATACGCCCGGGGCAGTTGTACTCTCTCCCTATTCCCTACACGCCGGGAGCGTATACCTTTAATGCGTCCTTCAGTTCCTTCCGGGCAATGTGAATCCGGTTTTTAACCGTGCCAATAGGAATCTGAAGCTTCTCGGCTATTTCCAAATATTTGTAGCCGATGTAATACATCATAAACGGGGTGCGGTAATCGGCCGGGAGGTTGCCGATAGCCTCATTAATATCCGTTACTACGAAATCCGAGCTGGCGCCGTTGTGCGTAATGTAGTTTTCGTCGGTGTTGAAATACTGAAAATACTCTGTGCTGTCAATATTGCTATTGCGCTTGGTAATCTTGTTGTAGTTGTTAATGAAGGTGTTGCGCATGATGGTGTACAACCATGCCTTCAGGTTGGTGCCCGCCTTGAACTTGTCCTTGTTCAGCAGCGCTTTTAGCAAAGTTTCTTGTACAAGATCTTTCGCATCGTCAGCGTCGCGGGTCAGGTTCATCGCCACGGGCTTTAGAGAGTAAGAAATCTTCTGTACTTGGTTGGTGAATTCCAAAGAGGTCATACTGTTTAGCTTTTCGTGGCAAAAAGTTAAACAAAGATACGGGAGAAATTAAAAGTTGTGCACAATTGATCAAAAATAATTTTGATTATTTCCAAACAACGCGCCTAACGGCATAGTAGGCGTACGAAGCTGTTGATTTTCAGATCGTCATCTGAACCCTTAAAAAGCGAAGGCCCTTCTTCTGCTGCCAGAAAAAGGGCCTATATGCAATCTGAGGGACGAAAAACGCCTTGTTAAAAAATTATGACTTCTGCGTAGCGCACTCAGTCAGCGGGCTTAGCTCAAGACTTCCGTAGGCTCTGGGTGTAAAGTCAGGGAGTTAGCCAAAGCCAGGAAATCGGTCATCAGGCGGAGTTGTACCGCGTTGCCGGGTAGTTGCAGGCACTCGCGCTGCACCAGCGGGCCATACAAAAACAAGGGCGTGTGCGGACTGATACGAGCCAACTCCTCTATGAAACCCTGTACCTGGTCGCGCTCCGGCACCGATGTGAGTACCGTACACAAGGCGTAGGGCTGATAAGCCTCACACACTGCTGCCAGTTCTTTCACGGGCAGGTTTTGGCCCAGATATAATACGTGGTGCTGCCGCGCCCGCAGTGCGTAGCTCATAAAAAGCAAGCCCAACTCGTGCAGCTCGCCCTGCGGTAAAAACAGCACCCAGCGCCGGGCCTCTGTCGGCGGCACGTAGGGTAGGGCATCAATAGCGGCCACCATTTTCTGCCGTATCAGGTTGGCTACCAGATGTTCCTGCGCCGGGTTGATGGTGCCTACCTGCCACATAATCCCTACCCGTCGCAGAAACGGATACAGGATATGAAGCATGGCTTCCTCGAAACCCAGGTGGTCGAGAGCGGCGGTTATTTGCAGTTGCAGTTGGGGCTCGTCCATGGCCACGGCAGCGGCCAGCAGGGCATTTACCTGCGGCACATGATCCTGGCCCTCTTCGCCGCATTGCATCACGGCCTGACATAACTCCTGCTCCGACAGTTGGGCCACGCGCGAAATGCGGTGCCCACGGTTGCACAGGGTAGCCACGTTCAGCAGGCGGCGTAAGTCGCTCTCGCAGTACGTACGGATGTTGGTAGAGGTGCGCACCGGCCGCAGGATACCGTAGCGCTGCTCCCACATCCGAATGGTGTGTGCTTTTATTCCGGAGAGATTCTCCAGGTCGCTGATTGAAAACTTTCCCACGGCTGTTTTTAATTAATAATTACGAATTAATAATTATTAATTTTTCTCTATTCTTTTATTGGCTTTACAACGCATTAACCTTGCACATCAGCAAAGGTTTTAATTAATAATTATTCATTATTAATTGTCTTTTTCCGCTGGCGCGCCATTTCCAAATATTTAGGCGATACCCACAGTAAACCAAATTCCACGGAGCCGTCGCGGCCAGTGGTTTTGTGGTGCATTTTGTGGGCCATATTCAAGGCCCGCAGGTAGGTGTTTTGTGATTTGCGCCAGAACCGCAGGCGGCCATGAATCAGTACATCGTGCACGAAAAAATAGACAGTACCGTAGGCGGCAATGCCTACCCCTACCCAAAACCACCAACGCTGGCCATTGTCGCCGGTGATGATGAGCGCAGCCGACAGGCCACCGTACAGCAGAAAGAACAGATCGTTGTGTTCGAAGGGGCGCGGACTAGGCCGCACGTGGTGCGAGCGGTGCAAAAACCACAGAGGACCGTGTTGCACGAATTTGTGCATGAACCACGCCCAAAATTCCATTCCCAGAAAAGTAGCCGTCGTTACGGCCACGGCTGCCAGCGTTGTCATGAGGTGGTAACTTGCTTTTGGGTTAATTGTTTCGACCCTAATTTTTAAGAAAACGCGAAATTTCTTTTTCACTCCCTACCTCTGTGCGAAACCTATATAAGCCCAAAGACAGTCTCGCACGGAGTTATGAAGAGTGAAAAAAGTTAAAATAACAGGGTAGCGGAGGAATGAATACTGGGCTCAGTATGCCAGTGTAAAACTAGAAATTAAAAACTCACATACCGAAAGCTTCCTTAATTCTCCCAGTTTATTTTCTCCCGATTTAAAAAAGCAGCAATGCCCCGGCGGCAGTCCAGGGAGCTGCGGGCTTCGGCGTTGAGTTGCGCCACGTAGCGCAGGCTGTCTTCCAAGGGCATTTCGGGGAGTCGGGCCAGCATTTCTTTGGTTACTTCCATGCTTTGCGCCGAGTTTTCGACGCACAGGCGACGGGCAAACTGCTGCACCTGCTCGTCTAGTTCCACTGCTGAGGTCAGGAAGTTGACCAACCCAAACTCCTGCGCCCGCGGGGCGGAAATCACGTCGCCTGTCAGCAGCAGTTGCTTGGCGCGGCTCTCGCCTACCTTGCGCAGTAGAAAGACGCTCACAATAGCTGGCAGAAAACCTATTTTCACCTCGGTGTAGCCAAGCTTGGCTTCGGGCACAGCAAAGGCAAAGTCGCAGACGGTCACCAAGCCACACCCACCGGCCAGCGCGTGGCCCTGCACCTGTGCAATGACTACTTTGTTGAGGGTATAGATCTGGTGGAACAGCTGCATGAGGTGGGTACTGTCGGCCAGATTATCCGTGTAGCCGAAGCCTTGCAACTCCTGGATGTAGGCTAGGTCGGCGCCGGCGCAGAACACGTTGCCTGCGGCCCGCAGCACAATCACTTTGCAGTTTTCGTCTTCCTCGGCGGTGTCAAAAGCCAGCTTCAGTTCGGTTACCATCTCAGCGCTGAGGGCGTTGCGCTTTTCGGGGCGGTTCAGGGTGATATAGCCAATGGCATCGCGGCACTCATACTGAATATAGCGCAGGGCTTCCAGCTCCTGGGTAAGTATATTGTCCATGGTCGGCAGGGCTAAACAGTGAACGAGCGGCCGACGACCTGGTACATAACAGGTTCGACTGCTCCGTGATACGCAGGGCAGTAAAACCAAACGTAACGAAAAGGAGGCAACAGTGAAACTATATAGCGCAAGTCATATAGCCTGGGTTGCGCCGCTGCCCGCCCCTACCCTTCAGCGAAGCCGAACCGTGTAGGCCCCTTGGGCCGTGACATCGTGCGGCCGAAAACCGGCGGCCCGCAGCACCGAATCCTGCCGCGCCACGTACCACGACCGGCACGACGAATCGAACACTACCTGCGCCTGCCGGCCAAACACAGCAGCCAGCACCTCAGGCGATACGCGGGCGTTGCGGCGCAGCACGACTACCTCTACCGGCTGCGGCTGGGTAGCGCTGCTCAACTTACCCGACACAAAGGCCAGGCGCACGCCCCGCCACACGCTGAGCACCAGATTTTTGTCGGCTTTTGCGGCCGGCACCGGTGCCCCACGCCAGCCGGGGTGATAGGCCACCCGCCGGGCTTCGCGCTGAATAATGCCAGGCACGATGCGGTAGGTACGCTCGGTTTCGGTGAGGGGTAGGGAATCGGGAGTGACGATGGTGGCCGCGGCGCCCTGCCAGAAGCCCACCGCCGAGCGGCGCGGAATGCTGTAGATAATCAGGCGCTCATCGGGGGCGAGCTGGTGGGCCGCCCACACGCAGTTGCCGGCAAACACGCCCAGTAAGGCGCAGGCAAGACCCAGCCAGGCCAGTCGGCGCGCCGCAAAAAAGACGAGCAGGGCCAGAATCACCGCAAAAATCAGCCAGGCTTGCAGTGCCGTGATGTGGATGCCTGCAATAAGGGCGCCGGGTAGGACGCGGCCAATCCAGAAGATATACTCGTTGAAAAACCAGATCATCCCCTCAAACAAGGCGGCTACAGCCCGCGGCGCCCATTCCAGCGCTGGCGCGGCGGCGGGTAGGGCCAGCGCCGCTAGGGTCGTCAGTCCCTTCACCACCAGCAGCACAATGCCCACGTACACCGCCCCCGAAGAGACGGGTACCGCAATTAGATTGGATAGCAGAAAGCTGAGTGGAAACTGATGAAAATAAAACAGGCCCAGCGGAAACGTAGCCACCTGCGCCGCCAGCGAAAGGGCTGTGGCCTGCCACGTAGCGTTAAGCAGCCAGCCGGCACCCCGCCATGCCTTTTGCTGCCACTGCGGCTGCCAGGGCCGCAGGCGGCTTAGGGCCCAGTCGCGCAAATCGAACCAACCGGCAATGCGCGGCTGCAAGTACACGATGCTGAGCACGGCCAGAAACGACAGCTGAAACCCCACGTCTACCAGCAGGTAGGGATTGTAGCAGAGCAGCACAAACGCTGCCAGCGCCAGCGTGTTGTACATACTGCTCTGCCGGTCCAAAGCCCGCGCTAGAATGATAAAGGAGAACATAACAGCCGCCCGCAGCACCGACGCCGACAGGCCCGTGAGGAAGGCGTAGCTCCAGATAACGGCCAGGCCCAACAGCGCCGTCACCAGCCGAAAAAGCGGCCCGCGCCTACCCGGCACCAGCGTCAGCACCCACGACACGGCTCCAAACAACAGCCCTACCTGCAAGCCCGACACGGCCATGATGTGCGTGGTGCCCGTGTTGGCGTAGGCTTGCTGAGTTTGCTGATCTACGTCGTCTTTGATGCCCAGCACTAGCGCCGCCGCCAAGGCGTACTCGCGCTTGCGGTGCACATACTGCTTGAATACGCCCTCGATGACACGGGCGGCGCGCAGGCTCACGGCCACCAGTACATTGGGTGGTGCCATGCCCGTTTTCAGGTATTGATCGGGGTGTACGAACTGCTGATGATACACCTGATGGTAGGCAAGGTAGCGGCGGTAGTCGAACTCGCCGGGATTGAGCGGGGCCTTGCTGGGTGCGGGTGCCCCGCGCACCAGCCACACGTCGCCGTAGCGCGGCAGGGCCACGTCCTTACCCTGCTCCGTGCGCGGAACCGACACCCGGATACCACCCGTAGCGGGCCGCCACTGCCCCGCCACCCGCACCGCCTGCACGCGCACGGTAGTAGCATAGGTAGCGGGCCGCACCACAGCAGGCTCATCCACCACAGCCCGATAAAACTCAATGTGGTTGCCGAAGCGGTAGAGGTGGTCGGTGCGGCGCGACTCGGTGGCGTGCTGCGTGAGTGTAAGGCCGGCCACGTACAGGACCACCAACGCCAACAAACCTGCTGCATCGGTAGGGCCAGGGGTAGGCTGGCGAGCTGCCCAAAGTTGAAACGAGATATAGCTGAAAATCAGCGTCAATAACATCCATTGCAACTCTGGCAGTACAGCGCCTGCATACAAGTACGTGAGAATACCAGCCGCCAACGCCAGCGTTAGGCGCACGAAGGCAACAGGAGCCCAATGCAACATATAACACTCAGGATAAGAGGAATAGAAAATCGATTACATAAGCCGACAGGACTCTAGCTGATTGTATAAAAAATATGCCATTCAAAAGCAGCGAGAAACCAAAGACAGCAGCAACGGCTGCAGCCTCAGATTCCTCGCTGCTTTTTGCACAAAATGCTCGGAAGGATACGCGGGGTTATTTCCGCAATTCCATCTTGTAGTGCTCGATATCGCACTCCGAGAACTGCTCACCTACCTTCTCAAACCCGTGCCGCTCGTAGAAGCGCACGGCCGGCAGCTGGGAGTGTAGGTAGACGGTGGCGTCGGGATGGGCTGCCTGCACATCGTGCAACACGGCGCGGAGCAAGGCCGCACCAGCTTCCTGGTTGCGGTAGCTGGCCAGCACGGCAAACCGCTCCAGCTTCACGCCTTTGTCAGTGGGGCGCCAGCGGGCGGCGCCGCAGGGCGTACCGTCGGCCGACGTGACCAGGTAGTGGGTAGCGTCGGAACGGTCGTGTTCGTCGTATTCAGCGTCGGGCGGCACACCCTGGCCCTGCACAAACACAATCTCGCGGATATGGAGGGCCGCGGCTATTTCTTCGGTGGTGGTGATTTGCTGAGCGGTCATAAGGAAGGTGGCGTTTAGCTGACTCAAATAGCTTCTTGGATAACAAAGAAAACTGAAAGCAAAGAAAAAGCAGCTTGCGACCTGCAAGCTGCTTTTCCTTGTGAAAAACACTACGTCTACCCGTTACTACAGCTGCTGCTCGTGGTTCACGGGTAGGTCCTGCATGCCGTCGTCCTCGGGGCGGGCGTCGGGGTGGCGGGCCGGGTCGGCGGTTTCCCGCGTGAAACGCGGGGCGCCGTTGCGAGGCGTATACTCGCGGGGTGGGCGGTTGGCCTGCTCGCGCTGCTGCTGCACGTCGAATTTGTCGTAGGCCTGCACGATTTCCTTCACCAGCTTGTGGCGCACCACATCGTCGGCACTCATCTCTACGAAACCGATGCCTTGCACCCCCTTCAGAATATCCAAAGCCTGCATCAGCCCCGATTTCTGCTTGGTAGGTAGGTCAATCTGGCTCCGGTCGCCGTTCACCATCACCTTGGCTGAAGGTCCCATGCGGGTCAGGAACATTTTCAACTGCGAAGGCGTCGTGTTCTGCGCCTCATCCAGCAGCACGAAGGCGTTGTTGAGCGTGCGGCCACGCATGTAGGCCAGCGGTGCAATTTCGATGATCTTGTTTTCTTGGTAGAACTTCAGCTTTTCAGGCGCAATCATGTCCTCTAGGGCATCGTAAATCGGGCGCAGGTAGGGGTCCACCTTTTCCTTCATATCGCCGGGTAGGAAGCCCAGGCTTTCGCCAGCCTCCACCACAGGGCGCGAGATGATGATCTTTTTGACCTCTTTGTTTTTGAGCGCCCGCACTGCCAACGCCACCGATACATAGGTTTTGCCCGTACCAGCCGGCCCCAGCGCAAAGGTCAGATCGTGCTTCATCACCGTGTCTACCAGCTTCTGCTGATTGGGCGTTTTGGCTTTGATCACGCCGCCTTTGGCCCCAAACACAATCACGTCGGCAATGGGCGCCGTGGCCATAATGCGCTCCTGCTGCTCGTCGTCTACGGCCCCAATATATTCACTCACCGTTCGGTCCGTAATCTGGCCGTATTGGTGGTAGTGCTCAATGAGTCCCGATAGGATTTCATTGATGCGGGTAATGACGGGCGTTTGGCCCTGAATCTTAATTTCATTGCCGCGGGAAATAATTTTACTACCTGGAAAGGCAGCCGCGAGTTGACGAATATTCTGGTTGTCGGCCCCCAGGAAATCAATCAGGGACACGTTTTCGAGCGTGATGACTTTCTCGACCAAATCAGGAATTTTTAGAGGGATGGGAATACATGAAAAGAAGTATCGGCTATCGGTTTCCACCGAAAAGGCCTACTTTTGCCGCCCCCGCAGGGGGTAAGCAATAGTACGAATAACTCAGGATTTCGGCATGGGGTTGATTACGTTTCTGTCTGACTTCGGCTACCGCGACCATTACGTGGCGGCCGTGAAGGCGCGGATGCTGCAACTTGCCCCCGCGCAGGCGGTGCTCGACATTAGCCACGCCATTGAACCCTTTAACATCGCGCACGCCGTTCACGTTCTCCAAGCGGTATTTCGTGACTTCCCACTGGGCACGGTTCACCTCATTGGCGTCAACGATTTGGGTAGTGCGCAGCCCGCCTGGCACGCTGCCAGCTACGAGGGGCACTATTTTGTAGTGGCCGACAACGGTATTTTGTCACTGCTCACGGAGGGCCGCCCCGAGGAAGTAGTGCGTCTGCAAGCCGCTCAGCCTACCCCCTCCCCCACTCGCGACATCCTGACGCCGGCGGCCGTGCATCTGGCCCAGGGCGGCCAACTCACCGACCTCGGCCTGGAAACCGCTACGTTCCGCTCTTTGGTAAACCGGCAGCTGCGTTTGCAGGACCACCGCATTACGGGGCATGTGGTCCACATCGACCACTATGGCAACCTCATCACCGACATCACGCGCACGGCCGTGGATGCTGTGGGGCACGGCCGGGCCGGCACCATCCACTTTGCCCGCGAGACGGTGCGAGAGCTACACCTGCACTACCAAGCCGCTCCGCCCGGCGACGTAGCATGCATTTTCAACAGTCAGGATCAGCTCTGCATCGGTATCAACCAAGGCAATGCCGCCGAATTGCTAGGCCTCCATTTTGACTCACAAATAGAGGTTCATTTTCCCACAGAAGCTTCTGTTCCAGAGCTAAAAGCCTAACTATTGGCTTTAAATCAACTTATTATACTTGTTTTTATATTATGTTAAACAGAAATGTAGTGCCATATCGTACTGCTTTTGTTTAATGAGACCTATTGTTTCCTACCTCTCCGAAACCCGTAGCGAGTAGGCTTGTTGCTTACTTTCACCCGGCACCGGCTGCTCGTATTTTTTCCTTATGACCACAGACTACTTCGAGTTTTATCATCTTCCCGAAAGCTTCCGTCCCAACGAGGCTGATATTAAGCGTCAGTACTACGCGCTCAGCCGCGAGTATCACCCCGATTTTCACGCCACAGCCCCACCCGAGCGTCAACAGGAGATCCTGCGCCTGGCTACTCTTAATACCAACGCCTACCGTACCCTCTCCGACCCTGATGCACGCATGGCGTACATTTTAGGCTGCTATGGCCTGCTAGAAGAGGGAAAACAAGAGCTTCCACCAGATTTTTTGATGGAAGTGATGGAGCTAAATGAACAGCTGATGGAGCTGGAATTTGACCCGGACCAAGCAGTAGTAGCGCGCGTAGAAAATGAGGTTAACGAATTGAGCGACACCTTAGAAGCTGGTATCGAACCTGTACTAGTTGGGTACGAACAGCTACCCACCGATACCCGCCCGCAAGCCCTACAGCAAATCCGCACATATTATTTGAAACGGCGCTACCTGTTGCGTATTCGAGAAAGTCTTGCTAAGTTTGCCACCCGTTCGTGAGTTACCGACCCGAACGGTTGTTCAGAAGCCCAGATGGCGGAATCGGTAGACGCGTTGGTCTCAAACACCAATACCGCAAGGTGTGCCGGTTCGACCCCGGCTCTGGGTACTAGGATACACTACGGAAGCCCCCGAAAAGTAGCTTTAAACATCGTTTAAGCCACTTTTCGGGGGTTTTTGCGTTCGGTGCGCAACGGGCCGAAAACCGATATACTACGGTTTTTACGCCCCCAAATGCGCCCCCAGCAACGCCCCCAGTATTCCTAACCTTTTTCACTTATGACCATTCAATTTGAGCGGCGGGCTGATCGGCCCGACTCGGCCGGGCGGTGCGTGATTCACCTGCGGGCCTACTTCGACGGACTACGGTTGCGCATGGCCACGGCGGAGCGGTGCCTGGCCTCGGAGTGGAACGAAAGCAAAGGGCGGTTCCGCAAGTCCTTTCCGGGCTACCAGGAGGCCAACGACAGCCTGGAGGCGCTGGCGGAGCGGATGGCCAAGGCTTACCGCGAACTGCGCACGGAGGGCATGGCCGCCACCCCTACCCTACTGAAGGCGGCGTTGCAGCCGAAGGTAGCAGTGACAGACCTACCGCCGGCCCCACTGCTGGTGGATCTGTTTGGGGAGTACATCGAGGTGCTGAGGGCGCGGGGGTTCCGGTTTCACACCCTCAAGGGTTACAAAACGGCCCACAACACGCTGATTGGGTTTGCGCAGGCGCGGCCCAAGCGGCTAACGGTGGCCGACTACGACGCGGCGATGCACGACGAATTGCTCGGGCACTTGAGGGACGTCCGCGGCGCGGCGCAAAATACGGTGGCCAGCCTAGTGAAGCAGCTGAAGCCCTTTCTGGCCTGGGCGCAGGAAAACCGAGGGCAGACGCTGGCCGTGAATCCGGCCAAGTTGCGCGTGGAGTGGGAAGATATGGACAAGGTGTGGCTGAGTGCCGCCGAGCTGACGCAGTTGGAAACCGCGTTATTACCCTCCAACCTAGTGAAGGTGCGCGACGCCTTTTTGTTCTGCTGCTACACGGGGCTGCGCTACTCCGACCTAACTAGCCTACACGCGGGCAACGTGAAGGAGTGGAACGGGGAGCGAGTGTTGAAGCTGACGCAGACGAAAACACGCACGGGCGTCAGCATCTACCTGAGTGCGCCGGCGGCGGCTATTTTGGACAAGTACGCCGGGACTCGGGAACGGCTACTTCCCTCGACGGCCAACCAGGTGATGAACCGCTACCTCAAGCAGATTTGTCGGCTGGCCGGGGTAGAGGAACTAGTGGAGGTAGTGGAAACCGTGGCGGGCCGGATCATGAAGCGGCCGGTGTCGAAGTGGGAGTTAGTGACGATGCACACGGCGCGGCACACCTTCGCCACGCAAAGCCTACTGCGTGGAATGCCGGTAGAGGTGCTGCAGAAGGTGCTGGGGCACTCCAAGATTCAGACAACCATGATTTACGCCAAGGTAGTCGAGGACTTGCAACACCAGACGATGCGGCGGATTTGGGACGGTGCGCCAGCCATGACAGCGGGCACCACGGCGAAAGAGGCGGTATGCATGGTAGAGCCAGCGGCGTAACTTGAGGTTTGTATCATTGTGGACAACAACCATCTATTTAGGCATGAACGATACGAATAAACAAGGAGAAGAACCACCGCAGCATGGCCTTACAATGGCTGATTTGGTAAACCTGCTTCGCCCGCTACTGCTACCTGCCAATAAGCTCACGCCCCGCGAAGCCCTTCAGTCGATAGACGGCTCGCAGTTCCGTTCACACTTTGGGGGAAGACCTTATTTTGAGGCGGGCGAAGACTGGCCAACAACGCAAGAAGGTCAGCCGCTTGACTTCATTTTGCAAATCGTGGCCAGCGAAGACGTAACGCTACCAGCCGGAATAGCAGTACTGCAGTTATTCTACAGTTGGGAGTCATTTGCGTGGGACACGGAAGCAGATGGCTGGTTAGTTAAAACATATGCCGCTGTTTCTGCGGAACAGGCACAAGTCATTGAGCGGCCAGCTTCATTGGACGAACCCATTTTTTGCGATATAGGCTTCACTCCCATCCAGTCGCTGCCTGATTGGGGAGGGTTGAACGAACTAGCTGCAGGTGCCGATGCTGTGGCGCTAGCGGAGACACTGAATGCAGTGGATCCCTGGGATGCATACGATGAGGCCGTCACGCAACTCTTGGGGGAAGGAGACTATCAGTCTATCCTGGGAGGGTATCCCCGTTGGCTGCAGGGGGCAGAAAATCCGGTTGATGCAATAGGCCACACCCTACCCCTGCTGTTTCAGCTTGATTCAGAACACGAGGCGGGCATCATGTGGGGCGATTCAGGGCTGGTGTACGTGTTCTACGACCCACAAAGACCGGGGTATTTCACGTTTGAGCTGCAGTGCGTGTGACCTCCGTTCAGAAATAATTACTACCGGCTGATTCGACAATTTCGATAGGCTCTTATCTTGCACGCCAACCACGAACTGGTACTGGTTTGAAAAAGCTGGGTCAAGCACTGCTTACTTCTCAATTCTGAAAAAATTAGCCGTGCAATTACCTGGCTTTTTCGCTGGCGCTGGTGGCTCGGCGGCTTGGTTGTACTGAAGCAGTAGCTCAGGGGTTAGAGCATGAAACAGCACTGGAATTACCTTGCCAGGTCAACTGGTGCTTACTTCTTGGATTTTAGGGTCGTTGGTTCGAATCCAACCTGCTTCACTTGATAGATTAGTTATGCTGGCTTTGCCAGTTTTATAAATAGGTCGTTTGGCAACCTGTTGTCGAACAGCAGTGGAGTCACTGGTTTGCTCCCAGTATATCCTATTTTCTCGCTTCGCATTATTCTTATGAATCAATCATTACTTCAAGTAAGCCTCCGTCAGAAAGCCGTTTATATTCCTGCATCTGCTACAGCAACGCCGATTTTTGATGTCTCTCCTACTCTATCCGAGGCAACGGCTCTACTGGTAGCGAACCTGGCGAAGCTTGGCTTTGGGGTGTCGGAGCCACTGCTGCGGGCGCTGGAAGGCACTACCCCCGACTTTCAGGCCCAACTACTGGAAGTGGTGCGCGAGGTACTGGGCGTGGGCAAGAACTGGACGCCGCTGGTAAAAGGCTGGGATACGCCCACGGGAGAAAGTCGGCTAGACCACGTGTTGACGTTCTTTGCCAACCTCTTCCAAACCAAGGGCACGCGCCTGCCCTGTGGCCATATCATCCCGCCGAACACCTTCCCACTGGCGCGTTATAATGGCTGCCCGTTCTGTGGCACGCCGTTCGAGTTTGCCGAGCTGGAGCACACCGGACAGGGTAGCAAGCTGAAGGTGTTCGACTTGTGGACTGAAAACGAAGCAGCGACCTTTCTGCGTGACTTGCTCGCATCGAAAACGGCTCTGGACGCCACGCAGCTTGACAGCCTGCGCCACTTGCTGGCTGAGCTGCCACTGCCCGCGGAAGTACCCATTGCGATGAAGGAGACGCGCCTGGCGGTGGTGGATGCCTACGTGCAGTTGAACCAAGCCGACCGGGCACAAGCATTGTTTTCGACGCCTACCGATATCCTGCGGTACTTGTGGTACAAGAAAACAGGCTTTACGCAACTGGTAGAGCCAAAAACCATTCGGAAGCGGCGCCAGAAAAATGCGCACTATCTCTGGACGGCAGACCAACTTGCGAAGGTACAGGCGGCGCAAACTCAGCAGGTCCGGGCGGAGCTAAAACTAAAATACAGCCGGCGCGAGGCGGCCATGGTAGCGCGTTGGCTGAACGAGCTGCCACAGAGCCCCCAGCAGCTCTGCGAAATCATGCACCCGAAGCGGGGCATGTGGGTGCGGTTCATCCGGGCGCTGCGGCTGGCCGAGTACAGCAAGCAGCCGGCCCTGGGCAAGCTGCGCGAAACGCTGGACGCGTTCTACAACCAGACCTATGAGGTGTGGCAGGGACGCGTCAACTATTTCCGGTTGCGGGCCGAGGCGGAGCCGACGTTTGCGCTGCTCAAGCAGCGGCCGGGGTTGTTTGCCCGTTCGCTGTTTG
Source organism: Hymenobacter profundi (assembly GCF_019334315.1). Lineage (GTDB taxonomy): Bacteria > Bacteroidota > Bacteroidia > Cytophagales > Hymenobacteraceae > Hymenobacter > Hymenobacter profundi. The sequence goes on from NZ_JAHWGL010000003.1 coordinate 60,176, forward strand.
CCAACATGCTCTGGTTTGGCCCCGAGACAACGGTAGCGGCATTTGCCGAAGTGCTCGACCAGGTGCCGGCCCGACTGGTATTTACGCTGGCCATGTACGCCGAAGACTACTTCACGCCCGGCACCAAGCGCGTGGTAAAGCCCTTGGGTGGGAGTAGCAAGCAGATCAAAGCCAATCAGCAGCTCAACCACTACTCGCCTGAGCAACTGCAAGCCATGAAGGCGGCTGTGGTTAATTTGTGCTTGCTGGCCATGCAACAGCGGTTTGCGGCCCAACCCACGCCGCACCGCACGATGTACATTGACCCGACATTATTTAAGCTACCCGTGGCCATTGGCGACCGGAGTGACACGGTGCAGGACTTGCCAGCCGCCCTGATGGGTACTCGTTTTGCTTTGGAGAGCGAGCAGGTGCGCCTATTCATGCAATGGGGCGTAGGGCTACCCGCGCAGCACTTGGACATGGATTTAAGCTGCACCATCGCCTCGGCTACCAAGACGGAATACTGTTCGTTTTCCAACCTAGTCGCTACCGGTTGCAAACACAGTGGCGACGTGCAGTATGTCCCGGATCAAATAGGCACAGCCGAATACATTGAGCTGGATGTAGCGGCGCTGACAGAAGCGCAGGTGCAGTACGTTACCTTCACCTGCAATGCCTACAGCGCCGGCGCCCTCACGCCCAACCTAACAGTAGGCTGGATGAACAGTCAGCACCCAATGCGCATTGCCAACAGCGGGGTAGCCTACGACCCGTCGTGCGTGCAGCACCAGGTGCGCGTAACGCGAGGCCTAGACAAGGGCCTGGTGTTTGGGGTGCTGGACGTAGTACAACGCGAGATTATCTGGCTAGAAATGCCCTTTCAAGGGCAACTGGTGCAAAATCTGAATCTAGCGGGCGTGCAGACGCTGCTGCGCAAGTTGGAGAGTAAGCTCAGCATTGGGCAGCTACTCACCGTGAAGGCGCAGGCGCAGCATTTGGAGCTGGTGGAGGAACCCATGGCCGACGAGGTATATACGGTGGCCTGGGCCCAGAACACGGCGGCCGTCACGCAATTGTTGGTAGACTAATACTACTGTATAAAGGCTGCTGCGCGGGATACCGGCAAACGCCAGAAGGTGTCAGGACACACCCCGATTCAAACAGCGTTGATTTACAAAAACGGCCCGGCTTCTCGTGAGAGACCGGGCCGTTTTTGTGGCTAGCTGATACGGAGGTCATACTCCAGCCATACTCTAGCTATGCTTGAGGGTGGGCTGAAGGGCGGCCGTTACTTCGGCCACGGGTAGGCCCGTGAACTGGCAGAACTCGCCGATGCTCACGTCCGTGTCGGCGGGTTTGTTGAAGTGCTGGCGGATGCGCTGTAGCAGGCGCTTGGCGGCATCGTAGCCGGTGCCGCGCACCTGCGCTGCCTCCTTGGGACGAATGCTGACTTGCGGCATAAAACGGGGCTGTTTGGGGGCGTTTGGGAGTAACGAAGATACAAAAAGTGCTACTACCCTGTAGGTTCGGGGCATGAACGCACTCCGAAATAGTCAATTTTCGCGCCGGCTTACGGGATTGTTGCTGGGCTTGGGCCTCAGTGGGGCCGTGGTGCTCGGCGTGCCGGATACTGGTACGGCACAACAACAACGGTCGGCCGTTGGTGCCGGGTCGGAAACGGCGCGGATGGTTCGAGTCATTGATGCCGACACTTACGACCTGCTAGTCGGCGGGCGGGTAGAGCGGGTGCGGCTGGTAGGCGTGGATGCGCCCGAGTTGAGCCAGCCCTACGGCCCGCAGGCGGCCGACTCCGTGCGGCGCCTGCTGCCGGTCGGACAGTTGGTGCAGTTGACGCGGGCTAGTGGCAAGCCAGACCTGTATGGGCGCACGCTCGGGGCACTGCGGCTGGCGGCGGGTATTACCCCGCAGCTGCCGCGCCCGGTAGCCGTGGATTCGCTGCTGGTGGTGCGGGGCTGGGCGTGGGCCTGGGAGCCGGGGCGCACGACACCGCACCTGGCCGCCGAGCAAGTGGTGGCGCAAGCGCACGGGCGCGGGCTGTGGAAATGCGGCGTGCTGGAACCAGTGCCGCCACACGTGTGGCGGGGCTTTACGAGTAGAATCAAGCGGCTGTACTGGGGTGGCTGCCCCTGGTAGGAAGTCGGTAACGAAAGCAGCCAACAACTCTCTTTTTCTCACTTCTTACCTTTTTCCACTATGGCACGTCAGACCGGCGTAATTCAAATCAGTGGCACCGTAGGCGGCGTGGTATTCGCCAAGGACGGCACGGTGCGCCAAAAACAGGGCTCCAACAAGAGCCAATTCAACTCCTCCGCCTCCATGCAGCGGGTGCGCGAAAACGCCTCCGAGTTTGCCACCGCCGCCAAGGCCGGCAAGCTGCTGCGCGACGCGCTGCGCCGGGTGGTGGCTCAGGCTTCGGATAGGTTGATGGTATCGCGCCTGGCACAGAAGATGAAGCAGGTGCTGAACCTGGACGAGGACTCGGACCGCGGCGGGCGCCAGATCCTGGCCGAGAACCTGACCATGCTGCTGGGCTTCGACTTCAACGCGGGCTCGGCCCTGTCGAGCACCTACTACGGGCGCTACGACGCGGCGCTAGACCGCGCCGCAGGTAACCATACCGTGAGCCTGGGCGAGATGAACCCGGCCCGCGACATTGCCGCCCCGCAGGGCGCCACCCACTACCGCGTAACGGGCGCCGTGTCGACGGTCAACTTCGAGACGGGTGCCTTCAACAGCGTAGACGCCTCCACGGCGGAAGTGCCGTTGAGCAACGCCCTGCGCCCGGCCGAGGTGCTGAACCTAGTCCTGCCCGTAGGCTCAGCGGATGACGCGCTGGTGGTGGCCGTGGGCATCGACTTCTACCAGTCGGTGAACGGCAAGCTCTACCCGCTCAACTCCAATGCCTACAACGCGCTGAGCGTGGTGGCAGTGGGTTAACGCTCTGGCTGCAACGGCCGGCCGGATACTTCCGGCCGGCCGTTTTGGCCTAGTACTCTTCTTTCTTTTTCCCTTCTTAGTTTCTGAACGTTATGGCTAGAACAGCCTATCAAAAACAAGCGGACAGCCGCACCCGCACGGCCCTGCGCCTGCGCTCTCGCGCCGATGGCAAGGTGCGCAAGTATGCCGCCGCGCTGGTAGCGGCCCTGGTCAGCGCGGCCGATGCCAAGGCCTGCCTAGACCGCGTCAACCTGCTCTACGGGGTGGACATCTCGCCCGAAACCCTGCTGGTGCATGACGTGCGCACGGCCGGGCTAGGTACGCAGCTGTCGAACCTGCTAGCGGCCAGCAGCCCCGGCGAGGAGGTGCAGCTCTTCAATCCCACGGCCAACGGCAACAGCGGCCTGGTGCTAGACAATGAACTGGTGTTTGGGGAAACGGTGCTGGCGCTGCCTTCCGTGCCGGTCGACCCGGTGGAAAGCGCGCCTACCCCCGGCATCCGCGTGACGACGCTGCAGGCCCTGCGCATCAATGACTCAACCTGGAACATCGTGGTGCAGGCCAGCAGCCCGTCGGGTACGTATCATTTGGCCAATGACGCGTCGCCCTATGCCTACAACTTCGAGAACGAGCACGAAATGGCCTTCTCGCTGGACGGCATGACGGCGGGACAGGCAGTACAGTTTACTTTTACCGACTCGGTGAACAACCAAGTGACGCTGCAGCGGACGCTGACGCTGCTGACGATGTAGGACGCCGCAGCCCCACAAAAAAGCCGACCTCCTTCCGGAAGTCGGCTTTTTTGCGCGTATGGTTTTGCGACTAGAGCTGCCGGGCGCGCTGAATAATCTAGGACATACGGGAAGGCCAGTAAAGAATAGTGAAAGCCGGTAAAATTGCTGACCATTTTCTCGTAGCTTATGCCCTTTAGGTAGTTGGAGAACCGATCTACTCGGTTGCGCTGCTGATAGCGCACTCAATCGGGCGGCAGGTAGTGCGGCTTTTCTTGTGTTCTACTATGACGTCATTACTTCTCGCATTACCTGCTTCAGATCATCATTACGCACAGTAGGGTCTTGCAGCAGTTCGTCAAATAGATCTAAAGCGGTTTGTACAGCCGGGTGTTGGGAGTTTTGATGTGGCAGCCGGGTATAGGCTTCTACAAGCACTTTCAGAATTGTGCGCTTAAAGTCGTAGCGTTTGTAGGTTTTGTTGAGGTGAAGCAGCAGCAGCGCCAGCAGCCTGATGCACGTTTCAGGATACTGCGTGACGCATTGTGCCAGATAATCAAGCAAAAAGTGCTCATACTCGATATAAGGGGCGCAAGTAGAAATATACTGTTCAGTTAAGCTTGTCGCGCTGGGCAACTCATTCACCGACAGGTGTCGGAATACATCATCTAACTCCCGAACTAGCTCCTTGGTCATTTCGGTGGATAGGAAATAGCCCATTGCCTCGAATACCACTGCTTCCTTTTTCCACTTACCATATCCTATTAAGAGCTGGTCCAACGTGACTGGTATCATGGCGGGATTTAGCGCCCACATTTTCTGCAGCAACTCATGAGCTCCTGGAACATCATGCCCCCATTGCACTGCTAAAATGCGGGTAATCGTTTCGTGGGCTGCCGGCTCTGCCATTCCTTCGTGCAGTAAGCGGAAAATGGTTGAAGTATCTCGCCACACCAAGTACTGCAATGACCATTGGCCAGGAGCCAATAAGATGTAGTCGTTACCAACGAGCTGTTCGAAAATTCCTACCACTCTTGCTTCAGGCAACGAGGTGCGCAATAACATAGCAAGGTGCGCCACGGCAGCGGAACGAATAATTAGGCTGCCTTCGGTGGCAACGGTACCCAGTAGTTCTACTACCTCTTGAACCTCGGGCTCGGGGAGACGCTCAGTCAAGAGGTTGTACAATTCACTAGCTCCAGGCGTGTTTAACGCTGCCATTGTCAGATCCTGACGTGCACCTCGCTTACTTGGCTCCTCCTCAAGCTTGAAATTGCATTCCGCGTTAAGGTTCTGCCGGATGGTTTCCAGGTCGTGTTGCACAAATTCCACCGCCAATGGCTGATCTTGGTCGGATGTTTTGGAAGACGTCTTTCTCTTGAGGCGGCGGTAGGCCTCCTGATTCAGCAATTGTCTCTCGTAGGCTGATTCTACCAAAGGGGCAGCCATGATAGGATCCGCCTCGCACAACTCGGGCAGTAGCATGGCAATGCTCTCATCATTATTATCCAGCAGATAGGTTAAAAGCCCTACATGATCCGCAGGACGGTCTTTGATTAATCTATTAATGTGGTGACATAGCCCTGTGTAGGTACCTTCATCAGACCAAAAATCAGGCTTACCTTTCGACCGATACTTGCGCAATGCGCGCAACCAATTGGCTGGTGCCATCTTTTCTGTATTCCACCCACCGGCTGGGCTAGGCTCTCCAGAACGCCAACGCACTTTTGGCCCGGGCTCCTCTTCTACCAATCTTCCCCACCGACGGGCAAACTGCGCGAGCAGGGCTGCCTGCGTTGGGTGGTTCTCTTTCAGTCGCTCTTGACCCAACACCTGTAGATTATACAATGCATCACGACCATGGCGGCTGAAATAGACACGCTTGTTCTGGCGGTCGGTATACACCCCAACGTCGGCTATCAACTCATGAGCAGATAGTGCCTCTGTCAATTGTGTGCGTTGAACGGTGGTTATTTCATCCCACAGATGGGGCAACACCTTGCGTGTAAAATGCCCAACATAGCTACTGCGCGCAGCCCTAGTGAACCAGCCGTCTTTCAGAAAAAGCCGAAACAGCGAAGGAGCAAAGGACGACGCGTTACCAGATGCGGCACAGAGCGCCATATTTACCAGTAAATCCGTGCGACTGAATAGCCACTTGCGCACTGTATGTGCATAGCTAGGCTGCTGCAGGTTAGTTGGATCTGCTAGGTATTTCCATGTATAGTGCAGAACCGCGCCATAAGGAGAGTGTGGCTCCTTGTCTCGTTCATCTATATCTATATGATCGAGGAAGTGAGGTGCTAGAAGAAGCGCATACCCAGGTCGGCTCCACGTATACTCTAGAATTTCCGGCACCCTGTAATGATTGCCGCGACGTATCCACGTACGCAGCAATCTGCTACACAAGCCAAATGCTATCTGCGAGTTGGTTTTCCAAAGAGCCTTAAATACCTCTGCTTGCAAATAGTCTTCGTGTTGAATACGTTGATTATGATCCTCGTCGAAGGGTGCATTAGCCAATTGAGTAAATACCTTTTCTGATACCCAGTTTGGTCTGATAGGTGCTTGGTCCTGCAGAATTTTCCAGTACCGGTACTGTTGCCTTTCGCTGACTTCCCCCGCAAAGGCAACATCGAACAGTTCAGTGAATTCGGCAGCGCTGGTTGCTCCGGCATCATCTAGTACCTTGGCAATCCATGTGTTCAGGTGGGGCCCTGGCGGCAAGAGTGACATTCTCGGGAACAGAAGCTCAGGGCCACGACGAGCTAAAATCCACAGCAGTGTATTGGAAACAGAGGATTGTTGTCCCATTTCTAATTGACCCACCTCAGCCGCTAAGTGTAGAAACAATGTTGGCTCGGCTAAGAATTCGAGCCATGGCCGATGGCTTACTGTTTCAATGAAGGGCTGAATCAATTTAGGATTAGGCACTATGCTAGTGCGGACTAACTCTATTTCGGCAGCCTCAGGTAGTGCCTGAGTAGCTAGGAATTGAGCAATAAGCAGTTTGACATGAAAACGACAAGCTGGGGAGTCGAGAAGTTGCCTGATCTGCTGCAGGTAAGTATCAGGATCCTGCCCGCGTAGGAATACTAAAACCTGCTGAATCAACGAGCGGAAAAATAAGCCCTGACCAGAGTTCAGGACAAAATCTGATAACGCCTGGCCTTTCGCAACAAACTGCTTGGCAAACAGATATTCGTAGAAGGTTTGGTGAAAGAACGTAATCTGTTGGCTACTGGCCCCTACCAAGTTGATAATAGCCTGTGTGTTCAGGTAGTTGAATACGTCGGTGTCCTCTTCCTCCCAAAACAGGCGTGGCAGCGTGAGTTGCTGCTTCTGGAACATGGCATCGGCTAGCTGGTAGAGGTATTTTCTTACTTGGCTGATACCTACATTACCAGGCAGACGTTTAGAGTTGAGCAGGTATTGTTGCAGCAGTTTGTCGTACAGGCCTTGCAAGCTGGTAACTGGCTCCCCGCTGCGGGACTCAGCGTCTAATGCGCAATAGATAGCCAGATGCAGTGGCGTTTGCAGCAGATTTATTACAGCCGGATCCATACCCTCGACGGTGCCCGCATCAGCAGCCTGCAGTGCTTCGTTAACCTGCTCAACCGTCAGGTTAGCTATTTCCACCTGCTCTGCTGCCCGAAACGGGGCTAGCTCGGGGTCATGCCGCAGATCGAAGGTGCGACAGGAAAGAATGAAGCGTACATGCGGCAGCTGCTGCAATTCATTGAGCAGCTCGGTATAGCTGGTGAGCAGGCCTCTTTCGGCTCCTAAACACATGGATAAGGCGTCCAACTGGTCTACCAGCACTACGACTGGCCGCTCAGCGGATGCAACAATTGCTAGTGCTTGTTTCAAGGGAAACTGCAGCCCGTTGGCCTTGATATCGTCTAGCAGCTTCCCCTTGGTTTCGCCTTTGATGCGGTCAGCCTTCAAGGCTAGGACCGGAATGTGGCGCCGCGTCAATTCCTGGTAAATATCCCTCAGTACGACAGTTTTGCCAACGCCCGCACCACCAATAACAATTCGACTGGCAGTGGTTGCTTTGGATTGCTCGGGCTTGGCCCTAGGCAAAGGCTCCTGCACCCAGTCCGCTAAGGTTACCGCTTCCGAACGGGTAATATGGTGCCCAGGCAAATTACCAATGTTGGCCGGCACAGCATTCAGAGCAGCGCCAACGGCTTCAAGCTGACCTAGTATTTCCTCTTGCCTAGGCGGTAAGATGAAGGGCTGATGCTGATTGATCAACTCCTGACGGATGGTTTCTGGCGTCACTAGGAGCTGCAGTTTGCCGGCACGCATTGCGTAGCGATAAAGCGTATTCAGGGCTGCCTGCGCATCCTGGGTGTGCGGCTGCAGTCGGAGCAAGATGGTTTCCGTGAGCATTTCAGCGGGCTGCTCTAGCACCTCGACCTGCCCCAGAAATCCCAACAGATGCTCATCGTCCGTAGCAGCGTCTGAATAGTGCTGACGGATATGTTCAGCAATTTTCTGGTACACTTCCAGCGGCATCTTCCCCAGAGCATTCAGGGTTTCAGGTGTCGTTTGCGGCACTCTTTCCAAGCAGTCACGAAGCGCCTGATCCATGGGAGACTGAGACAGAAGCCGTAGAACTCCGGAAGCATCTTTCTGATACTGTTGAAAGAAGTCATCGATAATTCCCCGGCTCAGGAGCTGCTGCACCGTCCAGAACGGTTGGCCAGCGCGGTGCTTTAAGCTGATATATTCCGTTGGGCCACTATGATGGGAAATAGTGAGGTCATCAACCGATGGGGCCTCAATTATTCTTTCTTCACCCTTATCCGGCACTGCTACGGTCTGCCCTGGCAAATGAGCCTCAGGCCGTAAGGTTGTGATGCTATCCTCGGTTACAGCTTCAGCGAACCGCTTTACTGTGTATAGAAGTTGATAATCTACTCCTGTTAACGTTGATGATCCTCCTCGACGAGCCATTTTGGTATAGATGGTACTGCTTTACACTTAAAAGTAATAAAACTGGGCTTCCATCTAGAAAAGCAAAAAGTCAGGCTCTATGGCTATAGAACCTGACTTTTTACTGCAGTACTTTTGCTTGATTTTACTTGCGCGCTTTTTTCATTAGATGGCCTTTAGACACTCATTATCAGTGATAATGCTACAAAATCCGGAGTCGTAGAAGATGGTTTTTTATATTTAGATTCTGGGTTGTTGCTCATGTTATCACAAGCAAAAGGTAAAGCCGAGCTAGGCCGCTAGATGATTCGCTGGCGAAGTAAAGCGGCTAGTAGAAGCGGCGGCGCAGGCCCGCAACAGTCGCTGATATTTCTTGCGCCCCTGCGCCATAACCAACGCATCGGCTGACAGCTCTACCTTCCAGATACTGAACGGAGCTTTCTTCTGCACGCCAACAATAAGGAAACGGTCAGCCTGCAGTATGTCGGTGTAGAAGGCGGCCTGGCGGTCGTAGTCGTATTGCTCGACAGTGCTGACGAATTGGGCATAGTCGCGGCAGCTGGTAGTTTTGAAGTCGATGAGCGTGAGGCGGCGGCCGGCGCGGCTGCGCACAAGCAAATCGGGGCGAATCTTGACGGTCAGACCGGTTTCGGTATGGGTGGCGGTGTGCGTCAGTTCGGGGGTGCCGCGGTAGAGTAGGTCGCGGCAGTAGCGGTGGCGGCGTACCTGGCGGGCCAGTTGCTCCAGCTGTTCCCACGGGCATCTCTCGGTGGTGCGCTGGTAGGTGGCCGGCTCCAGCATGGCGGCGTGGAAGTGGGCACCGAAGGCTAGGGCCTGGGGGTTAGGGGTGCGTAGCTGGCCGAGCACCTGGGCCTTCAGATTGGAGAGGTCAGTGTTGGAGACGTGCGGTAAGGCGCGGTGCTGCTCCTGCGTGAGGTTGGGGTAGGCTTGCAGATCGTGGAACATGGATGTTAGGAGTCTTAGGGTCTGAGGACTTGGATGAGGGGCTGACCGTTGCGTTCAGCGGATGAGGGCCAGGCGCTGGTGGTCGGCGGTGCGGTGCAGCCAGATGTGGGAGCTGCCGCAGCCGACTTGGTAAGCGGGTTCGGGGAATAGCTCGCGCACGGCCGGGGCCAGGTCGCGCACGTCGGGTGGCGCGTCGGTGGTATAGAGTAAGTGCGCTAGCTGGGCAAGTTGAGCGGCCTCGGTATCGTCCTGGGGCGCTTGCTCGATGCGTAATTGCGGGGACTCGGATGGGTCTGGCATAACACAGGATAAAAGGTAGCCGGGTGGCCCCCTCCCCTACTGGTGGGTCGGGGGCCGGTGGGCTTAGGCGGCTTGTGAAGCGTTGACGTCTTCCGAAGTGGCCTCGGGCTCGGGAGCAGTGTAGGCGTGCTGGATGCGCACGTCGGCCGCACCGGTGTAGGTTTCGGCGCGCCAGATGGGAAAGTCGCGGGCAAAGTCGCCGCGGGCGGCTACCTCCTGCGCGTCGGCCGGCTCGTAGCTGAACTCGGCAATGTAGTAGGTAGCCTTCTTGCCGTCCTTGGTGGTTTCCTTCTTGCTGGCCTGCACCTTTACCACCACGTCGGCCAGGGTGAGGTCGTCGTAGAACAGCGGCTCGATGAGGCGGTAGAGGTTTTCGACCGAGTAGCCGTGAAAGAGCACGGCGCAGATGGCGCCCTTATCGTCGGCGTAGAACAGCTCGGCCCAGAGCTTGCGGCCCATGTTGAGAATGTCGTCCTGGAAGATACGCCAGGCCAGCGGGACGAAGCTCAGCGAATAACCCAACGGCGTAGTGCCGCCGATGTTGAACTGGCCGGCTTTGGCATCGAAACGAATCTGGCGCGGGTGGCCGGGTAAGTACTTGAAGCACGGTACTTGCTGCACTTCTCCGGTGGCCTCGTCTACCTTGTCGAGGAGGTAGGCCGGGCGGGTGATGGCCACGTCGGTGGTGGCGGGTTCAGCAGTTGAGACGGGGTTGACGGTGGTTTGTGCTTGTTTGGACATAATGAGTAAGTGAAAGAAGAAATGGGGGCCGGTTGTCGGCCCGCCCCCCGGTGGCCGTTAATAATCGGTATCGTCGTAGAAGTCTTCCGGCGCCCAGGCGGGCGGCGGCTCGTAGAAGGCCTCGCCGCCTTCCTCGGGGTCGGCTGCGCCGGTGGGATGTTCGTGGCAGTCCTGGGAGTGGTGGATGTCGCGGATGGTCTCGCGCAGGGCGGCGCGTAGGCATTCGGCCCGCTGCCCGAGCAGCAGCAACGCGTGGGGGCAGCCGGGGCGCCGGAACAATAGCAGGTAGGTAGCCGGGCCAAGTGGGCTGCCCGGTACCGGGCGCAACAGCCCGCGGCAGACGGGGGCAAGTGACTTGCACATGGCCTAGCGGAATTGCCTGTCGTGGCAGAGAATGGCTCGGCCCACAATACTGTCGACGCCCCACGCTTCGGGCTGGTACTGGTACCATAAGTAGGTAGCCAGCAGATTCAGGTAGCAGGGGGTGCGGAACTTGCCCTCGTCGTCGATGATGAGAATCAACTCGTCGGTGAGGCGCACCACGTCGACGGTTTGGCAGTCGAGCAGTTCGTAGAGTTCGGCCAGCTTGAAGCTACGGCCGTTGCGGGGACTGACGGGCTGGGGCTCGGCGCTGTGCGGGTCGAGCAAATGTGGCTGATATGCGGTAGCGGTTTCGGACATAGTAGCGGGCAGTAATGGCCCGCGCCTCAGCGGCGCGGGCCGGTGGGTAGACTAGTTAGCAGTGATGATGAGGCGGCCGGCCTGGATTCCGACCGTAGCCGTGGCGCCGGGCAGAAAACCAGCAGCGGCCAGCCAGTCGCCGCGCAGCGTGAGCAGGGAGGTGATGGCCAGGCGCGGATGCAGGCGTTTGTAGTGCGCGGCTACTTTCAGGTAGCGCGGGGTAGTGGTAGACATAGCAGTTAGTTTATTTCAAATCCCAGGGTGACGGGTGGTAGTAGTCTGCGTCGCCTGGGCCGGGCAGCTCTCCGTAGCGGTCGGCGGAGCGTAGGCGGATGGGCTTGGGCGGGCTGTTCAACTCGTCGGCCACGCGCTGGGCCAGGTGCTGGCTGACGTAGCGGCCGGGGGCAGCCTCCTGTTGGTAGTGGCCGGGGCCGCCGAAGCGGGTGCCGGGCTGGGCCACGTCGCGCACCACAGCCCAGCCGGCGTTGCCGGCGTACAGGCAGGCCACATACCAGCGGCCTGCCTGCGGGGCGGTGGTGCTCACGGCTGCGGCAGTTGGGCGGCCAGGCGGGCCGCTTCGGCGTGTGCCCGCCTGCCAGTGGTGTGCTGCTGGAACAGGCCGATGGTATCAATGCCGCGGCTTTGCGGCTGGAAGCAGCGCACGGTATAGAGGCGTGGGCTGCGCTCGTCAAACTGCTCGGAGGTGACGAAGTAGATGCCGCCGGGGCCCTGGTACACCTTCTCGCTGATGCGGGAGCGGAAGAAGCGCAGCGCGCCGGCGCTGAAGAAGTGGCCGCCGTGGTTCTGGTGGGCGGCTTTGATGAGGGCGAGGTCGTAAATAGTAGACACGGTAGCGAAGCATTAAAAAGAGCGGGAACGGAGACGGTGCAGGCGCTGCCCCTCGGGGCTGGCGTGAAAAGCCGCAGCGGCGGCGGCATAGGCGGCACGGGCGGCCCGGTGGTGCAGGATGGCCGCCCGCAGGCGGGCAAAGCAGCCGGGGGCGTCGTCGGTGTAATCGTCGCGCAAGGCCAGCAGCGCGGCGCGGGCATCAAACAGCGCGGACTGCGTGCGGGCCAACTGCTGGCGCACTGCCAGCGCCGCCCCCGGTGCAGGGGCGGCGGGCAAGGTGGGGGCCGTGCTATACATGGCAGCCCGACAACTCCGCCTGGTACGCCTCAATGATGCGGCGGCAGTGGTGGATGGCCGACAGCGCAACGTGCTGGGGCTGGGTAGTGGCGAAGTGCGCCACGGCCAGCGCGGCGGCCTGGAAGGGGCACTCGGCACGGCCGTAATGGCAGACCTCGCCGGCGTGGTAGGAAATGGTGTAGGTGGTGGCCTTGTGGCCACTGGGAGCAGTGTAGTGCTCCACGCAGGCAATGCTAGCGGCGGCGGGGCCCGCCCAGACAGAAGTAGCAAACTGCGAAAATTCTAAAGCGGTGAACATGACTGTATGTGTTAGTCGGTGGGTGCCTTGCAGCGCGGGCCGGGCCCTGCACGCGCCGCAGGTGCAATAGGAAACGGGCCTCTCCCATTTCTTATATAAATATACTACTTATTTCTAACTTATTATAATTTATAAGAAATAACAAGTGAAATTTTGTATAATAAATGATATAAAAAGATAAGAATATTTTATATATTACAACATGATAAAATACAATAATTTGATAGTAGCAGTAGTAGGCAGCCGGAGCGTGAAAAGCTGCACAGCTCTGGTGCGCCGCCTAGCCGAGTTGGAGCCGGTGCAAGTGGTGAGCGGTGGCGCGACGGGGGTGGATACCCTGGCGGCCGAGTGGGCGCGCACCCACGGCGTGCCGCTGCTGGAACTGCGCCCCGACTATGCCACCCACGGCCCCACAGCCGCGCCCCACGTGCGCAACGCCGAGATAGTGCGCCGGGCTGCCCTGGTGCTAGTGGTGTGGGACGGCCGCAGCAAGGGCACGCTGAGCACCCTGCGGGCGGCGCGGCGGCTGGGCCGCCCCTGCGAGTTGCTGCCGCTGGACTGACGACCACGGCCCCGGACGCCGACCGGTGCCGGGCGGTCGACCCTACCGAACGACTGAATGCCTCGGCCGGGGGGTTTGGGGGGTGGCCTTGAGCGCCCCCAATAGACCGGCCCGAAGGGCACCTTATGAGGGTGTAGTGGCCGACCAGCGGGAGGCTGCGGAACCCGAGGAAGATGACCGGGCGTCAGCCGGGGCATGGTAGCGGGGGCCTGGGGTGCTCCCCAGACAAACCTTCTGCGGAGCGGGCCTTATTGTGCGGTGGGAAGAGGCGCGGGTGGCTGGGCGGCGTGGGGTAGTGCGGGAGGTTGGCAGCCGCTGGCGCCGGGGCGGTGGGCTCGTGTGGGGCGCACGGGCGGCGCGGGGCTTTTTTCGGCCCCGTGCGGCACGGGCGCGGTGCGGTGGGCGGGCGTCAGGGTTGTGTCGGAAGGTCACGGGAGCAGCTGTGGTATCGGGGCGGTGGGGAGAGGCCGGGCGGCCGGAACGGGGTGCGGCTGGGGAGCGTGGGCGTGGTGCGGTGGGCGGGTGCTGCCCGTGGAGGCCGCGGGGCCGGGCGGGCCTCGGTAGCGGCGGCTGGCCGACCAACGGAAGGCGGGCCGTTGCGCTGGATGAGGCAACGGGAGCCACAACTGTATCGGCTGGCGGGTGGGTGGAGGCTGGCCCGGTGCCGGAATGACCGAAACGACCGGGAGCGAAGTGGAGCAGAGCGCAGTGGAGGGTGCAGGCGAAGCCGGAGCCCGCAACGAAGCGGCGCGCAACGGCGCGAAGGGAGTGCAGGAAATGCAGGCGACGGGCGGGCCGGGCGGGGTTTCGGTAGGGACAGGCGGCGCCTTTTTGGGGGCGCGGCCTTGCCCGTTGGGGGGGGTGCTTCGGGAGAACGGGAGAATCGATTAGTGACTGGGGGAGTGCGCAAGGGATAGGAAGGGAGCGACCAACGGGAGCTGTGCGCAGCACCGGAGCGAAGCGGAGCCCTGGATAGCCCGACCCCGGCCCGTAGCGGAGCGAAGGGCTGGGGATGCGCCAAAAAAATACAATTACATACAACATCACAAAAGACAAATCATTATTCAGAGTTGATTCGTAATTTTATATAAAATAGCATGTTTAATCTACTTACTTACGAAATCATGTTTGCGCAAACGAAAGCCGGGCACTTGGTGCATATTCTGAGTACCGCGTTGGCGGGGCAAGTGGTGACGCAGGAGTTGACGCCGCCGAATCCGCACGTAGTGGAGTTGTATGGGCATCTGCTGATACAGGTGCTGGTGGCAGTCGTGACGATTTGGGCTACGGTGCGCAAGGCGCTGCAGAAGCCTGAAGCCGTGGTGAAGCTGCCGGTGGCCGCGGTGCCGGTGGTGGTGCCGGAGTCGGCGTTGTCGGACGCGGAGGGCACGCCGGTAGCAGATGCGCAGAAGCCGCTGCCCTAGCCCCTACCCTTTCCAATCAACCTTTAGCCTTTTCTACTGATGACTAACTGCAAGAAAATGAGCATTCTTGACCGGGTGGCGCTGCCTTCGCCGAAGTTTTGGCGCAAGGTGAGTGCCGTGGGTAAGGCCGTGGGCGGGCTGGGCCTGGTGATAGTGACGGCGCCGGTAGCGTTGCCGGCGGCCGTGCTGACGGCGGCTGGGTACCTGGTGCTGGTTGGGTCGTTGACGGCGGGGCTGTCGGCGCTGACGGTGGAGCCGAAAACGGCGGAACCACATGACCAGTCGGCGGGGGACGCTGGCACCCAATAGCATGGAAGAGGCCGCAGTGTATACCGTGCGGGGGCGGGTGGCGCCCCGACTCACGGTGGAGCAGAAGATTCGGCAGGCCAAGCGGCTGCTGAACGTGTGTCCAGAGTTGGTGGACGCCTACCAGGTGGCCCTGCGCCGTTGGTCGGGCGACCCGGCGCTGCGCCTGCTCGGGTTGCCGATTGTGACGGAAGGCCACCGGTCGGCGGAGGAGCAGGATAAGCTGTACGCCCGCGGCCGGAGCGCACCGGGGCCGATTGTGACGTACAAGCGCGGGGGTGAATCGAAGCACAACTCCCTACCGAGCCGGGCGTTGGACGTGGCATTTCTGCTGGCCGATGGGTCAGTGGTGTGGTCGGGGGTGCTGCTGAGCAAGTTTGCCCGGCTGATGAAGGCCGCCGACGTGCGGGTACGGTGGGGCGGTGACTGGCCAGGATTCAAGGATAGGCCGCATTTTGAGGTATAAAGGAAAAGGTAGCCTTCCAGCTACCTTTTCTCTTTTGTTTGAAACGCATTGGGCTGATATAAACTGGGCTGAACAATTCTCTCAGCAGTGTCGAGAGAATTGTGTGAGCGGCAATTCTGCAGACGCTGTCTGCAGAATGCTTGCACCGGAATTTTCCAGACAGTGTCTGGAGAATTTCAGAGGCGACGGGGGCGGCCTACCATGTCGGTAATGACGTGCGTGACGACGCCCCACACCTCGAAGTTTTTGCCCTGGAGGCTGAGGTCGATGGGTTGGTGGTTGGGGTTGTCGGGGATGAGCCAGAACGTGGAGCCGCGCTTTTCGAGGCGCTTGACGGTGAACTCGCCGTCGAGGGCGGCTACGACGAGGTGGCCGGGCTCGGGTTTGAGGGAGCAGTCGATGGTCATAAAGGCGCCGTCGCGGATGTAGGAAGGCGGGCCGTCCATGCTGTCGCCGTTGACGCGGGCCAGGTAGGTAGAGTGCGGGTGGGGTAGCAGTAGCTTGTTGAGGTCGATGCTGGGGCCGCGGTAACTCTCGGGCGGGATGGGGACGCCGGCTGGAACAGGGGTTTCGCAGTACATGAGCCAGGCGGGTTCCTGAATAACATGCAGAATATCAACGGTATACATAGCGGGCATACGGTAAGGTGACAGAACAATGGGGTTGTAAATAACGCAGTAAATACTAATTATGTTGGCAATATTCAATCTAACTAATTTAGTTTTATAAGTGAAATAGGGGTACTGCACCATGCCAGTTTATGAATGCTTATGCTGCATATGGGCTGCTTTCGGGGTTAGAAAGTGCCCGTGCACGCAATCAAGCAGCTTTTCTTATGAAGCGTTATGAAGCAAATCGGAGTTTTAGCGGTAGGCGTCTTGTAGGTGCTGTACTACTCGAATGGGACAGAACCGGTACTCTTGCGAGGGCATGCGGTAGGGAGTAAGCGCTTGGCAAGGGTTGTCGGATGCCTTCAGCGCAACGGTGTATTTTGAGGCATGAAACGACCTGTAGAATTGCCAAAGGAACCCCTAGAAGCATCAAAGATGCTTTACAACCTGACGCTGGTGAAACCGGTACTGCTGAAGATGCAGCAGAATGGGAAGACATATGTGCCTTTAATAAAATTGATTCTGGTAACGGACACGGAGGAAAAGCGTCCGACGGGCAAGGCTATTCAGCAGCAGTTGGGAATTAGTGCGGCGGTATATCGGCGGTGGTTGGATTTGCTTTATGCAGATTTTATGGCGCTGATTGCGACGGATGCGGATGTGCTACGGTTTCCTGATATCGAGCACGTGTTTTATGTAAAAGGCCAGGAGGAAATAGTTGAGGTCAGATGCCGGCTGACAGTAACGCCGCGGGTTGGGGAGGAAGTGGAATTATGGTTTTTGAGTGCCTTTGCTCGTGAGGGAACGTTTTATGTTAGCCGCGTTACGCATGAGTATTTACAGGATAAAACCCTGATTCACATAACACTTCAGCCAGGATATTATGACGCTTATTTTGCTCACCTGCTGGCTCGGGCCCTTTTCGAAGATAGATGGCCACGTGAGGCGTGGGGGATGAGTGATTATCAGCAGAAGGAGCTGCTGCGGAAATTGTACCCGGGTTAGTATGGGTCGGCGAAGTTGCGGGCGGCTTCGTCGGTGATTTGCTGGTTTAAGTAGCCGATCTGACGTAGGGCACATTGTCGGTAGTCTAGCAGTTCGAAGGTTTGCGGCTCCTGGCGGTCAATAGTTTGGATGACTTGCTCCCACACCTCTTTATCCGCTTCGTGAACAGGAATCCAACTGCCGCCACTAGTTCGCATTGAAGGAAACAGGCTGAGATGCTGAAACAGTTGATTGGGGTTATCGGGATAGGTTTGGAAAATCAGTTCGAGCATGTGCATCAACTGTTCGGGCTGACTTTCCCGAACAGCTTTAAATAACTGTCTCGTAAGCTTTGTGTCAGGCTTTGCCCGAATAGTATCTGTGATGAAATGAAGCATATGTTCCTTTTGCTGGGCACTGGCTTCTTTCGGAAACAAGGATTTGATAAAGTTGCTGCGGGGCATCCAATCTGGAAGCTGATCTAGTACAGCTAAAAGTTCTGGAAGCAGTTCACTGTAGCGCTCTTCTTCCCAAAGAAATGTAAGCGGCCGGCGCTCATGATAATTTTCGCTGTTAAATACTTCAAGAAGAAACCCGGGACGACGATTGACCAAGATGGCTAGTTCCTTACAACTCCAATCGTAATGGTTTGTGCGGTTGTTCCACCACTGGTAGTAGCGCTCAAGAAGAGTCTGTTGCTCATTGGAGAAAAAACGTCCGAACGATTTAATAACCCCATAGCATAAATAAGCTGATGGGTTCTGCTCGACGATTTTCAAGCCGATAGTTAGCAGGTCAGGATATAATGTTGGAGCAATATCTTCAAAATGAGTAAGATTGTAAAAGTTGAAATCAACAATGCCGCTCTGAAATACCTGCATTAATTCCTGCAACCAGCGGACAGAAACCTGGTCGGCGGGTAGGTGCTTCAAAAAAAGTAGTTGCCAAGTTGCCTTCGCCCGATATTCTTCCTGGCTAATTAAAGAATAATTGGCTTCTAACTCGTGCTGCTGTGCCAGTGCTTGAATTGTTTTCCAAGGGACGGCACCTGTTGAATTGCCTGTCTGAAGTAAGTAGACAATAGCTTTCTTAGCAAGACTAGGGTCACGTTCAAATAACTCATGGATAAGTTCAGCAAATGAATTATCAAGCTGTTCACCCTCACTAGGGTAGCCGTTAGATGTGATGGGTAATTTCGCGTAAAGCTCCTGATACTGGTCAATTAAGCGAGCGTAGGCTACGAAACTTTTGTACTGCAGCAGCTTGGTGCGGATACGGATATATGCGGCACGCTTTTCATCATCGTAAATTGTATCAATCCTTGATTCAGAAAATTTCTTGTAAGGCTGATCGTAGGCCAGCAAATTGTAGAGCCGGAATAAAGCTGAATTGAATTGGCGACGCAGCGGTTTGAGTTGCGGATGCTGAATGCGGCCTTCAAGCCAATTGCTATATTGGTTAACGAGGTGACAATGGGCAAAACTGGCCGGATCGAGGTTGTCAGCGAAGAACGGAATGAGGCGGTCGGCATCCCACTGCCGCCACTTCAGACTATTTTCCCCGTCGTGACGCTGACTCAGATAGGTGTTAATACCTTCAAGTACTAAGCTAGAGTGCGTGGGGTAAAGGCGAAACAGCAATTGCCAAAGTGAGTCGCGCCACGCTTCGAGGCGTTTGCCTTTCTGAGGTAGTTCATCGTTGGCGAAGCTGACCGTATTTGGCTTATAACTAGGACGAATACTGTTGAAAACGGTAGCTAAACAGGGCGGGACGATGTGTGCAATGAGCCACTGATAAAACGCAGCGTGAGACGCAGAATTAGCGCCAATGGTGAGTACTTTGACTACTGTTTCCTGAACGTAGAGCCCCTGATGCCGATACTTATAACCGTCGAAGTGGGCAATGGAGCGGAGAAATTCGAGTGCTTTTGGAAAGTGGTCTGGATGCTTTGCGGTAAACTCAATAAATAAGCGAAGGGCCGTAGGCAGTTCATCCAGAGCGTGGTCGCAGAGGTCTTTAAGTACGACGTAAAGCGGATTTTCCTGGAAATAGGAATGGTTGTTACGTTCGGGAACGGGATAGGTAGCGACATCGAAGGCGGGCCAGGGCTGCGCAGCCAGCAACGACTTGGCCTCTGTTAGAATCTGACTAATAAGGAAAGGCCAGAAGACATGATACAGGTCCCAACGGTTTTCAAAGGACAAGTCGGGCTGGGCAAGCCACTCCCCTACCGCTTTCTGAATCCGGGGCCGGATGGTATCGATGCCGAAATCGTTGATGCAGCCGTTGAGAGTATCGACTACGCGACGCTGTTGCTGGGGAAAGAAGTGATGCAACAGCTGCGAGTAAGATAGTTGGGGGCGCTCGGAGAAGAAAAGTCGATAGAAGACAAAGCTGCCGAGAATCTGGTCAGCGGTTTTGACGATACGGCCCTCGTGCAAATCCACTAATTCGGCTTCGTGCAGCTCTTGGACGGCTTGCCAGAACTGATCGGGGTTGATACCGAAGGCAGTTTCTATTTGACGGGCTATTTCGTCGTGGTCTTGATGAACCACGCGGAAGAAATAAATAAGAGCCAATACCTGCCCGAGAAACGGATTTTGACGGGCGGTCAAGTCATCGAGTACGGGGCCAAAATACCCTTCGTAGATGTCGTAGATATTGTGCAGCCGATAAATACGCTCGGCTTCGCGGGCAGCCTGGGCCGACATGATAGCCAGACGGGGGCGGCCGGCGCTGAGTTGCTGGATACGTTGAACGTAGTCGCCGTTGCGGATGCAATACGGCTCGGCCGCTACCAGTTCCTGAATAGCCTCATCTGATAAAGGCTTCAACTCAAGGGTAGTGTGCGGATTCTTCTCGGCGGCTTTGGCTACACTGTCGCGGGCATAGTCGCGCACGGTAGCAATGATTTTGAGGGTGCCGGCGGGCCGGGTCAGCTGCTCGGCAAGCAGGGCATTGAAATAAGGACTGACGCGGTTGGCATCGTCGGCGACTACTATCACCTGCTGGCCGGGGCGTAGCGCGAATTGCAGTTCCCGAATGAAGTCGGGGGACTTCTTATCAAAGACAAAATAAAGCTGGCGCTGATCGGGCTGAGCGGCGCACCAGGCCTGCGCTACGGTTAGCACGAGTTGGGTTTTGCCGACGCCGGCAGGGCCAGTTACTAGAACTAAATCGGTGTTGTCGAGTCCAGCTTGTAACTCAGCTTGTTCAGCGTCACGGCCAAATAGGGTTTCGGTGAAGTGGGTAGTACCTACCTGGCGCTGATGAATGCTGATAAAGTCGGGGGCGTGCACTAGCTGGCCGCTGCCGAGGTCGAGGCCGATAAGTTCAGCAGCCAAAGCGGGATACTCTAGAATGTAACGAACTATATCGTCGACGTTTATCAGTTCGAGACGGTAGTGTGCCACACGAGCTTGCTCGTGCAGAGCTGCTACCGTTTCAGCAGCACACCGACGATTGAATACCAAACAAATGCGCTCTACTTGCTGCGGCTGGATGGTAGGTTGCGTGCGCGTGATGCAGTCGGTTAGATCTTTAGCGAGTTTGGCAGGCAGACCCTGATCAGCGGTGGTGTACGCTAGAAAAATAAAGCGGCTGTCGGGAAGCAGACAATGAGAATCAGGGACGCCAGTACGGTCCTTATCGGCCCCTACCATGGCTCCCCACGATTGAATGCGCCAGCCGCGAAAGCGCGATAAGTACGCATCACCAAGCTTCTGGAAGGCGGCAGGACTGAGGGTGAGTAGCTTGGCTTCGATAAAGGAGATGGTAGACATATAATAACTGATTGCTATGACGACTAAGGGTGATTACGCCACGGTTTCAGGCTGAAGGCCTCGCAGCAGCGCTTGCAGCCAGCCTAGGCATTGCGTAACGGAGGGGGCCGTACGGTCTGCGACGCTTAGGGGCTGGGCCATGGTCAATGCCAGCCGACTGGCAGTATGCTGCTGTAGTTCGGTGCGGAGGATGGTTTGGAACCGGTCGTGCAGTGGAGGTGACGTGGCCACCAATGCCTGCAGTTCCTGGCCTAGTACCTGGATGCCCACCAAGAGCATCAAATCGGAGCCGGCGGCAGTATCCATGGACTCCAGCAGGTCGTAATGGCGGGTGAAAATATCGTCGGTGATAAGCTCGTGGAAGTGCTCCAGGATTAGGCGTATGTCGGAGCCGTCTTTGCCACGCTGCTCGGGGCGGTCGTCCCAGGCTAGCAGTTTAAGGCCAACCAAGCCTGGTAGGGTCACGGCCTGCCAGGTAAGCTCATCGGTGACTTTGACGGGTTCGGTTTGGGTCAGTACTTCGGCAAGGCCTACCACAGATATTCGGGTAAGGCCTTGCCCAGCTACCTGTACCCGACCCTCGGCATCGGCAATACCACCGAAGGGCATGAGGTCGACTTGTACGCCGGTGGGCTGGTGGATAAGGCAAAAGGCGCTGCTGGCGGGGGCGTGAAACTGCTCGTGCGTGGTCAGCCAGTCGCGCAGATGCTCGTACTCTGCTTGGTCGGCAACGAACACAGCTAGATCAATATCCTTGGTGCGGCGCCGAGGGCCGGCTTCGAGGGTGGCATCCAGCCACAAGTCGCGGGCGACGGCGCCGACCAGAAAGAAGTTCAGGTCCAGGTGCTGCAGGCCGCGGGTAAGGGCGGGTAGTACCTGCTCCAGACCGCTAGGGAAGCGCCGCTCAGGCGGGATGGTGGATATATCGAGCATAGAGTTTCTCGGCCACTTCGCGGTTGCGAGCGTCGCCGCTGAGTAGTAGGTCGGCGTAGACCAGCAGCGGCGGCACGCAGGGGCTAGTCGGGTTGGTGAAGTTTAGGCGGTCGTCGAAGGGGGCCAGCACCTCTACCGGGCCGGTAGGATCTGGAACGAGCCGTAGTTGGCGCATGAGGGCGGGCCGGGTGGCGGTGCTGTAGAGCGTGAAGAACTCGGGAAGCAAATAGCCATCGAGCAGCAGCGCTGCGGCTGGCTCGCCGCCCCAGTACGTATCGGCGCCCAAAGGCAGTTGCTGCCAGCCACCAGTGGCCGCGTCGGGCGTGGCCCAGCGGTAACGTTGGGTGGAGAGGCGCGGCCGCAGTGTATCACCGTAGCCTTCGACCCAGCGACGGACCAGCTTGTCGAAGCGCAGGAGTTGGCGCGGCTCTTCGTCTAGCAGGTAGCCTTGCTGGATCAGGTCGCGCATGACGAGACCTACCGTGGCCACGGGCGTATCAGTGCGGGTGGCAATGGCGCGGTAGGGCTGACGAAACAGTTCGGGTTCGGTGAGCAGGTGGAAGAGCACGCGCAAACCGCTTTTGCGGAAGGCGCGGCCGTGGGCGGGGTCGGCTTCGGGCTTGGACTTTTTGGGCTTGGGCTGGCCCTGGATTAGCACGAATAGGTCGGCGTCGGGATGGTGAAGCCAGGCGTTGCCGGCGGCGTCGGCATAGCACAGGCCTTGGCGGCGTAGCTCCTCCCCTACTTCTTGGGTTACATAGGGTAACAGGAGTAACCACGGGCGGCCGGGTGGATGCGGATGCAGGGCGAGTAGCGGGGTGACCTTTCGCAGATAGGTATCTTTCGCCTCGACGGTGAAGGTAGCCTGTTTACCGATGGTAAGGGTATGCTGATGCGGCCCGTCCGTGGTGGTTCGGATAGGCAGCTTCTTACCTAGTCTATTTTTTAGTGCTGCCTTAACCTGAGTAAGCAAGGGCGGCGCTGTTTCTTGTCTATCTTTTTCCACTTGTCTATTTTGTGTAGACAAGATAATAAAAGTAGACAAGTGGAATACTCCCAAGACCGTCAACTTTGTTTCTTCCGATACTTGTTGCGTGCTGCATCACGTATCCAGCCAGGAATACTAGGGGCTTCTTTGTCAGCTTGATCTAGCTTAACCCTTATCTGCTCAAGAAACGTCTTATCTATTGCTGCAGTATCCGTAAGCGCTACTTCCAACTCCTTCCCAATAGAGCTGTACCTAGCAGCCATTGCCTTGCATTGCTCAGCTTTTTCAGAATGCTTGAGAAAAGTCTGAAGTGCACTAAGAATGGCCGCAGCGATACCAAGTAAGCCAGTAAAGATCTTTGCAGATTTACTTGCAGTGTTATCAATATTAGCAAAGACCGTAGTTCCTACTATTGTTGTCAACACCAATGCAGGTATGCCAAGCCAATAGTTGAGGCGATTGTAATGTCTAGCCGAGTCGTAATGAGCCGTAAGAGCAACTAGAACCCTGTTGTGCCACTCTCTTGCCAGCTTTTCTGCTTCTGTCATCTAAATAATGCTATGATATATGCAAGTAAATCATTATCTCTTAACACTCAACATTTTTTAGCAAATATCGCCGCAACTAATTGATTAACAAACTATAATCATTATACAGAACACCCAAAAGCTTTAGCCAAGATCTTAGCTTGCTCAACAATCATATTGCTAGCTATTGAGATTTGTTCTTGGGTACTGAATCTTCCCAGCCCTACTCTTACAGTAGCACGGGCATCGTCGCGGGAAAGACCCAGGGCAAGCAGCGTAGCGGAAGGTTCGATGGTGCCAGCGTCGCAGGCGGAGCCGGTGCTGAGAGCTAAGGTAGGGAGCCGGGCTAATAGAGCGTCGGCTTCGATACCGGGAAAGGTGAGACTGGAGTTGTGGGGCAGGCGGTTTTGTAGGTTTCCATTGCGGTGAGCCTCTGGAATAGCAGCTATAATATTGGATTCAAGCCCGTTGCGTAAAGCAGCGAGACGTAGAACTTCGGTGGATAGTAGCTCGGCACAACGGGCACAGGCGGCTCCGAGGCCTACGATGCCCGGCACGTTGAGTGTACCTGGGCGCCAGCCGCGTTCCTGACCACCACCGTAACCAAGAGGTTCGAGTTGGGTGCGACGAGGATGGCGCACAACTAGAGCGCCTATACCTTGAGGGCCATAGAGTTTGTGGCCGCTGATAGACAGCATATCGCCCCCCCAGGCTAGCATGTCGACGGGTATTTTACCAACAGCTTGAGCAGCATCGGTGTGCAGCAATGCGCCAGCAGCATGAGCTAGCTCAGCTAGCTTGGCAATAGGTTGAATTGTACCAATTTCACTGTTGGCGGCGTGGATTGATACTAAGAGTGTGTCAAGAGTAATGGCTTCGGCAGCGGCGTCTAATTCCACGGTACCTTGGGCGTCTACCGGTAGTACAACTATTTCAAATCCTTCGCGGGCGAGCTGCTTGGCGGGGTTGCTAACGGCTTTGTGCTCAATAGCCGAAATGACGATGCGGCGACGGGAGCTAGTAGCGCGAGCAGCACGTGCATAGCCTAATAGAGCTAGATTGTTGGCCTCGGTGGCGCCGCTGGTAAAAATAACCTCACCAGGTTGTGCTCCAACTAAAGCTGCTATCTGCTCACGGGCTTGTTGCACAGCGTCGGCGGTGCGGGTGCCAGCAGCGTGGGCTGAGGATGGATTGCCAAAATGCTCTGCAAAGTAGGGCAACATGGCTTCCACCACGAGTGGGTCGCAGGGAGTGGTAGCATGGTGGTCAAGATAAATCATTCGGCAGAAGCAGGGTGCTCAGTCAATACAGGCACAATAATGCGGTCAAACTTCTTATATTCCCCTCCTTGGTCATAAAGTAGCTTCCATACTCCTTGACGAAGCCGAATAGCCGGATTCAGACAATGTGTATAGAACTCGGCTTGTGTTGGTTCAGTGTGAGGGAAAAGCAACTTCATGTAACCGCTAGCTAGCGTCATGACGGCTTCCTTATTACGATGATAAGCACGACCGCCTAAATCAACGTGACGAGCACAATAAGTATCAGAAATACTATGCTGGTCACGTAATGAGACCAAAATATCTCCGAAATAGTCTGCTTTTAACCCAAACCCGAGGGCGAAACTATTCTGTTCGAGTTTGGGAATTTGCCAACCTGGTATAATACCTTTAATACGCTCCATAAATGCTGTTTCCTGTAAGAAAGCAGGCAATTCTTGCGTAATAGGGTCATTCTTAGGGTTGGACTGAGAGTCAAGTGTAATATTTGCTAACATTACGAAACTGCAATCGGATGCAAACTCATGCAGACCACCGCGAGTGACTCGGCCATTAGCCATGTAACCTTTGAGGCCGCCAACAATTTCCGCAGGGCTCTCAAATTTGAGGGTTTGTACCTCATCAAGTACTACAACAGCGTATCGAGTAAGCAGGCCACCTTGTCCATTAGTGTTATTGACGAATAGTACAGCTGGCGATACATTACCACCACTGATAAGGCGCACTTGTGGTGAAATATTCTCGTATACATAACTCTTACCGGTACCACGAGGAGCCAATTCAATTAAGTGAGCGTGTTTCTGTACCAAGGGTAGCAGACGAGCTAATACCAGCATTTGCTGGTCGGGAGTGTAAAAATCAGGGTTGTAACCCATGGAGCGCAACAGCACAGCACGCCACTCTTCAATCGTAAACTGGGCCCTAGCCATATACCAGTCAGCTAGGTTTGCTTCGGCCTGCATAGGTCGGAAGCTAGTAATAACAACCCCTTGCCCAGCCAGATAAACAAGTTCAACAACCCCCCACATACCGTGCTTGAGAAGCTGCGGATTTTGCGTGATTATATCTTCTCCAATGCGGCCGTCAAAGATACCAATCATCGCTAAGCGGGCATTACGTACCGCTTTAGCTTGGCCTAGTGTTACATCGATCTGCACACGGGTAAGGATTTTTACCCGCTCGCCCGCTAATAATCGATTACGAATAGCATTGCCTTCATCAGCTTTAGGAATAACACGAGAAGCCCAATCCTGTACCTTATTGGCATCAGCAGGGCTCAGCTCCCCTGAACCAGGTACTACCGTTTCGAGTACCCACTCGGCTACATAGCCAGGCACCCCTCTATTTTTGAGGCCCGAAGCCGCTAAGCGGCGTTTATCAATGGCAGCGTTTGTGAATACCCGGTCTATTTTATCTTCTAGGGTTTCCATGTTGTGGCAATTAGCAGAATTAATGGCCGACCATCGCTTTACAATAGGTCGTCAAGCGGATTGGCGCTGACTTGACGCAGATCGGTATTGCGTAAGTTAGCAGTGAGAGTAAAATAATGTTGTTCGCCATCAGGTGTGTACAACATGACAGTTACTTGTGTTTTATCAGCTTGGGCAGTATCAGGCCAGCGCGGAAGATCAATTGCCCATTGCAACTCAGCTGAATCAGGCAGCAGGTCGTCGAACGCTACTACAAGAGGTTCGAGGCGGGGAATGCTGATTTCTACTTGACGAAGACGGGCCGGGCGCGGACTGGTATTAACTAGCTGCAACGTGGCGACACCAGCACGATTAGAACGGTTTTCACCGGTGAGGACTCCCCCGACTAGCAGCTTGGCCAAGTGGCTGTGCAGTTCAACCCAAGGCACAACGACCTCTTCAGGCCAAGCACCACCATGAGGAAACAAATCAGTTCCTCCGCGCATTCCGCCATTGTTATTCACAATTTTGAAAGAAGCATCGGTACGAGCAACAGCTACCCAATCGGGCAAGCGGTACCGTTCAGGGTCAAGCCAACGAACTGTATCAGTATCTAACGCACCCTCGGGGCGTGGAATAGGTAGTCCAGCGGGAGCTTTAGCCCGGAAGGCTGCCCGGCCGTGGCCAGTAAATCCAGCAATGGGCTCGAGGACACGAGGGCTTTCGCTCAACAAACGGCCGTGATCGGTAGTAATAAGTACTCGCACAGAGTTAGTAGCCGGTACCGCATTAACGGCTTCACAAATACTGATTGCTAAGCCATTTAGGGAACCCTCAGCTTTATTGCGGATAGTCTGAGCACTACCAGGATGATGGTAAATAGAATCGGGTTCAGGTGGCTGCCAGACCAGTACTTGACCCGGTTGAGCATTCTGCACTGCCTCGGCCAGATTGTCGATACCACGTACGTCGGCTGGAGGAATAGGCTGTTGAGTAAAGTAATTGGCTTTGGCAGCCTCAGTATGATGTAGAGGCACAGCCCATCGAACAGCTCGCTTAGTATGTGAAGTGATGGTAGGAACCAAGCCAAAACACGGGGTAGCAGCAGCCAAACTCAGCCGCCCACCTGCTCGATTAACAACTAATTGTTGCAGTGTAAGCGCATCCCCCCAACCCAACCCATCAGCAATAATCCACAGCACGATTTCGTCGGCAGCAGGAGTTTTAAGGGCTCGTTTGGCCCAATATTGTTGCTGATGAGGAGCCTTAGTGCCAACCAAATGGTCAGGATAGGCACTCAGAAACCAGTCGCTAAATGTTTGAGCTAACTGCTGAACCTGAGCTGTCGCTGCTGGGTTAGCAGCTTGATTAGCCTGCCAACGCCGGTAGGGCAAGTACTCTTGAATGGCCCATTGCAAGGCGGCAGCAGGCTCAGTAGGCGGCGCGACAGGAACAGGTGGAGGAACGAGCCTACGGAGTGCCGCAACGATAGTATCAGTAGCTGCGGGGCTACGTTCTAGCTCGGAGACTAAGTATTGAGTAGCTGCAATGGAAAAAGCAGGAAGCTGCAGTTGTTGAACTAAAACATTGAGCGCAGCGGATCGAATTTCAGCACGCTGATTTTTGGCGGTTTGGTGATGCCACCATTCTAAAGCTGCTTGATCTTTGGCAGCAGCAGGTGCTGCGCTTAGTACCTTAACAACCTGCTCACGGAAAGCAGCATTGACCGTAACTAACCATGGAGCTACAGCAAGTGGAAATTGCTCGGCCCAATGTAAAGTTGACAAAAGCTCTGCGTGCAGTGTATGCTGGTCGGCATAGCCAATCCATGCAGCCAAGATTGAGCGGGCTTCGGAGGAAGTTGAAGGAAAAAGTGTAGCCGAAGCCGGATGGCTTAGCTGCCAAGAAGCTAATACGCTGTGCAGTACAGGCAGTTGATGCTCTGGAAAAGGAGCTGTATTGCTGGCTAGCCAGGATAGCCAATGCGCGGCATGTTGGCGTAGCGTCGACGCAGTAGGATGCGGAGGAAGCGCTTGCCAGTGCGTTGCAAAACTAGGATGCAACGTAGCCAATAATGCGGGCAAAGCAGGCAAATTGGCTGGCGGAGGGGTATGCATGTCAGCCAAGACTTGACGAGCTTGAGCCTCAGTTAGCGTAGGGCAGCGGGCGAGGAGCTGCGTAGTGGGCGAAGCACATTCAAATACTTGGCCACCGCGGGCCTGCCACCATGTGTAAGCCCATTTGCAGCGCTCGAACCCACGTACCAGTACTTTGGGTGCAGTAGTATCAGTGACATAGGCAGCAGCACGAAGCCACGCCACATCTGTGTCAACTACAGTATAGCCAACAGGCACGGGGGCATCACCAATTGGGTCGAGTAGTAACAAGTGAGGAGCGAAAGAGGCAGTAGCAGACATAGATTAACTAGCTTCAATCGGCAGCTCCTTTTCAAGCAGTTGACGGAGGCGCTCAATGCATTTAGTACGCTGAGCAGTATCCTTAATTTGACTAAACCGGTAGGCAATATCCTCCACTTGGTCAGCATCTAATCTTTTCTGCAAGGCTTTTTCTAGCTTTTCACGACGAGCTTTCTCTTCCTTGGGCAGAAAATGGAAAGTGCTAGCGGCAGCAACTTGCAGGTCGGCGACGATTTGAGCAGCGGGTTCGGCAGGCTCTTTTTGGTCGTTACGGGCGATTAGCGCGGTAAGTGTATCAACAGCAGCCTGTACCTGCACGGCGAAAGCTGCTTCCACAGTTTTTCTAGCCTTACCGACAAATGCTTGCTGAATTTCTGTTATACCAGAATGCAGCAAAAGCTTGTCGTACTTTTTCAAAAGCTTTGTCAACTCACCTGTATTTTCAACAGTATCGTCGGCGAGTTCAATTAGCCCATCTAGAATTTTAGTCCAGATACCGCACCATTTGAGAGCTTCTTCGTGCTGAGCAGCTTCTGGGGTCGCCTGCTGATAGGCATCATATTGCCGTTGAAGGTTAGCCGTTAATTGTGCTACTTCCTTGGTTAACGCCTTCAGAGATTTGCCTTCATGCTCAGGCAGCGTTTTAGCTTTAATTACAGCAGTAGTTAATTCTTGCTCTAGCTGCTGGATACGAGCCTGAGCATTATCTAGAGTTAACTTTTTATTGGTGATACCTTTTTCGGAATGGGCTTTCCGAGTGGAAAACTCGGCAACAGCATGACGTAGTTCGGCTAGGTTGCGTAGCTTATCTACTTCCTTAAGCCGACTAAACAATACGGCGTCCAGCTCCTCACCCTCTATTCGAGTCTTTTCGAACTGTATGATTTTAAGCCCCTCCTCTAGTTTCGATACACCTAGCTCAGTGTCCAAACCACTGAGGCAGGATTTCATTTGCAACAAGCGACCCTCATTTTCCTTGCACTTGTTTAAGGAGTTAGTCTGCGCCGGAGAAGAGTAGGTAATGTAAGAAGACATAGTCAAGCTACGGATGGCACTTATAACTTTTGCTTCCACCTGAATAGCATGGTCAAGGTCTTTGGGCAGCACACTTACTTGAGGAGCACCTACTCGCACTTCTGTTAGTAGTTTGGCCGTAGCACGAACGTTATCAACATTAGCACTTGCAAGAGCTGGTAACTCCTCAAGCACTTGGTCTAGCCGAATATGATATTCATTAATCTTCTGTATAGCAGCTGTTAATTGAGGAGCCGCATCCAAAGCACGTTCGCGCAACACGGGGTCACTGGCTTCGTTGGTAGCGTACTCCTTCAACTCGGCTAAACGACTAACAGCTTCCGTGAAATCTAATGTTTTGTGTTCCTCCCACTCCCTTATTACTAATTCAATGCGTTCATTAACTACGTTTTGGTCCTCACGGGCGGCATGCAGGTCAAGGTGACCAAGGAGAGTAGAAATTACTTTTTCAAAGTTAGTCTCAGTACTAAACCATTGTTCTCCAACCAAACGTTGGCCGGTACTACCTTGATAGAAGCTCAGGGTACGCCGGTGCCGGCCAGCCCAAGCACAAAACAACAAGCCTAGGGCATAATAGTCGTAGCCATAAGGAGCATTCAGCAGTTTCAATAGAGGTTCCCGGAGGGATACTCGGTCGTCGGGTCTGGTACCAGCAGGTACCGCTTCCTCTAGTACTTTCCATCCCCGCTGCACGACGTCGAGACGTGGGTCTACAACCCGGAGTCCCTTATCTACTACTGCCCAAGTAGTAGTAGAATCACATAGAATTTTTTCATACACCTTGCGAGCGGGTGCCCCACCCGAGCCACGCGTGTTGTCTTCCCAATCGATGAACTTGTCACGGCGCAGGTAGTCGCAAGCCGTCCACACACCTTTGCGGTAGCTAGTGCTACTCATAGCATCATCAAGATAAGGGGCGCGCCATCCATAGGCGGGAGTATAGCAGGCCTTGAGCAAGGCTCGAAGGGAAGGCTTAGGAACTGTAGCAAACTCAGCATTCACCATTGGGGCATACACAGTAGGCACCCGGTAGTCGGCGACCTTTTTCTCTTCGTCGCGCAGCTTGCTTATTTCTACTTGCCGTTGTTCAGCAATTTGGGTCTGAATCTGTTCAATGGCTTTGTCACCAAAATCAGCGCGAGTTTGCGGACCCCAGTCTTGCAGCACTTGTTGTTGGGCCAAAGCGCGCAGTAGGCCAGCATGAGGTTCTTGCGGTAACACTAGCACGGCTGGTGGCGGATAGGCTGCATCCAATTCCTGTATTACCACTTCAAAATCGGTAGGCGCATTTGTACGAAGCCAAGCCACGTCTTCTTCGGTATGGCCTACAGGGCGTATAGCGTAGCCACGCCGCACACCGGTATCGAGCCAAGTGCGTTCAGCATTGAGTTGGTAGCGACGCAGCAGTTGACGCAAGTAGTCACGGGACCAGAGCGCACATGGAACAATGTGTACGGGAGCCGCCCAATCGATGGCGTTGCCGAGGGATACCTCTTCGGCATAGTCGAGCGTTGGCAGCTGCTTGCGCAATGCCTTAGCTAAATCGAAGGGGTCAGCCAGAAGCTGGTCAGTCTCTTGAGCCAAGGCCCGTTTAGCTTTCATGCTATCTTGGCCCAGGTTATAGAACATGTATTTCTTACCTGCGGGGTCGTGCTCTATACGCCCGTCAGCAGCTAGCTCACGCAACGCCTTGCCTACATCGGCGCGGGGGTGGCCGCAGAGCGCTGCGATAATTCCCTCGAAGTCGGTAATGCCGGCACCAATAGTAAGGTTCGCTGTTTCGCGTATAAAAATAGCGGCTAGTACATCCGCCTTAATATTAGCGGCGTCCTGTTTACCGAGTCGGGGCAAGTCGGTATCGGCTAGACGTATGGCATTGAGGTAACGATTCCAATCCTCGTCCTTTTTTGCCAGTGACTCTTTGAAGTAGGCGACTAGCTGCGTAGCAGAAATGAACTGCAAAGTGCCGTCAGGTGCTAGGGCAGAATAATCGGCGAAACGGCGATACGATTCCTGCACAAAACCCAGACTGGGACGCGCCGATACTGTTTCGCGAATGCCTAGAGTACAGAGCAACGCTGTAGTTAGTGGGTGCAGAGGGTAGCACTCATAGCCCAGTTGGTGCTGAACCTGGCTCGATTTCCAACTGGCATAGCGCGCCGGAAACAAGACTTTAGTCATATCAATGGCAGCATCAAGGCCAGCTTCGGCAGCTGGATTAGCATCTAATAGGGCATTCCAGTTGGTTTCAGTTTGCTTCAGAAAGTCACCTAGGACGGCCTCAAGGGGTGAAACAAGGGCTTTGCGCTGAGGATCTGGGAAGCGAGTAAGCTCCTTATTCACTTCTTCTAGCCGAGCTGCATTGGCTCCCATCACACGGCGGGCAATACCTTCGGGATTAGCTTGGGTGAAGGCAACGATAGCAGCCCGGCTTTGCCGACTGGCAATGCCTTCAAGTAGGTTTTGTAGAGGTTGGTTTTTGCTGAGCAGATCGTATTCGCGGGCATAGTCGTCGATATAGCGGCCAAACTCATCGAAGAGAACAAGCAAGCCGGCGAAGGGCTTGCCCTCGCCACAGAATTGATCTACTACACTTTCGACCACTTGCTTAGGCCCGAGCACATCACCAAAGGCTGGCGGGAAACCAGTAACGTGGTGCACCATTTGACTGAGCTGCTCACGGTACTGGCCCCGGCGCGTGCTGAGGTCCTCGTGCAGGTCCTGTAGAGTAAGTGCGGGTGTAAGCGTTTTGAGGAATTTATTAGCCTTAGCAACCTGATCTGGATTATTGGCAAGGGCCGCAAGCCCTTCTTCAGCGGGCTTAAACCACAGGCCTAGCTCGGTGCCTTTGGTAGCAGGATTTTCTTCAAACGCTTTTTCGAGGCCGCGCATAACGCCCTGTGCTAGGGTATAGGGCTTGTTGCCAAATAGACGCAGAACTAGATAGGGCTGACGGCTGGCTTTAAAGTTTTTAAGGCCTTCGTAGTCGCCTTCGGCATGCTTGATGGCAGCTAGTACTTTTTGGACTTCGGGCGAATCGGCGGGCTTGCCGAAAAAATTAGCCAGGGCTAGGGCTAAGTGCGACTTACCATGTCCATAGATAGCTTCCCAAAGGTGACGGTTGCCAAGCTTAGCAATTTCGTCAGACTCAAACCCCTCGCGCAGACGGTTAAGAGCAGCTAGCGAGGGCAGCTCCTCTCCGATTTGCTGACGCGTCCAGGAATAGGATGCTGCTAGATTAGCATTGTTAGGGTGATTGGGGTACCAGTCGAGCGCAACATCACTGACAAAGGCAGCTTGGGCGTTTTGAGTGGTAATTTCGCGTATTGAGTAGGACATAAGATAGTCAAAAGATAAATAGAAGGACAGGTAGGAGGCTGTTACGGCAGCAAAAGAAAACGTTGTGCCCCCCATGTATTGGCAGGGTCGGTAGGGCCAAAACGGCCTAGCAGAGCGGCTGGCAAGGCCAGAACCAGCGGTGGCCGGTAGGAGGCAGTGCCGTGTAGACGGTGCCAAAAGGCAGACCGCTCGGCTTCGGACAACTTAGCAAGTAACACATCAAATCCCCATACCCAGACGCCTGATATAATGGGGTCGGGCGGCTCGGGCGTATCGGGGTCAGGCAGCAGACTCAATAGATAGTCGAGCAGCCGAACAGGATCGAGGCTAACGTGGCCATGGGGCTGACAGTGGTCAGCCACATGCAGACCTAAATGCACACTATTTAGGGCCAATTCTGAAGCCCATACTTCGGGCGCAGCGGCATATGCAGCAGCTCCCAGAGCTACTAAGGCAGTACGCACACGAGGGGCTGAAGGCGGGCGCAACCCCGCAACGAGTAGGCGCACGGGCAACGGCGCTGCCGACTCAGCGGCTAAAATAGAAGGCATGACTGGTAAAAAGAGACTCAAGCATAGAGAGCATTCCAAAGTACAGATGGATCGGTCCAACGGCGCAGCAACTGGGGCGGGTTGAAACGGCGTTGGCGCTGGATCAAGCCCCGTTGAGGATCGGCTAGTTCAGCTAGCTTGGCATTGAAACCATCAACTCCTAGCAACAGCAGCCGCGGTAAGTCACTCTGGGTGAGTTGCTCTTCGTCTATGGAAGCAGTATTAGGGAAATTTGCCTGCCAGTGATCTGCTAGAATGCACACGAAAGCTGTTGGGGGGATAGGTTGAGGGGTACTCATTTGGTATTGCCCGGATTGCTCTCTTACCACACCATTTTTATCAGTTCTTTCTGGAAATATGCCTAGTTCATATAATGACGTTTTCTTCGCATAAGTCCCTAAAAATGACGCTGCTGCTGAATCGACGGTAGAGTCTGATTGATTTACTCCTGTTGCTGCAATAGCGTATTCAGCAATTCTTTTCTTAATAGAATCAGAGTTAATATTTTCTCCAAGCGAGAGTTTATTAATAACCAAATCACCCCAGAAATTGGGTGTGGCATAATGTGGAGCAGAGAGAAAATAATGTATGAGCCATAGCGTTTCTGGCCTAACCAAGTTTGGGTCATGCGAGATAACCTGTTCGCCGAATGGCGTAGGCTGCCGTTCGTTATCAATCAATCCAGCTCTCCTACAATAACCTTTCGCCGCTGGAATTTTTTCGTTTGCTACCATTGTACTTTTCATATCTTCTCCTGCAGAAAAGGCATGTAGTACTGCTGAAACTTCTGTTCTGATTAGAGGGAAGGTACGCCCAAACGATAATCCCAAGTCAGCCATAACGCTTAGTTTTCCTTTTTATAAGTGGCAGATCAAGCATCCCTCTTCACTGTCATCATCCCCAAGAATATCCAATAAATCAGCTGAAACGAAATTTTTTTGTCGCTCCAAGCGCTGTTGATGATCAGCTTTTATTTGTGCCATTCGCTCTGGTTGTTCCAACTCGTTTAAGCTTTCACGCTGATTCCAAGTAAAACGAGTACCAGTTTCTTCGTCAAATCTTTCGAAGGTTTTTGCTTTCTCGAACAAGTCTGGGTGACGTTCTTTCAGACCAACCCACTCATTTCTTTGCTGATAGAAACAGAAATAGCAACCCGAGCGTGACCTCCACTCATAGTATTTAGGCAATCCTAAACCACTGTCATCAAGTAATTGCATCACGTCCTTATACTCAAGTCCGTCATCTTTAAAAGGTAGTACTGGAATTATATTATTCTTACTAGATATGTAGCCAGACCGGTTTTCATCAGCTCGGATACCTACATAGGAATAGACTAAATCATCGCCAACGAAAGCTTCGAAAGGTTTTATTTTGAGCAAATCAGTACACCAGCGCTGGCGGCCGGAAGGCAGAAAGCCATTCCTAATATCCAAGTGATGTTGAAATAGCCGATCTGGATTGAGGCGAACAATAGGCTTACCTAAGTAGGCTTCTAGCATTGCCAAATAATCATACGTCTCCGGTAGTTCTTCCCCAGTATCGGCAAAGGCGTATTCCATTTCAGGTACTCTATCCCGCATATAAAGTGCCAAGGCGGTAGAATCTTTGCCGCCGGAGAGGCAGAGAATGTGACGCACCTTTTGGCCTTCGGGGTGGCGCGGGCCGGTATAGTTGGGTAAATTCATCACGCAAAGGATTATTGAGCTTGATCTTCTTGTTCCAGCGCATCGAGCCAGCGCAGCACGGCGGCCCGGAGCAGGTGAACGGGCGGGCGAGTGTCTGGGGCGGGCAGCAGCTCCCCAAGCCGAGTCACAAACCGGTCGACCTGCTGGCGCTGGGCTTTGGTAGCAGGGCGCGCCGCAGCTGGGGGCGGCGCAACGCTGGCTGCCAGTGTTTGTAGGGCATTGCCAAAGGGGGCAGCGTGGCTAGAGAAAGCCGCCACATCGACATCGCGCCACAGCTGGGGTGGGCGGTTGGCTATCAGCGCGAGTACCCGGTCAAGGTCTTCCTCGGGGTTGTTGCTAGTACAACGGCCAGCTAAGGGCACTAATTTTTGTGGTAGTTGGGGCGAACCAATCAGCGAACGGAGATACTGGTGAAGCTGGGCCCACCCTTCGGCGCCAGCGGGATAGGCACACGCTTTTAGCAATAGGTCACGGCCCTCCTCACGAACAGTGGGGTAGGCAGCATTCCACGCCTGCAAAGCCGCATTGAGCCGGGCGAAAAACAGCTCAATACGGGGCGCGTCGGCGGGTGCATCGGCGGGCCAGGGCGGCAAGCCAAGCGCGACCGGCGCAGCGTAGAATAGCAGGTTTTCGGGCGAGCGGGCTTGCTGAAAAGCATCGCGGAGTTCGAGAACGGCTGGTTCGAGCCGATTGGTTTGGCGCGTGTACTCGGGCAGCCCAGCTTGCATCTTGAGCAAGCGGCGCACTACG
This sequence comes from Hymenobacter profundi, assembly GCF_019334315.1. Classification (GTDB taxonomy): domain Bacteria; phylum Bacteroidota; class Bacteroidia; order Cytophagales; family Hymenobacteraceae; genus Hymenobacter; species Hymenobacter profundi. The sequence continues at coordinate 95,972 of NZ_JAHWGL010000003.1, forward strand.
GGTACCAACTGAGAAGCTACGCCCGTGGCCTCGGCAATACGCTCTACTACGGCTAGGCGGGCGCCTTGCACCCGGCTGTCGCCGAGGGCAAACATATCGGGACGGCGTAGTAGCAATTCCCAATCAGCATCTTTCTCCTCGGCCAGGAAATTTCCTTCGCGGTACAGCGAGGTGTCGCCCTGGTGGGCGCGGCGGAAAATAGCTAGCAGCACCGGCAGTACGCCTTCAGATACGCCGTAGGGTGCGGCCCGCAGGTGGTCGTAGAGGTCGGGCAGTGCAATAGGGCGCGGTGACTCGAACACTTTATGCTCGATGGCGTGCCATACCGGCAGGAGTTCGGCACGGTCGTCGGGGGTGTCGAGGGGGCTACGCCAATCCCAGGTACCATCGGGCAACTCGTAATGGAGACCGGTAGCATGCAGCACCGAGGCATACATAGCGTACTCGGGCGGGTAGCCGGTAAAGCCTAGCCGCGCCTGCTCGCCCTGGTTGAGCATGGCTTTGACGAGGGCCCCGCGGGCGGCGGCGCCGGCGGAAGAAAGCTGGCGGCGGTTAAGCAGCTCATTACGCAGCACAGGGGTGCTATGGAATGTTCGGTCGGCCAGATTGGATAGTTCCTGACTGAAAGCGCGGGCATTAGGCAGCTGTAATTCTTGGCCTTGGGTGAACCAAGTAGCCATAGCCGTGGTAGCATCGGCAGCGGTCAAGTCTTCGGCCCCTAACGCGGGCTCGAATAAGCGGGCCCATTCGGCACGGAAAATGGTATCGGCCTCGTGGCGCCGGAGGGCCAACTCACGACGGGCGGCTCGGTCGCCGAGCATAGCTGGCACGGTATCGAGAACTACCCGAGCGGCGGCCAAATCGTAAGCCGCATCGCGCAGGGCTTCGGTTTCGAGCGCTACCGCAATTAAAAAGTTAGGCTGAGCTAGCCGCTGGGCATCAGTTAAAGCCTGCGCTTCGGCAGCAGCGTTTGGGGCTAGGCAAAGCAATACTGCCAGCTCGGCGGGGCTCTGCATAGCACGGGCAACGAGAGCTTCAGGGCGGAGTACTTCGACTGACACTGGGCGAAGTGTACCGGTGCGGAAAGCATGACGACGCGCTACTAAGCGCGGCAGCGGAAACAAGGCCGGATCGGTAGCGGCGGAAAGCAGCACATCACCGGCCAACGTAGCGCGGGCGGTAGTTAGCTCAGCTTCTACATCGACATCACCACCTTCCCACAAGCGGTAGCTGTGGCGGGCGCGGCTCCACACAATGAGGGAGCGGCTTTCCAATTCCTCGATAGCCACAGCGGCATCGGGGCCGAGCGCGGCGGTGAGTACCGCATCGGAGGCTAACAAGCGTGGCTCTCGTAACCAGTTGAGCAGGGCAATGCATTTAAGCACCCGTACCGCCAATGGGCTGAGGGGTGGGTTGATAGCCAAGTCGCTTTCAACCAGTTCAACGGCTTCGAGCCAGGGGCGAGCACTGGGACCGGTATAGTGCGACAACAGCACGTCGCGGCTGTAGTCAAACAGGCCGTCGAGGGTAAAAAAGGCCGGTTTGGCAGGATCGTAGGGCTGCTCCAGCAGAAAACGGCCGAGGGCACCGTTTTCCTGCCCCTCGAGGAAGCTGAAGATGCTGCGGTGACTCTGGCCGGCTCGCCGGAACAACGCAGGCACCACCAGCAGAGCCAAGGGATGCAGCGGGTAGGCGGCGCGGGCGAGGTCAGGGAATCGGGCTTCGAGGCCGTTGGGGAGCATCCGCGCTTTGGGGTCGAGCACGGGGGCTAGCTGACTCGATAGTGTGCCGTTGAGGTGCAGCTCGGGAGCGTGCCGCAGGGCACGACCAATCAAGTCCATGCGCTCCACATCGGACGGAAAGAGTGGCAGTTGACGGAAGCGTTGGGCTATTTTGGCCCACTCGCCTTGTTGGGTACGGCCGAGACGGTGCGCGTAGGCTTCGGCATTTTGGTGCAGAACGGTCAGCACCCACAGCGCGGCTTCTTGTGGTGCGCGGGCAGCAGCCTCGGCTAGCTCCTGCAACACGAAAATATCGCCGGCTTGGGGGTAAGCGGCGGCGTACTCCAAAAATTTACCCGCTTCGTCGACAAGTAACAGCAAACCATTGTGCTGGCCCGCTGCAGCTACAGCTTGGGCAGCTGCCACGTAGGCATTGGCAATATTGCGAGGAGTGGGTTTGGCTTCAGCTTTATCGACAGCACTGGGAATAGCTGGCGCACCAGGGGCCGTACTCAAGGCACTGCGCAAGGCGGCTAACAGAACCGGACCAATAGCCGTGCGAGAACCCACGATGGGGATAGGCAACAGCTGAGGCACTGTGGGTAAGTCGGCCGGGAGTTGGGTGGTCCGGCGGAAGTTCGGCTCGGATACGAGTCGGGCTAGGAACGTAGCAAAGGCACTTTTACCAGCCCCATAAGGACCGATGAGCGACAGAGCGCGGTCGAGGGGTGTGGTATGGGCCCGCAACACGCCTTGCAGCGCCTCTGAGGCCGAGGTAGTAAGGAAGTATCCGTCGGTAGCAGTACCAGCCGCGAGGTCACGCTCCAAATGCACGGAACGGCCAAAGCGAGGCTGGACCGAAACAATATCAGCAAGCGTTTGGGTGGAGGTAGCAGACATGAAAGCTAAGCATGCAGCTGCTCAAGCATTGGAGCAGCGTAGTAAGAATAAAGCAGCACTTCGGGAGTAAGAGCCGCTGCAGTAGTACGAACTACCTGACGAACCAAGGGAGTATCCTCAAAGCGCAACAGGCCATTGGTTAGAGTTTCCAATTGGTCCAAGTATGCCAGCGTAGAATCTTCATCTAGCTTGAATACAATACCTGGTGAGCCTTCTGTGTAGGCAATATCGCGAGCCGCAATGGTGGTAGTACCAGGGTATTTCCAGTCCCAAAAGTTCAGGAGCGCCCACGCGAAAATGGCAGTTGGCAGGCTAGGTTTGGGACCTACTGCGAAGGTGTACTGCTGCTGATTACCCAGGGCGGGACGCAACAACCCTAGTTCACGTAAGGGGCAATCGAGGCCATCTTCCGTGTTCTGACCGCGGTCGGTAGGCGCCAGATAGGTTTGGATGAACACGCCAACATCGCGCCTTACCGTTTCGAATGATGAGGTTTTGCTGCTGTTAGCCTGCGCGGAACTGAGAATAGCATCGGCTAAGGCAGCCTCGCTCCATTCCCACTCGCGCCACATATTGAAGGCGTATACCCATGTGTAGGCCTGGCTGCCAGGTCCGCACAGATTCCAGTGGAGTAACCAAAGCGTTGCGGGGTCCTCCAGGTATTGGTCGTGCCCGTCGGCGGCGAACAGGAATGTTCCTAAGCCACTGGCCAGAAACTCCCCACTGCGCTCGGCAGCCCCAACCAGTTGGGTGGCTATCAACCAATGGCGAATAGCACTAACCATGTTTTTGCCCACGCCCAAGGTAACCAGTGCATCGTCGGCGCTGAAGACTCGGGCATCATCGCGTAGCGCATCGAGGCCTTTCTTCAACCAAGCAGAGCGCAAGGCAAACGTTTGGTGACCGGCAAAACTGGGAGGGTTGGGTAATAAGACCTGGGTGGTGACTTGGCCCGCAAACATATCAGGACCGGTAGCAGCACTAGGATGAGGAGGTGGTTGCATAGCAGATTAAGTAGAATAGCGGAAAAGTAAAGTAGAATAACAGAAAAGAAAATGCGAACTATGGGAAAGGTCGGCAATGAAACTGAAAATTACTAACCTGCCTAGCGAGATTACCGGTGGTAGCTGGCCCGCAAAAGCAAAACGGACGACCTCCCGCAGAAAGCCGTCCGTTGGTTGGAATTTGAAAAGCAATGGGTTACTCGTGACCAGCCGTTTGCATCTTACGTTCTATCTGACGAGCGAAATTTTCCGCCTCGTTTTCGTGAATAATATCGACCTGCACCATCGGGCTGCTAGCGGCCGTGATGATCTGCTCGATGGTTTCCTGCAACGCTGGGTCGGCGGGAGAAGCCGTTAACAAATATACGTGTAGCGGCACATCGCCCGTCCCTAGCTCGGTGAGACGACCTACCCATTTATACGCTTTGTCTTTGACTTTGGCAGGCTGCTTGAGCTGAAAGGTGACGGCTTCAAAGCAGTTGAGCACTCCATTTTGCCAGGTATGATCGAATTTGATTTCGTCGTTGGCCGTCGGAACTTGCCGGGGCTTCAGCTTCTCAGTCAAATGGTGACGATCAAAATATTGTTTGTAGGACTGCCGCCATACCCGCTCGTCGGCGGTGCGGGCAGGCGGAGCTTCCTGTTGGTACTCGCCAATAAGCCGCTGGTAGAGGTCAGCAAATGTACGGTCGGTATTTAGCGTCAACCCTTGTTCCACGTTGGTCAGCTGCCAAGCGGCATCGTTGGGGCGTATAAGGCTGCGGGTAAATTGGCTGAGGTCGAACTCCTCGGCCTGAACAAACAGTGGACCTTGAGTAGTCAAAGCTTGTCCCTCGCGGTTGACAGCCGCCGCAAAATGCTTGAGAACAGAGAGAATATGACGACCTATTAGGCCGGGGAAAAATTCGGTTAGGCGCTGGGCCTTTGATATGACTTGCGCACGGAGAAAATGAGTCTGAGGCTCGTAGAAAACCAGACCCACGTTCACGAACTCGCCCGTCACGTAGTCGTGCAGGTAACGCAACACCTGATATTGATAGGTTTTCATGCGGTTACGCGGTTAAGTTCCTGAGTAAATTCTAATACGTGTGACAGCACTTGGCAGATGTACGCCTCAATATCGTCTACTTGTTCGGTTTGCCAAGCAGTGGGAGTATGCTGGCGGGCAGCTTGCCAAAAGGCGGTATCTAAACGTGAAAGTTGCGGGACTAGGGTAGTAAAGTCGAACTGGCGGCCCCGCAGGTGAGGAAAGAAATAATGCTTCTGAATCCACTCCCGCACATCAACCTCCTCCAGGAGCCAAGGTTGGCGAGAACGTAGAAAAGGCAATACTTTGGTAAAGGAAAATGCTAGCTCGTGGTCGAGTAGCACAATGCGCTGCCCATCGGTAAGCATATTTTGCTTGAGAGCATTGCGGTCAACGTTATTTATCAGAACATCAAACGCAAAAATCAACTGGGCTTGTTCCAGTTCGGCGGTCGTCAGCGGCTGACCTGTAACGAATTCGCGAAGACCTCTTTGGTACTCGGAGCCAAAGTTGCGTCCTAGTGAGCGGCTAATTAAACCGTACTCTTCTCGCCCGCGCATGAGTGCCAAAAACTCAGGGCTAACATCTATCTGCACTGGCGTCACGGCTTGAAGACCTACCTGCCAAGCCGCAAAACAGCCGAGCAATTCCCGTTCGAAAGCTTCCACAGACATCCGTTCAGCTCCGCTACCTTTCAACACGTAGTCGCCTTCTTCCTCGGTTTCGGCATCGACGCCGCGAATCAGCAGCGGGCGGTTGGCGCCGGAAGTGAGGGTTTGGTCTGGCTTAAGAGCATAAACAAGCGGCAGCCGATAAGCAGAGTCAGTAATCAGCACAAGGATTTACTTTTAGGGCTGCGAAAATAGAGCAAAAGTAGTTTTTGCTCCTAGCGTATACTTTCTACCATCTATTCCCAAGCAATTTCCAATATTAAGGCACTTTTATAAATCTTCTGTAAAAGATGCAAAACAACTTTGATCTTACTACTGTCTGGAACGGTGGCTCATCAACGGCCAATCTGAGAAATGTCGGATGCAAAAGTATTTGAGTGAGTCAGTTCAGGAACAATTAGAGGGTTTGTCTAGCAGCTCATGCCCGTATTGCAATCATACCTTATAATAATGTAAAGCGCACAAGCATTACGAAAATAAGTAGTCAGTTAAGAACTGTTTTAGGCGGGCTTGATTACGGAAGCTGTGAGCGTTCTAGATGATTGATGCGACGACGCAGCTCGGTTTGCAGGTTGAGCAGTCGGGTGTGGGTGAAGAGCTTGGTAGTTTCGGAGGAGGAAAGCCAGCGACGGAGGCGGGTTAACTCGGCAGTGTGCAGCTCAGTTAGTTGAGCGCGGAGCTGACGCTTAGGAGTGGGAATATTTTGCTGGTCGAGTTGGCGGTGTAGTTTGAGGACGGCGGTGCGTTCGGCTACCAGGTCGGCTTCGAGGCGGCGGATGCGAGCGTGCAGTTCATCAAGCTGTAGTTGATGGTTGTAGGCGGGCGTTTGGGCGTAGGCTTCGGCGGCGAGGGTGAGGGCCTGTTCGCCGGCTTGACGGTAGTCGGGGGTAGCGTGGTCGGCTTGTGTGAGCCAGCGGCGGCGGGCGGCTTCTAGAAAGGATGGTAATTTCATCTTGATGCTAAAATAAACTACATCAGTTATCGGGCGGTTTGCTTGCTAGGCGACGGAGTGCAAGCGGCTATTGCTGCTTGGGAGTAGATCTTGGAAAGTACCGCGGCGCATGGTGCAGGCGGCAATGACTTCGTCGGTGGCGCCGTTGCGGTGCTTGGCTACATCGAAGAGCACGGTATCTTTAGTAGGGCTGCCGTCCTCGTACTCGGCAATGTTGTAGTACTCGCCGCGCCAGAGAAAGACAATACAATCGGCGTCCTGCTCCAGGCTGCCGGACTCGCGCAGGTCGGACAATAACGGGCGCTTGTCCCCTCCCCTTTTCTCCACGTCGCGGCTGAGTTGGGAGAGGGCGATGACGGGGGCGTTGAGTTCTTTAGCTAGTTCCTTCAGGCCGCGGCTGATGCTGCTGACTTCCTGTTCACGGTTGCCTTTCGTGTCGCCGCGCATGAGTTGAATGTAGTCGACTAGTACCAGGCGTAACGGCTGCTGGCTATGGAGGCGGGCGCACTTGGCGCGCAACTGCTGGATGCTGAGGCCGGGCGTGTCGTCGATGTGGAGTAGATGGCCGTGGGTGTGCAGGCGCTGAGCTTGCTGGCGGATGCTGGCCACCTGGTCGAGGCCGCCGGGCAGGTTGCCGCGGCGCAGATCGGAGTTGGAGTAGCCGGGCACTTCGCTGGCCACCAGGCGCTGCATGAGTTGCAGGGTAGGCATTTCGAGGCTGAAGATGGCCGTGGGCTGGCCGTGGTCGAGGGCGGCGGTGCGGGCGAAGTGCAGTAGGGCGGCGGTTTTGCCCATGGCCGGCCGAGCGGCCAGGATAATGAGGTCGGCAGGTTGCCAGCCGCCGGTGAGGCCGTCGAGTTGGGTGAGGCCAGTGGGGATGCCGGTGAGGCCACGTTGCTGCACGGCCTGGGCCAGGCGGTCGAAGGTGGCGGCGAAGGCATCGGCGGCGGTTTGCGGGGGGCGGGTTTCGAGGGTGCGGTGCAGGCTGGTGAGGTGCTGTTGGGCGTCGGCCAGCAGTTGCAGCGGGTCGCGGGTGTCGTCGTAGCCGTAGGCGGTTAGCTCGCTGCTGGCGCGGATGATGACGCGGCGGGCGTGCTGCTCCTGTAACAGGCGGCAGTGGGTTTCTAGGTGGGCAGCGGAGTTGATCTTGGCGGTGAGGCCGGCCACGAAAGCAGGGCCGCCGACGCGCTGCAAGGTGCCGCGGTGACGCAGTTGGGCCACGACAGTGAGCAGGTCGGCGTGCTGGCCAGCCTGTACCAGGTCGCGAATGGCTAGGTACACCTGCTGGTGGGCGGGCAGGTAGAACACCTGTTCATCGGGCAGCGTGGCCAGCAGGGTGCGCTGAGCATCGGCTTCGAGTAGAGCGGCGCCGAGCACGGCCGCTTCCAGGTCAAGGGCCTGCGGAGGCGTGTGCGGTTTCAATTGACAATGAGTAATGAACAGTGAGCAATGAAGCGTTTAATCGTGCGGGCTGAGCAATTGATAATTGTTCAATGCTTATTAATAATTGCCTATCAGCTCCAGCGGCTGGGGTCGGTGGGTTTGGGAGCAGTGCGGGCGCGGGCAGGTGTGGCGGCCAGTTTAGCGGAGCCGGTGGCTTGGAATTGCGGGCGGCGGCGCATCCAATTGCGAAAGGCGGCGCGCCAGTCCGCCATCAGGGTTTTGCCACTCACGCGCCAGCCGTTGCTGTCGTAATGGTCGCAGAAGGAAACGGCCTCGGTTTGGGCTTCGGCATTGTCGGGGTACTGCTCGGCGGCGTAGGCCTGCACCTCAGCCGGCGTGGGCCGGGGCAATGGTTTTTTCACTTTTGAAAGCTTGGGCGCGGGCGCGCCTCCCTCTACTTCGTTAGAAGTAGTGAAACTGAAATTGAAAGCCTTTTCAATTGCTTTGTCTTTTGGGGGCAATTGCTTTTTGCCAGAAAGCTTTTGCTTATCAGTTGAAAGCAATTGGTTTTCGGGTGAGGCAGCCAGCGCGGCGGGCGGATTTTCGGAAACCAGTTGGTTTTCCAGGGAAAGTAATTGGTTTGCGGGGCGGCCACCCTTGCGGCCGTTGGCAGCCAACCGCTCGCGCTTGGTGGTTTGTTTGATAGCCTCTTGCACCAGGCGCGGGTTGTAGCGGTGGGTAGGGTCGGCGGGGTCGAGCGGAAATTTGCTGAGCAGCAGTTCGCGACTGTCGGCCCACTGCGGCTGACTGAGGCGGGCAATGCGACGCAGGCGGTTTTCGTCGTCGGGGAGGAAGCCGGGGCGGTCGGACTGCCAGGAGTTGAATAGCAGCAGGCAGTAGGCCCCCACCTCATGGGCTTCCATGAGCTGCACGTCGGGTGAGCTGAGGAAGTCGCCTGTGTAGAATAGAAACGCGGGGGCCTTCATTTTTAAGCTGTTAGCCATTAGCCTTTAGCTGTTGGCGTCGTTCATAAAAAGCTAAGAGCTAGCAGCTAAGAGCTAAAAGCTAGTTCAAGCTGGCGGTAGTCGGTGCACTTACCGCGTAGGGCCGCTTCAACTTCAACGAGGGCCGTGGCCAGGGTAGTCTCAAGCAGGCCAGCGTAGGCGTAACTGCTTTGCTCGTCGTCGAAGGATTGATAGGGCGTGGTCAGGTTGAGTACCCGGCCGTTGGTTAGCTCACGCTGGCCGATGAGCGTGACGCCGCCCTGATTCTTGCCCATGGAGAAGCCCGTGACGGTGAACGAAGCGAAACAAGGGGGTAGCTCCTCGTCGTCACTGGGCCAGTAGTCGGGTGTTTCGGTCAGCTGCTCGGTGAGTAGGCACAAGTGCGGCACCAAGCGGCTGAGGGCGTGCGGCAAGTCGGGGTGGACTTGTTCCTGGCAGGTGACAGCGAAGGCGCGGGCGGGGCTTTCCTCGTCGCGCTGCTCGGTGAACTCGCAGGTCAGGTGCTGGTCTTTGAGCTTGGCCTTCTGCACGATGATGATGGAACGAGTTTCGGGGCTGTCGGGGCCCACAACGGGTAGCAGGGAAGTAGACATGCGTTAGCGGGACTGACGGTGATGACGGCGGGGAAATTTTTCGAGCACGGAGCGGTAGAACCCCCACTCCTTTTCGTTGCGGCGGATGCCTTTCAGGCGCCCCTCGCGGCGGGCGCGGCGCACGGCTTCGGGCGTGAGGCCAAGCAGTTCGGCCGCCTGGGGCACGGTTAGAATTTCGTCGGGGTCGGGCGCGGCGGCCTGGGCGGCTTCGTGGGCGGCCTTCAGCTGGCTAACCGTGTTGAGCAGTGACTTCCACTCGGTTTCGGGGACTAGTAGGGCTACTTGCATGGTGTTATTCAGCTAGGGCCCGCGTACGGGCGGCTACATCAGCCCGGCGCTGCTTCTCGGCGGCTACTACCGTGAGAAAAGCGTCGGTGATGACGGCGTGGTTGGAACGGCCGTAGATGACGTTGAACACGGTGCTAAGCGCCACAGTGGTGCCAGTAGCGGCCAAGTGTTCTACTACGCGGGCCGCAAGGCCATTGCGTGGGCCCATTTGGTTGTAGAGGTCGCGCAATGTGGGCGCCGGCTCGGAACTTTCGGGAATCTTCTTCGTAAGCTCTTGCATTTTGTTGGTAATTTCTTACATTTGAGTGTAAGTAGTGAGAATGTTCGTACAATATAACGAACAATGTCGCCAAAATGCTACCATAAATTACGAAAAAGATGGAGAATCCTACTGGCGTCAGCAGCAGAATTCGGCAAGTATTGGCTCACTATCAGCTTAATGCGAATCAAGCCAGCCAGAAACTGGGGCATACAAATGCCTCAAAAGTTTATAAGTTCTTGGCAGGTGACTTCAAGCCGGGCTACGATTCGCTGGTGGAAATCCTGGATGCCTGGCCGGAAATCTCAGGCGACTGGCTGCTGATGGGTCGTGGCGACATGCTGCTAGCGGGGTCGAGTGGCGAGAAGCAGCCGGCGGCTAGCAACGTAGAAGCGAAGGTTCCAACTGTGCCCCAACGAGGCATCACCAGTGGCCAGGTGCTGGCCGTGACGGTGGATAGGACGGGCAAGGAAAATACTACCCTAGTGCCCGTGCAGGCGCAGGCCGGCTACCAGCGGCAGTTCAACGAGCCGAAGTTTCTGCAAGACATGGCGCAGTACCATCTGCCGGGCTTCTCTGATGCTAGTCAGACACTACGGGCCTTTGAGGTGGCGGGCGACAGCATGAGCCCTACCTACAAGCACCACGACATCGTGGTGTGCTCCTTTGTGGATCGTTGGGATTTGCTCAAACCGGATGAAAGCTACGTGCTGGTAACGGCCGAAAACGTGCTGCTCAAGCGACTGGTGGCGCCCATTACCGACCGGCACGCCATGGTGGAACTGCACTCGGATAATAGCGCGCAATACGGGGTGTATGAGCTACCCGTAGCCGACCTGTTGGAACTCTGGATGGTGCGGGGCTACATCTCCACCAATGCCCCCGGTAGGCCTGACGGTGCCGGCGAACGGCTGCGGGAAGCCGTCGAGGAAATGGGTCACAACTACCACGAGGTGATGCGCTTTTTGCGCAACAGTGCGCGGGGGACGGCGGAACTGCGCGGGCCTTTGTTAGAAGTCTCTTAAAACAGGGCTTTAGGAAGTTGGGGGCGCACGCTCCCGTTTACGCTCCCAGTAAAAAATGAATCAGATTTAATCAACTCGTAAACAACTCACAACAAGCTACTTATTTGAGTATTTCGGTTGTTTTTTGGTATCCCGGCTCTGGGTACTAGGGTAAAAAGCCGGGGCGCAGCAGTTTCACTGCTGCGCCCCGGCTTTTTCTATTATAAGAACTCCCTACTTCCACTTCTATCAGCCGAGAGTAACTGCAACTGAATTAGCGTACAGTGCAGAAAAACTCCGTGCTATTTTCGTGGGTTCAGGATGAAGGATTTCATCATTTCCAGTAGGAGCGAATCGGCGGCGTTTAGTCCGGGCGCTTTCAAGTTTAGTGCGTCTGGTTCTACGTAGCCTTGCAACTGGGCAAATTCCTCTGGCGACACAGTATTGAAAGCCATCGTCCATTGGCTGAAATTACGCTGCATAATCTCCTTGTCAGCGAGCTTTACCACGTTTTGGTGCCGTGGGTCATTGATCAGCTTTGCATATAGCAGCACCAAGTCATTCTCGGCACCTTCAATGATTTGCATAAACTGATTGTCGCCGTAGATCAGGGCGCCGGTGATATCTTTTGCTTCGTTAGCGGCGCGGGCCTGTAGCAGCAATTCCCGCAGCTGTTCCTCACTCATGGGCTCTACGCCCCGGCTCATATAAATTATCTGGTGCATGCAGATGCTGTGTTGGTGTACGTCGAAAGATAAAGCCCTTTCCCGATACCAAGTAGCTTGCTGCTTTATGAGCGTCTCGCTAAATACGTTTGCGCCTCTTGTAGACTACTGAATGTGGGTGGTGTTTGTGTAACGGGCGCCATCTCCTCCAGAAGTAACTGCACTGCTGCGTCTTCTCCCGATAGGTAGACCGTAGAGAGCTGATTAGGGCGCATTACGTTGCTCGGGTACCATTGCTCCTGCATCCAACGTTGTTCGTCTAGCGTTAGCGCCTTCATATTGCGCGCGTCGCACAGGATACGCTGCCAGCCCCGATCTACCAGAAAGCCTCCCAGATACTCCAGCAAATTCCGCAAATCGTTTGAACGACGTGGTCGCGCATGATAACGCACCAAAGCGTATCCATCGGAATGCGCGGCAATAATACCAGCTGTGTTTTCAAAAACGATGGGCAGAGCAACAATAGACATAGATAAGTACAAAAATCTGGTGTAGCTCGTCAATGCAAATACATCGCCATTTCTTTGTATTATACCAATATCATTCCATTAACAGGGTATGTATTAATAGAATATAGGCAGGATATATTATTTAACTTATTTGTGTAGAGGATATTATCGATACTGAACTATTTTCCCAACAAAAGACAAGTTATCTACCATTTCCCTAAAGAAAATGAACTACTATGTTTTGTTAAAAGCCTTCTGAGAGAAGCTAATGTAGCTGTACCAAGTTCGCTTCGGTGGTGCATAATGTATAGTTACAACAAACAAAAAAAGTCCTGCCGCCAATGGCGGCAGGACTTTATAGGACATCCTGGGAGCTTAGTCAGATTTTGTATAGTAGATTCGCAATTGCAGCGGATGGCTGTTATTGCGGAATGTACTGCCCTTGTTGCAGCCTCGTGCGTGCCGATTGCGCGGTGATATAGGAAGAAGGTACGGACGATACTGGTGAAGAGGGCCAGAGTGAGGGAAGCAGGCGGCAGCATGTATGGCCACTGCTTGGCGCTGGTTTCAGGGGCGTAGCGTGGCTATCAGGGCAGTAGAACCGCCGGCATCATCGTCAGTTACCAGGAGTAGCTCGTAGTGTCCGTGCGCAATGCGCCGTCGCACCGCTACGCCTTCTACTTTGCGTAGGTAGGGCTGCCCGTTGGGCTGCACCAGCGGCACCCACGTGGGGCTTTTGCCGGGTTCGGCCATGCCTACCAGGCTTCCCAGCACGGCGCCATCGGCTACGGGGTCGAGCGTGTCTTCCACCGAAGCCGTCACAAATAAGCGGCCGTCGTACCAGGTAGCGCCGGACAGCCCCGCCGTGTGCCCACCTACCATAGGTAGCGCCAACACCTGCTGGCGGATGGTAGGCGGCTGCGCAGTGCGGAGGCGGATGAAATCCAGCGTCGGCTCCAACGGCAGCCGGAATACCAAATTCTGCGCCCCTACCCCAATGCCTCGCTGAAACAACCACAGCTCCGTGGCAGTGGCCGCCGCAGCTTCCACGTTCAGGCTGATGCCCACCGGCAGTTGTGCCCGTAGCACCTTATACAATGGCCCCAGCGCCAACGGGTACACCGTAGCCGAACCATGCAACAACGGCACCCAGAAGCCTATTTCGCGGGTAGGCGCGCTGCCCGATCCAAACGTGAGCAAGCCGGTTTCACCGCTGGGCAGGGTTAAGGCAGTCAGGCATTCCAGGTCGGGCTTTTTGGCTTTGGGAATGCGGCCAGTACTGAAATGCGCCGTTTCGAATAGGGTGGTAGGCCGGCCAGCTTCCAACGACGCAGCATCCAGCATATACAGGAAAGGACTATCGTCGCCTACTATATATATACTGTCCCCTATCAACTCTACCCCCGACGCTGAGGGCAGATCCGGCAATACAAGTTCGCGGAGGATGATGGCTTGCATAAAGTCGCTAGGGGAAAATCGGTATGAGGCGGGACACGAAATATGGTGTCCTTCATTGCCGATGTCGTTCAACGGTCACTAATTCAATCGTTCAATGAGGAGAGACAAGTTATTGTGTCTCCTCATCGTATTCCATATACCGCTCAGAGAATCATATCGGCATGTTCTGATAAGCGGAGTCGAAACCTGCTTTCCATCGCCACTCCCCTACCCCCTCGCCAACACTAATCCTTGGTAATGGTGAACTCTACACGACGGTTGAGGCGACGGGTTTCTTCGCGGGCGTTGCTGGCGCGAGGCTTGGCGCCGCCGTAGCCCACAGTGGCAATGCGGTTGGCAGCCACGCCTCGGCTCACGAGGTAGCGCCTCACCTCCTGCACCCGCTCCAGGGAGAGCTGCACGTTCAGCTGGGGATTACCCACGTTGTCGGTGTGGCCTTCCAACTGAATGCTGACGGCGGGGTTATCGACCAAAGTGCGGGCCAGGCGGTTCAGTTCTTCGTAGGAAGCGGGCAGCAGGTCGTATTTGCCTTGGGAGAAAATCAGGGTAGGCAGCTCCAGCTTGGAGCCCACAGCGGCGGGCACCAGCAGCAGGTCGCGGCGCATGGAGCCGGCCACGGTTACGGTATCAGAGGCTGTGAGGAAACCAGTGCTGGTAGCCGTGAGGCGGTATTGGCCGGGCGGCAGCGAAAACTGGTAAAAGCCCGTGCCAGCATCGGTGCGGCCGGTGGCGTTGAAGATAATGTCGGAGCCCAGGCGCACGGCCTTCACTTCAGCTGGCACGGCCTGACTGGTTTTGGTATTCAGCACCTTACCAGTGAGCATGATGCGGGCCGCCACGGGTCTGGCCGTGGTATCGGGTGCGGGTGGCTCCTGCGTTACCCCGGTGATGGTACGGAACAAGTCGGCGGGAGCATCGGGCTTAGGTGCCGAGGCAAAGAAGGCGTGCTTACCGTCGCCAGATACCGATAGGTAGGCATCGAACCCTACCCCGTTGATTGAGCCGCCCAGGTTGCGCGGCACGCTCCACGAGTTCCAGCTTAGCGTATCCAGGCGCGTGCTGGCGAAGATATCGGCTCCGCCAAAGCCGGCGTGGCCATAGGAGGAGAAATACAGTGTTTTGCCGTCGGGCGACATCCAAGGCGCGAAGTCGAAGCCCGGCGAGTTGATGACGCTACCCAGGGTTTGTGGCTCGCTCCAGGTGCCATCGGACAGGGAGTAGCTCACGTAAAGGTCGTTGCTACCCTGCGTGTCGCTGCGCTCAATGGAGAGCAGCAGCACTTTTTCGTCGGGTGTCATAAAGAACGTATTCGACGGACTCACGGAGTAGTAGTTGCGAATGGGCAGCGGTTCGGGCAGCGCATTCCTACCCTTGGCGCCCGGCACGACCCTTGACACGCCTTCGTCGCGGAAGGAGTCGCGGTTATAGGTGCCGCGCAGCAGCAGGGCTTTGCCATCCTCCAGCACCGACATCACACCGTTGTTCTGGGCCGTGTTCAGCCCTTCAACGCGCGACGCGGGGCCCCAGGTTTCGCCGTTGTCGGCGGAAGTACTCACCCAAATATCGCCCGACTCAGTGTTTCCTTCCGTGTTGCCAGCATATTTGGTACGGGCCAGGTAAAGGCGCTTGCCATCAGGGGTAGGGACGGGTTGCAGCTCGTTGGCGGGTGTATTGAGAGCCGGCAGGGGCCGCACGGGGCCGAAACCGGGCGCCGTTACGTCAATATTGAGTCGCAGCTTGAACAAGCGCCACTGCTGAGTAGCGCGGTTTTGGGGCGCCTGCCCTACCACCGGCGTCGCGTTGAAGCGGTCGGCGCCGGCTAAAGCAGCGCATTTGTCGTTGCCGCGGTTGATGAGCTGCAAGGTGCCTACCGGCCCGGTGGGCACCAGGGCCCACTGCTGGTAGAAGCTGCCCGTCCAGGGACGCTGCACAATGGGCGCATTTTCGTCGGGACGCTCCAGGGTTAGGCACATCGTGCTGTTGCGCGACTCGATGCGGTAGTATTGGCTGCCGGCCATCACGGGCACAAAGCGCCACTGCTGGCTCCGGGCCTGGTTGAACTCCCACTGCACGGCGGCAGCCCCGGCTTCGGCGGAGGAGTTAGCAATATCGAGGCTGCGGCCGCTACTGCGGGCTATAATACCATACCAGGCGCCTTCTTCGGGCATAATGCCCGCCGTTTGCGCCCATCCAGATTGACCAACCCCTATCACCAACAACAGCAGCCACAGGCCGCGAACTAGCATTGAATTCATGTGTGCACAACAGATGAAATGGCCTGCAAGTTAGCCCAAATCTGCAGCCGGGCGCTGTCAACAATTCATTCTGTGGATAAGGAAGATAATAACTACTCTTGCTTAAATGCCGAAACGCCGCCCGTTGCCTACTGGCAACGGGCGGCGTTTCGGCTTTGCTAGTAACTCGCGCGCAGGCAGCGAGCAGCAGCTTTACTTGGCGTTGTTGATGTACTTGAACCGCACAAACCGGTCGTTTTCGTAAATGGCTGCGAAGTGGCCGCCAGCGGTATTCTGAACCTCTTTTTTGGGTTCAATTGCCCGGCTGGGTGTAGCAGGAGTGGGCACTGTAGGGTAAGAACCAGGAGCCAGTGTTGGAACATGGCAAATAAAGGAGAGGATTTTTGATGCCATAGAAGTGTTTGTTAAATGAGGCTGTATAAAAGAAAGGGTCTGATGTCGTCCGCAGTAATGATTCAAATATAATTATCTTCTTATTTAGTAGAATGATAAAAAGAGCTATTTTTTCTTGGCTAAATTAAAAATACCTAGTATCCCGTAGGCCTTCCTCCGTACTGGCACGGAGGAAAATCAGTACATAGTAACTTTGGCACGAACTATAACAAGCCGTGCACCTATTTCCCTTTGTTCTAACTGGATAGATCTTACAAGCTTTTTAGAGCCTATAGCTCAAGCGTAAGAAAATTTCTGGCAGCCCACTACGAGTTTATATTTCCTTCGTTGCAGTCTCCCAGAAAAAGACTAGCCCCACCTGCTAGTGCTGTACCTTCTACTATTTAATAAGTACAAATACTGACCCCTACCAGCCCTATTGCGCTGTAGTGCCCTATCATGCCCACAGATTAATCAAGGAATCAGCTTGTGCCGCAGGGCATACTGAATCAAACCTACCACCGATTTGGAGTTCGTCTTGACCAAGATGTTCTTCCGGTGCGTTTCCACCGTTCGCTCGCTGATGAAGAGTGTTTCGGCAATCAGGTTGTTGGAGTATTCGCGGGCAATCAGGCGCAGAATCTCGTGCTCCCGCGCCGTTAGGTTTACGGGAGTGGTGCCTACCGTGGCGGAATGTTGCAGGATCGTGTTGCCTATCTCCTGGCTGAAAAAGGTACGGCCCGCCGCAATAGTGCGAATGGCCGTGCTCAGTTCTTCGCGGGTCGTGTTCTTCAGTAAATATCCCATGCCGCCGGCATCCAGCACTTCGCGTATCTGGGCGTAGTCGTCGTCCATGCTCAGCACCAGCACGCGTATCCGGGGGTAGTGCGTGCGGAGCGCCTGTGTCAGTTCCACCCCCGACATCTGGGGCATGTTCATGTCTATCACAGCTACCTGTACCTCCGGATGCGTGGGAAGTTGAGCTAACGCCTCTGGCCCGCTGTTCGCCTGCCCCACAACGCAGATATCAGCCTCTGGGTGCAACAGCGTTTTGACGCCTTCCAGCACCAGCGGATGATCATCTACCAGATATACGGAAATACGCTGTTCACTCATTCCAGTCTAACACAATGCCGTGCTACGGCCTGATTTTACTATACTCTGGTTTCTACGAGAGCAGTGCTATCAAAGGTAATGCGAAATTATATATAGAAATATGATGCTTCTATCGCGTCACCGCAAGCACCAGTTCTACAACGCAGCAGGTACCGCCAAACCGCTTTCTATAACTGAAAAAAGCCGCTTCTTCAGATGAAGAAGCGGCTTTTTTCAGTTAGTAGCGAGTGGCTATTTCACTCCGTACTTGGTCACGAACTTGTTACTCAGGTACGTCTGCTTGTTGTCGCGGTTGAACTCGCGGCCGTCGATGTAGGCGTGGGTCAGGTCGTTGGTGCGCATATCGAGCAGGTCGCCGCGGCTTACTACTAGGGTAGCACTTTTGCCGGCTTCCAGGGAGCCGTAGTCCTTGTCGAGACCCAGGATTTGGGCAGGGCTCAGAGTTACGGCCGTGAGGGCCTGCTCTTTGGTGAGACCGAAACCAGCGGCCGTACCGGCTACAAAGGCCAGGTTGCGCGAGCCGGCAGTTTCCATGCTGCCCTCGTAGTCGAGGCAGTAGCGGATGCCGGCTTTTTGCAGGGTAGCGGGCAGTTTGTAGGCTTGGTCGTAGTCGTCGCCGTCGCGCAGGGGTAGGGCGTGGATGCGGGAGAGTACCACGGCCACGTCGTTCTGCTTCAGGAAGTCGAGCATCATCCAGGCGTCGCGGGCGCCTACCACCGTTACCTTCTGCACGCCCAAGCGCTTGGCAAAGCGCACAGCTTCCAGAATTTCCTTGCCGTTATCGGCGTGGATGTAGAGCGTTTTAGAGCCGTCGAACAGCCCACCCAGCGAGGCCAGCCGCAGGTTGGTGGCGTGGACAGTAGACAAATACCGGTAAGCCGATGCCTCAGCAAACAGCTGCTCCAACTCGTTGAGGCGCTGCTGACGGGCCTGCTCCCGGCGCTCAGCGGCGCGCGGGTCAGCAGTTGCCCCTCCAAAAAAGCGGGGTGGCGCCGAGGTAGGCCATACCAGGTGCTGCCCCTCGTCAGGGCGCACGGCGGCGTCTTCCCAGTTCCAGGCATCCAGTTGCACCACGCTGCTTTGGCCGGAGAGCAGGCCGCCGCGGGGCGTAATCTGGGCCAGCAGCACGCCGTTGGTGCGCACGGTGGGTAGGACGTCGGAGTCGGTGTTGTAAGCAATCAGGGACCGGACGTTGGGGTTCAGTTCGCCTACCTCCCGCTCGTCCACGGTAGCCCGCACCGATTCGGTTTCCGTCAGGCCTAGTGTGGTATTGGGCAGAATGAGGCCGGGGTAGATTTCCTGGCCTTTCACATCCACCATTTCGGCGCCAGCTGCAGGCGTGTAGCCGCTACGGGCACCGGCGTAGAGGATGCGGCCCTTATCAAAGGCTACCACCGCGTCGGGCACTACCGTGCCGTTGCCTACGTGCAGCGTGCCGCCCGTGAGTACAATGGGCTTGCTCTGGGCAGGGGCCGGCATGGGCACCTGGGCCTGGGCGGCTATTGACAAGAGTAAGCTAATAGCTATTATTTGTTGGCTTTTAGCTTTTTTCAGCTGGGAAAAGAATGTGGTATATCGTTTCATGATGGTTGTCGTGCTTGTGTGGACCCCACCCCCCGGCCCCCTCCCCTCCGGGAGAGGGGGAGCCTTTACCGAAGCTATTAGCTGATGGTTGTTAGCCGTTAGCTTCATTCAATAGCAAACCCGTTAGGCTCCCCCTCTCCCGGAGGGGAGGGGGCCGGGGGGTGGGGTGTTCGTTTACTGATCCTCTTCCTTCTCCTCGCCC
>NZ_JAHWGL010000040.1 GCF_019334315.1 Hymenobacter profundi
TGAGTGATGTAGGGTATACCATAAGAAGTGGAATTGGTTTGTTCTGCCGTGGAGACCCCACCCCCCCCAGCCCCCTCCCCTCCGGGAGAGGGGGAGCCAGACGGTTTGGCTGATAGTTCCTGTCAATGAAAAGCTAGCAGCTAAAAGCCATCAGCTAATGGCTCCGGAAAAGGCTCCCCCTCTCCCTCCGGGAGAGGGGGCTGGGGGGTGGGGTCTCCACGGCAGAACAAACATCAACTCACCACCTGATTTTTGTCATGCCGACGGCGGCGGTTTATCGCATACTTGCTTCCCAATTCGAACACGCGCTTTCCGCCGATGCTCTGGGCAGGTTTCATCTTTGGTCTTCTGGGTAGCTTCCACTGCGTGGGTATGTGCGGCGCTATTGCGCTAGCGCTGCCGGGCAAGCCGGATGCGGCCGATGCCCACTGGCGCTACGTGGGCGGGCGGCTACTCTACAACCTTGGCCGGATTACCACCTACACGCTGTTGGGCGGGGTGGTGGGCGCGGTGGGGCAGTCGTTGCGGCTGGCGGGGTGGCAGCAGGGCCTTTCCATTGCATCGGGCCTGCTGATTCTGCTGCTGGTGGCGGTGCCTGAGCGCCACACCGGCCGCCTCACTGCCGCCCTCTACCTCGACCGGCCCCTGGCTTGGCTGAAGCAGACGCTGGCGCACTTTTTCCATCGGAAAGAGCTATCGGCGCTGTACGTCACCGGTATGCTCAATGGCTTGCTTCCCTGCGGCCTGGTGTATCTGGCGCTGGCTGGCACGCTGAGCGCGCCAGGGGTAGGCGGCGCGGCCGCGTACATGCTGCTATTTGGGTTGGGCACACTGCCCCTGATGCTGGGCCTGTCGCTCACGGGGCGACTGGTGTCGCTGAGGTGGCGCACCCGCATGCGGCAGGCCGTGCCCTACGTGGCCACGGTGCTGGCCGTGCTGTTCATCCTGCGCGGGCTGGGGCTGGGAGTTCCCTACCTCAGTCCGCAGCTGGTGCACACTGCTCCCACCGCGAATGCTGCTCAGCCTAGCACCATCCATTACTGTCATTGATTAAATGTAGCTGCGAGCTATTGGCTGTGGGCTGATAGCTTTTCAGTCGCCCGACTACAACCTTCAACGCTATCAGCCAATAGCTCACAGCTAAATAAAGAGCTTATGAAAACCATCCTCGTCCCTCTCGACCTCACAGCGGCCTCGGAGCACGCGCTGTTGTATGCTAATAAGCTGGCCGTGCGCTGGCCAGCCGAGATTGTGCTGCTCTACTGCCACCACGGCCCTACCCCCGCCGCCGCGGAAATGCAGGTGCTAGAGCAACGGCTGCGCACCTTAGCAGAGCGCCTGCGCTACCAGCAGCTCACGCGCCAGGATGGTCGCCGCATCCGCTACCACTACCGGGTGCTGGCGGGCTGCCTGCACGACCACGCTCAACTCGAAGTAGCCCGGCACGCAGCCGATTTACTGGTGATGAGCCTGGAGCACATCGACTGCGGCCGCCCCGATGTAGCTGGCAACCACGCCGCCGCTATCATCGACCTAGTGACGTGCCCCGTGCTAGTGGTGCCGCCCGGCCGCCGACCATTGCCGAGCAGCACCGTTTTCTCGGCCGATTTCGATAAGCTGGATACCAACCTCCTACCCCGCCTGTCGGCGATGGCGAAGGCATTTCCGGCGCCGTTGCAGCTGGTGCAGTTCTACTCGCCCCTGCACCGCCCCGACCGGATGCGCCTGAAGCGCGCCCTGGAAAAAGCCCGTCCCCAGCTCACCTGGCCCGACCTCACCACGCACCTACTCGAAGACGACGACCAATTGGAAGGCACCAGCGAGTTCTGCGCCCGCGCCCAGGCCCAATTGCTGATTGTGGCTCCCACCAGCAGCGCCCTACTCCGTCGCCTGTTTGATGCCTGCTACACCACTACCCGCGCCTACCACACCCAGATTCCGGTATTAGTGCTGCGCCAGCCCCAACCCACCACAGTATGCTGCGAGCGGTGCGCCCGGCAGGCTGAGCGCGAAGCCATCCAACAAGCCATAGCTGTTCACTAGCCAACTGCTTGTTCCTACCCCTTGCAGGTCTTTAAGTCCCTGTCAAGAACAACCGGCTGCTTGCCATCTCCTTCAGCAAAGTCATTCTTCACCTTACTCATAACGCTCTCGTTATGCCTACCGTCCTCACCGCTACCGAATCTTTCACTCGCGCTGCCGCCGAAATTTGGATGCGGGGCTTTCAGCAGCGCCTGTGCAGTCAACTCGAAACCACCGACGGTGGTACTACCTTCCAAACCGATGCCTGGGAGCATGAGGGCGGTGGTGGGGGCCTGTCAAACGTTATTCAACACGGGGCGGTGCTGGAAAAAGGTGGGGTGAACTTTTCGGCAGTGTGGGGCGAAATGAGCGAGCCGGCCGCCCGCAACCTGCTCATGCCTAACCCCGAGTATTTTGCCACGGGTGTATCGGTAGTGCTGCACCCGCGCAGCCCGATGGTGCCCATTGCCCACATGAACGTGCGCTACTTCGAGGCCGGCAACGGCGAAGCCTGGTTTGGCGGCGGCATCGATCTGACGCCCATCTATGTAATAGAGGAGCAAGCGCGCTGGTTTCACCAACAGCTCCAGGCCGTGTGCCAGCGCCACGACCCAACCTACTACCCCCGCTTCAAGCAGTGGGCCGATGACTATTTCTACCTGCCCCACCGCCAGGAAACCCGCGGTGTGGGCGGCATCTTCTTCGACCGTCTCACGGTAGGGAAAGATGGCTCGTTCGAGGACCTGTTTGCCTTCGTGCAGGACGTGGGCGACGCTTTCGGCCCCATCTACACCGAGCTGATGCGCCAGAACCGCACCCTACCCTACAACGCCCCCGAAAAGCAGTGGCAGCTTATCCGCCGCGGCCGCTACGCCGAGTTCAACCTCGCCATCGACCGGGGCACCAAGTTCGGCCTCGAAACCGGCGGCCGCACCGAGAGCATTTTGATGAGCCTCCCCCCGCAGTGCGAGTGGCACTACAACCAGCACCCCGCCCCCGGTTCGCCGGAGGCAGCTACCCTAGCGTGGCTACGCAAGGGGGTAGAGTGGGTGTAGTGAGTAGTGAGATGGTGAGTAGTGAAGTTGTGAATAACACTACGCCTGTCATCCTGAGTGCAGCGAAGGACCTTATGACGATAGAACGATTGACGTACCAACGACTCGTTCAAATGTGATAAGGTCCTTCGCTGCGCTCAGGATGACAGGCCGTTTTTCCACTCACCACTTCACAAACTCACAACTTCACCACTCACCATCTCACTATTTCACCATCTCACCACTCCTAAGTATCTTTATGGGTCAAACTCTATCCGTTGCGCTTTAAATCAGACCTGCATGAGTACTAAGCTGCGTCTTATCATCCTGAGCTTTTTACAGTTCTTTATCTGGGGCTCGTGGCTGATAACCATCGGAGCCTATTGGTTTCAAACCAAACAATGGTCGGGGGCGCAGTTCGGCGCTATCTTTTCTACCATGGGTATCGCCTCCATTTTTATGCCCTCGCTCATGGGCATTGTGGCCGATAAGTACATCAATGCGGAGAAGCTATACGGCGTGCTGCACCTGTTGGGCGGCGTTGTGCTTTTCACCATTCCGTGGGTGACGGACCCCGGCATGTTCTTCTGGGTGATTCTGCTGAACATGATTTTCTATATGCCTACCCTGTCACTGTCCATCGCCGTGTCGTACTCGGTGCTGAAGCGTGAGGGGCTGGATGTGGTGAAGGACTACCCGCCCATTCGGGTGTGGGGCACCATCGGCTTCATCGTGGCCATGTGGACGGTGAGCTTGCTGGGCTTCGAGAAATCGGCCAACCAGTTTTATGTAGCAGCCGGCGCAGCGCTGCTGCTGGGCCTATACTCGTTCAGCCTACCCAAGTGCCCGCCCACGGCCAAAGACACCCCTAGCCGCTCGTTGGTGGATGTGCTGGGCCTGAAGTCGTTTGCCTTGCTGCGCGACACCAAGATGGCGACCTTCTTCCTGTTTGCGCTGCTGCTGGGCGCGGCTTTGCAGCTCACCAACGCCTACGGCGACACGTTCCTGCACGATTTTGACCAAGTGCCCGCCTATCAGGATACCCTCACGGTACGCTACCCGGCTATCATCATGTCGATTTCGCAGATTTCCGAAACGCTGTTTATTCTGGCTATTCCGTTCTTTCTGCGGCGCTTTGGTATCAAGCAAGTGATGTTTTTCAGCATGATTGCCTGGGTGCTGCGCTTCGGCCTATTTGCTTACGGCAACCCCGGTTCAGGCCTTTGGATGATTATTCTGTCGTGCATTGTCTACGGTATGGCTTTCGACTTCTTCAATATCTCCGGTTCGCTGTTCGTGGAAACGCAAACGGCCCCGAGCATCCGGGCCAGCGCGCAAGGCTTGTTTATGATGATGACCAACGGCTTTGGGGCCGTGCTGGGCAGTTCCATCAGCGGTATCGTGATTCAGAAATACTTCACCGCCGCCGATGGCACCAAAGACTGGCACAGCATCTGGATAACGTTTGCGCTGTACGCGCTGGTTATTGCCGTACTGTTCGTGCTGCTCTTCAAGCATAAGCATAACCCGCAAGCAGTAGAAGACGCACACCCTGAGCCGCTGCTGTCGGTGGAACAGGCATAATACCCCTTATCTAATGCACTATATCTTATGATGCTTCCGGCTACCCCGGACCTCTCTCCGTCCTTCACTCAGCACGGTTTTCAGCCGGTAAATTGGTTTTACCTAACGTTTGGCGAACTTCCTTCCCGCGAAATCTACCAGCTTGCCTCTTCGGAAGCACGCCAACTGGTGCTCACTGCGTTGGGTGAAACATACGACCTTGACCAAGTCACTGTCGTCAAGTCATTCTACTTGGAAGAAGTAGGCAAGCCCCCCGAACTGCATTACTACGCCTTGTCACCGGCGCCACATGTGCTTCTGTGGTTATATGATCGTGGCCTGTACGGTGACCAAGGTGTTCAACTTTTCTATTCTTCTCGTACCGACGCTGCTGTATTAGCCCAGCTTAGAGCCCTACTTACCGCTCAGCTTGATACAGGAAAACTGGAGCGTCAGCGCATTCAGGTACTGCGCTTAGCAAATAACGATTTAGAGTTCTCGCCCCTACCCCTCACAATTCCCGAGCTCGATCTTGCCGCCAACTACAACGACGACTTGCTGCCCGCACACGAGGCCATTGTGAAGCGTTTGCAGAAGCCGGATGACAAGGGGCTCGTTATTCTGCATGGACCGCCCGGCACTGGCAAAACCAGCTACATCCGGCACCTGTGCAGCCTCACTGATAAGCCCAAGCTATTCATCCCGCCCAATCTGGCGTTGCGCATCGCTGATCCAGAGTTTATCAACCTGCTGCACGACAACACCAATTCCATTCTGCTTATTGAGGATGCTGAGGAGCTACTAACCAAACGCGATGCCTCCGGCAGCAATGCAGTAAGCAACCTACTCAATCTCAGCGATGGATTGCTATCAGATGGCTTCCATATTCAGATTATTTGCACCTTCAACGCCGACTTAGCCCGCATCGACAAGGCACTGCTCCGCAAAGGTAGGCTTATTGCCTCCTACGCCTTCGAGGCGCTGGCGCAACCCAAGGCGCAGGCGCTGGCTACCTCACTCGGTCAAACTACGCCCGTCACGGAGCCTATGACGCTGGCTGATATCTACAATCGGGAAGATGAGACGTTTGTCAGCGAGCCGAAAGCTACTGGCCGCATTGGCTTCGGAAGCAGTAGATAACAGCTCGACAGTATAAAATAAGTTTATTTTTAGCCTAAAAGTAGTTCATCAAAAAACCCGCATTACGGAGCGTAATGCGGGTTTTTTGATGCTATTGCGAAGGAGAGCTTAGAATTGCTCGTTGGCGGGGAAATAGAAGTCGCCCTCGATTTGCGCGTTTTCGTCGGAGTCGGAGCCGTGTACAGCGTTGGCTTCGATGCTCTTGGCGTATTTTTTCCGGATGGTGCCTTCCTCGGCGTTGGCGGGGTTGGTAGCACCAATCAGCGTACGGAAATCAGCCACGGCGTTGTCCTTTTCCAGGATAGCGGCCACGATGGGACCCGACGACATATATTTTACCAGATCCTGGTAGAAGGGACGCTCCTTGTGTACTTCGTAGAATTGGCCGGCGCGCTCGGGCGTCAGCTGTACTTTCTTCAGGGCTACGATGCGGAAGCCACCGGCTTCGATCATTTGCAGGATGCCACCAATGTGGTTGTCCTGCACGGCATCGGGCTTAATCATGGTGAACGTGCGGTTGGTTGCCATACGATTCAGGGTCAAAGGGTAAGGGTAGGAAATTAAAAAACCGCCGCGGCGGTTTGTGGGCGCAAAAGTAGAAGTATCCGGCGAGAGTTGCGGAGTTGCGCCGAATAAATCCTGCGGGCACCTTTTACATAGCAGCGGCGTTTGACCGTATCCGACGCGCTCAGGTGCTCCTATTTTGAGAGCTGAGTGGGCCGTTTCGTTGCAATTCCGGAATTTTTCCGACTTTTGCCGCCTTGTTTCCGTCGTAAAATACCGACTTTCAGCCATCTAGTAGTAGGCAATGTCCACAATTACCGCCCTGCAAGAGCTGCTTGCGCAACCCCGGCAGATTTTCATTACGACCCATCACAAGCCTGACGCCGATGCTTTAGGCTCGTCGCTGGCTATGATGGGGTATCTCCGCAAAAAAGGTCACCACGTTACTGTCGTGACCCCTTCCGACTACCCCGACTTCCTGGCCTGGATGCCCGGCAACGAAGATGTTATCATCTACGAGCGGCACCAGAACGATGCGCAGGTACGGGACCTGATCAACAAAGCGGAGGTTATTTTCTGTCTGGACTTCTCCTGTCTCAACCGCATTGCGGAGATGGGCGAGTACATTCGGCACGCGCCCGGCACCAAGGTGCTCATCGACCACCACCAGGAGCCTGAGAACTTTGCCGATCTGGATTTTTCCAATTCAAGCGCGGCAGCGGCTTCGGAGCTGGTGTTTGAGGTGATTCGCGATTTGGGTGACCAGGATTTGATTGACGTGGGTATTGGCGAGTGCCTGTACGCGGGCATCATGACCGACACGGGCTCGTTCCGCCATCCCAGCACCTCCCGCAACGTGCACCTGATTATTGCCGAGCTGCTCGATGCCGGCATCAATCTTTCTGACGTGCACCGCCGCATCTACGACTCGCACTCCGAGATGCGTCTGCGCTTCCTAGGCTTTGTGCTGAAGGACAAGCTCACGGTGCTGCGCGAGTACAACACGGCCTACATTTCCATCACCCAGGACGAACTGCGCCAGTACCAGTCCAAAACCGGCGATACGGAAGGCCTCGTCAACTTTGCCTTGAGCATTGAGGGGGTAGTGTTTGCCGCTATTCTCATTGACCGGGGCTCGGCGGTGAAGATTTCCTTCCGCTCGGTGGGTGATTTCTCCGTGAGTGACTTCTCGCGCCAGCATTTCCAGGGCGGCGGCCACCACAACGCCGCCGGCGGCGTCAGCTACGATTCGCTCGACAACACCGTGCAGCGCTTCATCGACTTACTGCCGCAGTACCAAACACAACTGGTCACGGCTCCTTTAGTAGTTGCGCCCCGTTCGGCGTAACTTGCCCGAAATTCTCTTTTCTAACTCTACCTTACTCAATGCTTTCTCAACGCATTTCTTTGAGTCTGGCCCTGGCGGCCGGCTTTCTGGGCCTCGCCTCCTGCAACAAGGGCGGTGGCGATTTTCAGAAAACCAAGTCTGGTATCGAATACAAAATCTTCAAGAAGGTAGGCAACAAGTACGAGCCCCGCGAAGTAGCCGTCACCGGCGACCCTACCTACAAGGAACGCATCGGCAAGATTATGGGCTTGCACATTGAGTACCGCACAGCGAAAGACTCGCTGCTGATGAGCTCGCGCGTGCAGCGCATGGGCATCCCCGCGCCGTTCCCTCTGGACTCGGTGCAGCAGAAAGGTGCGGAGGCCGAAGCCTTTGCCATGCTCCAGCCCGGCGACTCGGCCGTATTCAAATTCAACGCCGACACGCTGGCCATGAAGAACTCGGGCCGTCCGGCGCCGCCCTTCATCAAGAAGCAGGGCAACACCATCACCATGCTGGTGAAAGCTGAGAAGGTACAAACCCGCGACGAGGCCATGGCCGACCAGCAGAAGCAAATGATGGACGCGCAGGTGAAAATGCAGGCGCACGCCAAGGAGCAGCTGAAAAAGGATGATGTGATTCTACAGGAATACATCAAGAAAAACAACCTGACTGCCCAGCGCGATACTTCAGGCGTGTACTATATCATCACGCAAGCCGGCACCGGCGCCAAGCCCAAGACAGGCCAAACCGTTTCGGTGCAATACAAAGGCACCTTGCTCAATGGCAAAGAGTTCGACTCTTCGGCCAAAGGCAATGGTGGTAAGCCAATCGAGTTCCCGCTGGGGGTAGGCCAGGTGATTCCGGGCTGGGACAAGGGCATTGCCCTGCTACCCAAGGGCTCGAAGGCCGTACTGCTGATTCCTTCGTCGCTGGCCTATGGGCAGCGCGGCGCGGGTGCCGACATCCCCGCCGATGCGCCTCTGCGCTTCGATGTAGAGTTGGTAGACGTGAAGCAACAATAGGTAAATAACCGCCGCCGGATGCAACCCGGCGGCGGTTATTTTTCTCTTACTGGTATGATGAATACTTTTTCTTTCTTCCGCGCCTCGCGCTTTGTACTTGGTTTGCTGGTATTGCTACTGAGCGTTTCGTCCTGCCTCAACAATGACAGCAACGACGATTATCTTGAGGACTTGAAACGCCAAGCTGCCCAAGCTAAAATAGACGACGAAGCTACCATTCAGAAGTACTTAGCCGACAATAAGATCACGAAGTTTGATAAACGCGCTTCGGGTATGTATTTCGTGCAGGACAGCACTGCCCTAGGTACTGGCGATATGCCGAAAGCTGGTCAAACTGTTTCGGTGCGCTACACCGGCTATTATTTCACTACCCCCCCCAAGGCATTTGATGCCTCTGGCGCTACACCTTTTCCTTTCACGTTGGGCATCGGCCAAGTAATTGCGGGCTGGGACGAAGGCATTGCGCTGATGCGCAAGGGAGGCAAGGCTACCTTACTTATTCCGTCAGAATTGGCATACGGTGTATTTGGTCGCTCTACTATTGCGCCGAATACACCGCTACGCTTCGAGGTAGAACTGATTGACATTAAATAAGCTAAGCGGCTCCCTTTTACTTTTTTTTCTGATGATACGACCTCTTCTGCATCGCCTGTTTCTCTGCGCTTCGTTGCTGGTAGCTGCTGGCAGCGCTACGGTACTTTCTGGCTGTAACAACACGCCTAGCTACCTTAAGCAATACGAAGACCACCGCGAGCAGCAAAAAACCTTGGACGATGCTTCGATTATGAAGTATCTCACGGACAACAACATCAAAAACTTCACCCGCACCGAATCGGGCTTGTACCTTGTTCCGGTAACGGATGCTCCTGCGGGCGCCGAGACGATTAAAGAAGGGCAGCGGGTAGAGACGCAGTACATTGGCCGGTATCTCGAAAATGGCGTAGTGGGCACCAAGTTCGATAGTTCCTACGACAACCGTACGCCCTGCCAGTGCTTCCAGGTAGTAGCAGGCGCCGGCAACGTAATCAAGGGGTGGGATGAAGCCCTGCTGCTCATGAAGCCCGGCGACCGGAAGCAACTATTGATTCCTTCCTATCTGGCCTATGGGTCTCAGTTGTCGGGCGACCAACTCTCGAACGTTGGCAACGACCAGGTGCTGTATTTCGACATGATCGTGACCAAGCGCATCAACTAACAACGCATGATAGCAGCTCGTTGGTGGGGTTTGTGGCTGTGCTTGAGTCTGCTTTTCAGCACTCTCTCTGCTGTAGCGCAAACCACCCCAACTGATACGATACAAACCGCTAGCGGCTTGCGCTACTTGGTAGCAACGCCCGGTACTGGTGCTACCCCCCAGCCCGGCGATAAGCTGGTAGTGGAATACTCCGGCTTCTTGCCCAGTGGCAAGGTGTTCGATTCGTCGGCAGTAGATGGGCATCCGTTGCGCCTGCGAGTAGGGCGCAGCGAAGTTATCGAAGGCTGGGACGAGGTGCTCTTGCTCCTCCCCGCCGGCACCCGCGCCCGCGTCTGGATTCCGGCCGCGCTGGCCTACGGCGCGAAAGGCGCCCGCGACCCCGACGACGACAGCCGCTACCTGATTCCACCCAACACCGACTTGGTCTTTGACCTAACCGTGGTGAAGGTGCGGTAAGTAAAGTCTGTCATCCTGAGCAAAGCGAAGGACCTTCTCACGCTAGAACGATTTTCGTAACAACGACTCGTTCTGACGTAAGAAGGTCCTTCGCTTTGCTCAGGATGACAGACTTATTTTTTACTCATTCACCATCTCACAGCTTCGCCACTACTCCGCCAGCACTTCCGATAATACAGCCAGAGAACGGACATCACCCAGGTGTTCGATATGGAGCTGGTAGTAACGGATAAGCAAATTGAGCAGCTCGCGGCGCACCCGGCCGTTGGGCACGGTGGCGTGGGTAGGGTCGTGCAATAGCTCGTCGAAGTACTGATCGAACTCCTGGAAGCGCAGCACGGTAGGCGTGCTGGTGCCGCTACCCGTAGCAGGCACCGCCGAGGCGAAGGCCACCTGCGTAGTTATCTCCTGCCCCGATTCTATTCCAAACCCTAAGTAGGAAGCCAGGCGCAGCAGGAAAATCAGGGCAAAGTTTTCGAAGCCCGTTTGCTGCTGATCGAAGGCCAACAAGGCGTCGTGCAGGAAATGAAACAGTGGCTCATTTTCTTCCTCTTCCTGCACCACCCGTCCTACAATTTCCGACAGCACCAACACCACGCTACTCTTCTGCACATCAAACGGAATGCTGCGGTAGGACTCAGCGCAACGGTACTCCGAGAGGCGCGTTAGGCCGCCCTGCCGCGAGGTGTAGGCCACCAGATCCAGCAGCGTAAACGGCTGAAACAGCGCAATACGCCCGGGAGGTTTAGCCTTGCGCACCCCATTCACCACGTACGACTGCAACCCCAGCCGCTCGGTATACACCCGGGCAATGATAGACGTTTCGCGGTAACGCATGTAGTTAAGAACAATACCGCGGGTTTTGATGAGCATGATTTCACTTAAAAGAGTAAGAGTAGCTCACGTCCTTCAACTAGGAAGAGCGCAAGCTTTTGATATCTGCTTTAACAACCTTTAGAATAGACTAATTCCTAATTCTCTACTACCGCAATTTTGCTGATGCAGCCGTTCTTGCCATCGGCGTCGGAGGAAAGAACCAGGTACACGCCGGACTGCACGCGGCGGTTGTTGCTATCCAATAGATTCCAGGTGACGGTGCCGCCGTTGGCGCGGGTTTGGTAGACAAGGGCGCCGGTGACGTCCGTTATTTTCACAATAGCATCGTTCACTAGGCCCGAAATCCCTACCTCACCCGTGAAGCTGGTGCGAACGGGGTTAGGGGTCACCTTCACACAGTCAGGCTTGCCTTCCGTGACGGTGGCCGAGCCGCGGTACGTCACCAGGCCCGCATCGGTGGCCACGAACACCTCGCCGGTACGGTCGTTCACCGATACGTCGTTGATGCGGTTGGAGGGTAGCGGGCTGTTGTCGGTGGTGAAGTGCAGCAGCGCCTCGTCGGCATCGGCATTGAACAGCCACAAACCATTATCGGCCGTGCCGAACCACTTGCGGTTGGCCCCATCTGTGGCGATGCACAGCACGGTTTGGCCGCGTAAAATGGCAAAGCCGGTATCCGATTCGCCCTTACGCAGGAATGGCACCCGAAAAGTTGCGCTGGGGTCGAAGGCTTGGCTGGGGTCGTCGAATACGGCCACGCCCACTTCGCCACTGCTGCCGCTGGCTACCCAGATGGCACCTCGTCGGTCCTTCACTACATCGTAGAGATTGATGAGACCCGGCGTAGAGTTATCGGGGGCGGTAGCACTCGTGAAATAGCGCACGGCGCCGGTAGCGGGGTCGTAGGCCACTAGGCCCTGTCCGCCCTGGCGGGCCTGCGTGGCCCAGGCCACGTTGTCGTCGTCGAGAGCGAGGCGGTCGAGGTTTTCGGAACCGGAGAAGTAGGGCAGCGTCCGCCAGGCATTGCTGGTAGGGCTAAAGACGAATAAGCCCGAATTGTTGGTGCGCTGGTGGCGGTTTACTACCCATACGTCGCCGTTGCCGTCCAAGGCCACGTCTGTGATGCGAGCATAGTTCGGATTACTGATGGCACTCAGCAGCGGGCTGTTGCCGTTGGCAGGGTTGAACAGCCGAAAATTACCCGCGCCCTTCCATTCCAGCAGTCCCTGCCCATAGCTGCCCACGTAGAGCGTACCGTCGGCGGTGCGCACACCGTGGGTCAGGTCTTTGGGATTGGGATATTGCGTAGGGTCGGGTAGGGTGGTTGATGTGATATTGGTCCAGCGGCCATCATGATATTCATAAAAACCAGCGTACAGGTCGCTTTGCAGGTAGCGGTCCTGGTAGCCGCCGCTGAACACATCGGTGATGCCGCTACGAGCATCGCTATACACGCCAAAGCTGAGGGAGCTGGCCGGGGCGTTATTTACAAAGCTCTCCGCCTGCTGCCCATCGGCCGCAAGGCGGACGAGGCCATTGCGATAATCAGCCACATAGTAGGCGCCATCCCGCGCCCGCAAAGCCGCCCGCGGGCTTTGAACAGGCGCGGCAGCGAGCGGCCGAACCTGTCCGGCAGCAGTCAGCACGCTCACTTTTTGGTTATCGGTGATGATCAACCCAGCTGCCGAAGGGGTGAGTTGGTTGAAGGTGCTAGCACTGGTGCCGGGTACCGCCTGCCAGGTTTGGCTGGCAGGTAGGAAGCGGTAGAGCTGGTCGCCGTTGACGCCCGCGTACACGGTGCCAGCCTGCGTAGCCAGTGTGCGGTATGGGTCGCCGGCGCGCGCGGGTAGGACGATGGCCCAGGCACGAGAATCGAGCAGGTTGGCGGCCAGCGAGCCGCGCAGGACGCCGCCCGATGTGGCGGCCAACAGGTAGCCATCGGCCACGGTGGTAGCATACACTTGCACGGCAGCCCCACCAGCACCAATAGTGGTGTAGGTTTCGCGCACTTCCAGCCGCGCCATATCCAGCACCAGCAGCCCAAAGCTGCATGATAGGTAGGCCATCCGGTTATTGAATGAGATGCCGTAAATGGCTTTAATACCCGTGATTTGCTTACGCAGGATATCCGTCAGGTTCTGGATGGAGCCATCGGCTTGCAGCACGTCGAGGTTGCCGTTGACGTAGGCCACCAGCGTCTGGCGCGTCAGGGAATCGTAAGCCACGGTTTGCACGCCTACGTCGTGCAGGCCGTCGCGACGCGAGAGCAGGGCCGTAGTATTCAGCTCCTTATCGTAGTAAAAAAAAGCATCTTCGGCGGCTACGTATACGCGGCTGCCGGCATCGGCCAGGGCCTTGGCGCGGTTGCTGGGTAGGTGCAGTTGCCAATCGCCATAACCCACGCCCGACTGCGCCCAGGCAGACGACGGGGGCAGCAAGCCCGTAAGCAGAAGCAGTACACAGCACAGGGTGGGTAGGAGGTGGCGCATGCGGAACAAGGTACATACTACGCCTTTAGCTTGTAGCTATTGGCCGTGGGCTTTTCGATTGGTCAGCCAACTTCTGCTTACCCCTTAGCTTTCCTGTCGGGCAGCGGGACGAACTGTGGCGGGTGCTTTCTCCTGCATTCCGGCTTGAAAACACGGCCGGCAACGTGCTTCGTACGAATCGGTTTCGCCGAGCAGCACCTGCGCCTCAGACGCCGCAATACGAAACGAGTACGCGGCCACCTCGCCGCAGCACACGCACACGGCGTTTACTTTGGTCACGAACTCGGCCACGGCCATCAGGGCCGGCATGGGGCCGAAGGGCTTGCCAGTGTAGTCCATGTCGAGGCCAGCCACGATGACGCGGGTACCCTGATTGGCCAACTGATTGCACACATCAACCAGTGAATGGTCGAAGAACTGCGCTTCGTCGATGCCCACCACGTCGCAGCCGCTAGCGAGCAGCAGTATTTCTTCGGGAAGTTGCACGGGGGTGGAGCGGATGCTGGTGGCGTTATGCGACACCACATCGTGCTCGTGGTAGCGGGTATCGAGGGCGGGCTTGAAGATTTCGACCCGCTGGCGGGCAATTTTGGCGCGATTGAGCCGGCGGATCAGCTCCTCGGTCTTACCCGAAAACATAGAGCCCGCCACCACTTCAATCCAGCCCCGATGCGGCGCTTCGCGGCCATTGCCAACGCGAGGTTCGATGAACACAGTCGATGCGTGAATGAATGAGTGAATAATAGAATTTGCCCGGAGGCAAACGGTCAAATTTACAACTTTGGCCGGCAGGCGGCAACAACGTTGTTTTTGCAGTTGAGGGGGTGAGTGAGGTTGTGGGAGTGAGGGTAGGAAGTAAGAAGTTTGTCATCCTGAGCGGAGCGAAGGACCTTATGCCAGTTGAACGACCATCCTATCAACGACTCGTTCCACCGTGATAAGGTCCTTCGCTCCGCTCAGGATGACAAACTTCTTACTTCCTACCCTCACACCCTCACACCCTCCTACCTCCTACCCCCACACCCACCTACCCTTCTCCATACTGCACGTGCGGCAGCTTGGTGGCTTCGGGTACACGGCCTGCCACCTCGCCGGCGGGTAGGCGGGTTTGGCAGGTGAGACGCTCCTGGCTGAGCAGACGGCCAGCACGGCGGTAGCGCAATTCTACATCGGTAGGCGGCGTTAGTAGTTCCAAGCCCGTTATAACCTGAATGCGGCAGCTGGTGCACCGCCCACGGCCCCCGCAGGCGTGCATCCAGTCGTGGCCGGCGGCGTGCAGGGCCGCTAGCAACGTAGCGTCGGCCGGCACCGGCACGGCCGCACCAAATAGATTTTGCACGGTCAGAATGGGCATCTTTCCCTAAATTGCCATTGAATAAGGCTTTCAATGAAGGACAAATATAGCTCCGCGAAACGCGAACAATACGGCCGCCGCCTGGCGGCACACCTGTGCAACCAGCACTTCCTTGCCCAGCCCGACGCTACTCTGGACGGTCCCGCTGTGCTGAAATTTACACCCCTCCGGCAGGTCAATCTGTTTGTGGTGCAGCAATTACTAGGGCAGTGGACGCAGGAAATGGCCCGGCTGCGCAGCCCCTACTTCGATTTCGAAGCTGCCGACGTGCGGCAGGCCCTCACACAGTTCATGAACACCCTGTCGCGGCGCATTAAGCTGAACCGGGCCACGTTTGAGCCGCTGCTGGCTACGGCCGTGGCCGATACGCTGGGCATCGCCACCGACCCGGAGCAAATTTTCGAAGGCAAAATCCTGGGCACCAGTCCCAGCGTGACCGTGGAGCAGCTCCACGACGCGCTGCGCTACATTGATGTAGACAAAGCGTGGTTTCAAACGTTTATCGACTCGCTGGTGAAGGGCGCACCCCTGGAGCGCACCTTTGTGCTAGAGCGATTTCAGCAGTATCAGCAAGCCAACCACGCCCGCCAACGGCCCCTGGAAAAGCTAGTGGAAGAGCTAAGCAACCTGCTACCTCTCACCGCTGCTGATTTGCGCGAGGATGGCCCAGTGGCCGAAGCCCCGCCCCGCCCTGCCCCTACCCCACCGCCGGTTATGGCCGCACCGACATCACCGCCCGCCTTACCACCGGTAGCACCAGCGCCCCCCGCGCCTCCTACCCCGACGCCGGCATCTACGCCAGAGGTTCCGGCCGCGCGTCTCTACGAAAAGCTCAAGAGCGAACATACGTCTGCGCCAAGCCTAAGCACAACGCTACGCACCGAGCGCCACGCGGCAACGCTAGCCGAAAAGCCAACGCGCGTGGAATCGTTGCGGGAAGCCATTTCCATCAACCAACGATTCAGCTTTATCAACGAGCTGTTCAACGGGGAGAATATGGAGTATCACGCCGCCATTCAGCACCTCGACACCCTACCCGACGCCGACGCGGCCAAGCGCTACGTGACCGACACGCTGGCTAAATCGCACGACTGGACCCGAAAGGAAGAGCACGTAGGGCGCCTGCTCAAGCTGATTGACCGCAAGTTTGCCTAAGCTACAGCCCTGCCTCGCACCCCTACCTTAGGCACGAGGCAGGGCTACGGACGGTAGCATCAGGAGCAGCTTTCGGCTGCCCAGCGTTGCGCCAACTACCAGCAGCGGAAACACAGGCACGGCAAAACGAGCAGCGCCCAAAGGCCCCGTGAGGAAGGCAACGTAGAGCAGTATACCAGCGGCACTCAGCCGTACAAAGAGCGCGTACTGCCTTTGATAGAGGAAAAGGCCGAAAGCCAGCATGCGCACCACGTTCCCAACGGCTACGAGTAGCAGTGCCGACAAGAGCCCTAGGGGTAGGCGCCAGATATAGCGCGCCATCCCTTTGTAGCCATAGGCGGTGTATTGCCCCAGCAAGCCCCTACCCTCCTGGCCGGGCAGTTTAAAGAAATGGACGAGGTCGAAGCGGCCGGGGTCCAGAAAGCAGTTCACCATGCCTGTTAGGTGAATACGAGCGTAGGTGACGGGATATTTCCACAGGACGGCCATGCTCCGAGTTCGAATATGCTGTTGCTGCTGCGCAAAGGTTGCGTACCGACGATGCGCTTCAGCCTCGACGGTATCAATAAAATGATCGGCCACGACAGCTCCTTCGGTGCGGCGCAGCACGCCTTCCGTATTGTAATGCAGCAGATTGATGGTGGCAATACTGGAAAAATGAAACAGGCCCGTGCGTTGGTAATTCCAGCTTTGGTACAACAACGCCACTGCTAGTGGCAGTGCAGCGACTACCGCTACTGGTAGCCGTCGCCAACGCAACGCTGCCCAACTGCCTACTAGCAATACCACAATACTGAAAGGGTAGAATACTGGCTTCACCAACATAGCAGCCGTAGCAGTTGCCGCCACTGACAGCGCGTAACGCATTTGTTGGGTTTCCCAGGCCGCCACGGCGCTCAGCCATAGCAGCACCACGCACGTCTGCAACAGCATCTCGCTCATCAACACGTTGGCATAAATAAGCTGAGCAGGATACGTACATACGCCTAGCAACAGAAACACCCACTGCGCCGGGAGCAGTCGAAACCGGTGCAGCCAGCGCGCCAGCAACCCCAGGTTGAGCAAGCTCAGAAGGTTCTGAACTACCAACGCCACGAAGGGGAAACGGGCGCTAGGCGTGTCCAACGCAAGCAAAAACAAAGGGTAGCCTGGTGGCCGGATGGTATATTCCTGTGGCTTTTTTGCGCCCGTGGCAGGTAGTGGCTGCGCATAAAACTCGCCCGCTTCCCTGATGTTAACAGCCTCCATTCTATAGCGGTCCGTATCGGGGAAGAAGTACGTGCGCTGGTGCAACTGCACACCGAAGAACAAGATGTGCCACGCTACCAAACCCACCCAAAACCAAGTAGGTACCTGGCTGCGCGCCGATATAGAATGAGAAAGCGCGCGCCGGAACATCATGGGGTAGAAGTTGCAGTTGCCCTATCGAACCAAATCCTGCTTGCGGTAGGCATCAATGGCCAGCAGGATAAACAGTAGGGTAGTAAATGACCAGAGCGAGGAGCCGCCGTAGCTAAAAAACGGCAACGGAATTCCTACCACCGGCGCCAGCCCAATGGTCATGCCGATGTTCACGGCGAAGTGGAAGAAGATGATGCTGGCTACACAGTAGCCGTAAGTGCGCCCAAACACCGATTTCTGCCGTTCGGCTACGTACACAATGCGCCACAGCAAGGCCATGAACAGCGCAATGGTGACCACGGAGCCCAGCCAGCCCCACTCCTCGCCCACAGTGCAGAAAATGAAGTCGGTGCTTTGCTCAGGTACGAAGTCAAACTTGGTTTGGGTGCCTTGCAGGAAGCCCTTGCCCACTACCCCACCCGAGCCAATGGCAATTTTGGACTGCGTCACGTTCCAGCCTACCCCCAGTGGGTCAGCCGAGGGGTTGATGAGGATTTCGATGCGCTTGCGCTGGTGCTCCTGCAAAACGCTATTAAAGAAGAAATCAACCCCGAATACCATCCCAATCACCACCAGCCATACACCAATAGAGAGTGGTAAATGGTGGCGTAGCAAGCGGTTGTTGAATACCAACACCAGCACCAGTAGCACGGTAAAAAAACCAATCAGCCAGAGCTTGGGTACCAACAGCGCCAAAATTAAGATAGCCCCGCCGGCTGCCAGCAACAGCAGAATAAGCGGCGACATACCCTCGCGGAAGTACGCCAGCAGAAATGCCCCGAACACCAGCGCTTGCCCGGTCTCGTTGGCCGCAATGATGAGCAACGGGGGTAGCAACGTGAAAACGGCCAGCATCAGTTGGTCGCGAAAATTCTGATGGCGCAGGTTGATGCCCGCCATGTAGCGCGACACGGCCAGGGCCGTGATAAACTTGGCAAACTCGGCGGGTTGTAGGCGCACGGGCCCCAACTCCAGCCACGAGCGGGAGCCTGCAATAGGTCGCGCAATAAAGGGCGTGACGATGAGCAGCACAATCATGCCCGCATAGAGTGCGTAGGCAAACGTGTCGTAGGCTTTGTAATCGACCACCAGCAGTACCACAATGAGCAGCACTGCCGTTCCGATCCACAGAATCTGCTTGAACCAGTTGAAGTTCATCAACTCCCCGAAGCTTAGGCCAAAGACATGGGTAGGCGCGTCGGGCGAATAGCTAGCCGCATACACGTTCAGCCACCCCACGAACACCATCAGCAAATAAATGCCCACGGTAACCCAGTCAATGCTGCGGGAGTAACGAGCGGGGGTTTTCAATGGAAAATAGAGAGGCTAAAGAACTGGGTAGGGGCGGCTTGCAGCTGCCCATCCACAACGAAATAATAGTTGGAGTGTCCTTCCTCTCAACGGTTGAAGAAAGCCGGACGCCCCATCAGGGCGGCTGCAAGCCGCCTCTACTGCTAATGGTGTCGCTTCACGAAACGGTCGGCGCTGCCGGGTAGCCATTCCTCCCACTTCTTGCGCACCACTTTGCCGCGCAGGTAGCGCTCTACCATCAGCGAGGCTAGGGGTGCAGCCGAAGAACCACCAAAGCCCGCATTTTCAATGAACACGGCAATAGCAATCTTGGGGTCTTCTACCGGCGCAAA
Organism: Hymenobacter profundi; assembly: GCF_019334315.1. Taxonomy (GTDB): domain Bacteria; phylum Bacteroidota; class Bacteroidia; order Cytophagales; family Hymenobacteraceae; genus Hymenobacter; species Hymenobacter profundi. Next base: position 19,146 of record NZ_JAHWGL010000040.1, read on the forward strand.
GGCGGCGAAGGTAGCATGGTCGGCGCCGTGGCGATTTTGTACGGTGCCGGTTTTGCCGGCCATCGAGATGCCGAATTGCTCTAAGCTGGCCAGGCTAGCGGTGCCGCCTCTACCCACCACCATCTGCATCCCTGGAATAATCTGCTCGAAATAGTGTGAGTCCACGCTTGTTTTGTGGCGTTCCTGGAACTGGGGTAGCGGCCCGTTTTGACCCACGCTGCGCACAAAGTGCGGCGTGTAGTAGTAGCCGCGGTTGGCAATAATGGCCATGATATTCGCCATTTGCAGACTCGTTACTTGCACCTCGCCTTGCCCGATGCTGAGAGAATACACCGTTTTGTAGGTCCAGCGGTGGTAGCCGTAGCTTTTATCGTAATACTCAGGCGACGGAATCAGGCCTTTCTTCTCGCCCAGCAGATCCACGCCCAGTTTGTCGCCCAGCCCGAAGGTTTGCACGTTGCGCTTCCACTCGGCCAGCCCCAACCGCGAATCCTCGAAGCGGTTGCGCGAGCGTCCGCGCATCACGGTGGCCTGCATCACCTGGTAGAAATACGGGTTGCAACTATTTTTGATGGCAATGCTCACGTTGCCGGGGTACTCGTGGTTGTGCGTGCAGCGTACCAGGCGCTGATTGCAGGGAAAACCCGTATTGGCCGTCACGGCGCCCGATTGCATGGCTACTAGCTCGTTCACCAGCTTAAACACCGAGCCCGGCGAGTAAATGGCCGTGAGAGGCCGGTCGATGAGGGGGCGTTCAGGGTTATTGAGCAGCTCCATGTAACGGTTGCCCAAACCCTTACCTGTGAGCATGGCCGGATCATAGGCTGGTGCCGACACGAAGGCCAAAATTTCCCCAGTTTTGGGGTCGATGGCTACTACCGTACCACGCTTGCCAGCCATCAGCATCTCGCCGTATTGCTGCAAGTCGATATCGATGCCAGTATGCAGGTCTTGGCCGGCCACAGAAAGCGTGTCGAACTCGCCTCCCCGGAAGGCGCCTTTCTCGATGCCGCGCACGTTCACCATGCGGTACTGCACGCCTCGGCGCCCCATCAACTCCTTCTCATAAAACGACTCCAGGCCGCTGATACCCAGGAAATCGGTAGGGCGGTACTTGGCGTACTTTTCCCGGTCTACCCAGGTGGCCGGTATAGGCCCCACATAGCCTAGGGCATGCGCCATGCTCTGGGTGCCATAGGCCCGCGCCATGCGCGCTTCGATGCGGAAGCCGGGAAAATCAATCAGGTTATCCTGGATGGAAGCCAACTCGGCGGTACTCAGGTTCTGCACTAGCGGCGAGGCTTTTACGCGCGAGTATTTTTTGGCGGCCAGCAAGCCGGCGCGCAGGTCCTCAATAGGTAGTTGGAGCAGCTGGCAGAAGCGTACTGTGTCCAGCTGCTTCACTTCACGGGGCACCACCAGCAGGTCGTATACCGGCGTGTTTTGTACCAGCAGCTTGCCGTTGCGGTCATATACCAACCCGCGGTAGGGTACCTTCACGATGCGCTGCAACGTGTTGCGGTCGGCAGCCAGTTTGTAGCTGCCATCCAACACCTGGATGTAAAAGAGTCGACCCGCGAATAGCATTGCCACAGCCAGGAAAATGGCCTGTACTACGTATTTGCGTCCTTCTAAATATTGCAAAGCAAAGAAAATCTGAATGATACGACACGCTACTTGCGTTAAGCAGCGTCGCAAAGATACAACCCCATTGGCGGTAAGAACCAGCCAAAATGCGCGTGCTTACAGATGAGCTGCCTACCTGCGCCAAACAAATGGAGCAAACCAATCAATACAGCGGATAGTTTCGTGTGCCGACATAGCCATGGCGTAGGCGCAGGGCCTCCTACTCCCTAGCGCGACCGGCGGCGGGTAGGAAAAAATACCAGCTGCACAATCAGCATTACCAGCGTGGTATAGATGGTGCTAACAAGAATTTTGGCCATGGTGAAGCCTATGGACAGAAAGCTGCCCAACTCCAGCAGAAAGAAGACAATGTGGTGCAAAGCAATGAGCAGTACTAGGTACACCATCATCCACTGCCAGCCCATCTGGTGAATATTCACCGAGTCGGCGGCGTCGTAGCCGTCGCGGGGGGTGAGTAGGCGCAGCACCCACGGCCGCAGGTAGGCCGTGAGCACAGCCGAGGCAGCATAGAGCCCACCCGTATCCTGAAACACATCCACCGTGAAGCCCAGCCCGAAGCCCAACAACAGCTGCACCACAATGGGCGTTTCGATGGGCAGGAACAACAAGAAGCCCAGGTAGAAGAAGTTCCAGCCCAGGTCGAACAGCACGAAGTTGCTGTTGTCGAGCAGCAGCACGTACAGCCCCACAAAGAGCGCAAACCGCACCAACTGCCACGCAATGGTTCCGACTATGCTCATCGTTTCCCTCCTCCTACTACGGTGCCCGTGTGTGTTTCCAGGGTATCGCGCTCGGCCTGGGGCCGGCTGCGCACCACGTACACGTAGGTCAGGTTAGAGAAATTGACCGCCAGCCGCACCCGCACGGTCCAGAAGTTCTTGTCCGGCTCTTTTGTAAAGGTGTCGATGGTGCCCACCATCACCCCTTCCGGGAATGTAGCGTTGTAGCCGGAGGTAATGACCGTATCGCCGCGCACCAGCTTGTTCTGGCGCGGAATGTAGTCGAGCAGGGCGTGGGTGGGGTCGTCGCCCTGCCACTTAATGCTGCCAAACGTACCATCACGCTGAATTTTGGCCGAAATAGCCGTTTTGGAATGCAGCAGCGACGTGATGCGGGCGTAGTGCTCACTCACCGACTGCACCCTACCCACTATTCCGCTCGCGGCCAGTACGCCCATGCCGGGCTGCACTTGGTCGAGCGTTCCTACGTTCAGCGTCAGATAGTTATCCACGTCGCGCAAGCTGTTATTTACTACCCTGGCCGGAATCAGGGGGTAGCTGGGGTCGTTGTTGCTGAGGGCTTGGTTGCCCAGCACCAGCGAATCGGGGCGGCCCGTGCGCAGCAGGCGCACCTGGGCAAGACTGTCGCGGCGGATGGGTAGAGAATCGGCCACGCGCCTACCCAGGTCAGACAGGTATAGGCGCTGACGCAGGGCCGCGTTTTCGGCTGCCAAACTCTGGTTCACCTGGGCCAGTTCGAAGTATTCTGATACCTGAGTGCGCCACTCTAGCAACTGACCAGCGTAAGCATTGGCCGAGTTGAAAAACGCCGCCCGCTGGTAAGCGCTATTGCGAATCAGCAGGTAAACGCTCAATACCTCCAGCAGCGCAAACACGAGGATGCCCCGGTAGCGAAACAAAAAGGCAAAGAGGTTTCTCATTGTTGAATTAGGAATTAAGAATTAGGAATTAGGAATTTTTAGCTTGATGCATCGCCCTACCATCATTCCTAATTCATAATTTCTAATTCATAATTAAGTAAGCAGTACGCTCTTGAAAGCCTGAATATTCTTGATGGCGGCGCCGGTGCCGCGTACTACGGCGCGGAGCGGGTCCTCGGCAATGTGAATGGGCAGCTTGGTCTTGGCAGCCAAACGTTTGTCGAGGCCGCGGAGCAGGGCGCCACCACCGGTCAGGTGAATGCCGTTTTCGTAGATGTCGGCCGACAGCTCGGGCGGGGAGATTTCCAGCGCCTTCAGCACGGCTTCCTCAATCTTCGCCACCGATTTGTCGAGGGCAATGGCAATTTCTGAGGAAGTCACTTTGATAACTTTCGGAATACCCGTCATCAGGTCGCGGCCGCGCACCTCGAAGTCGGCGGGCGTGTTTTCTAGCTCGGTAAGAGCGGCGCCTACCTCAATCTTGATGCGCTCAGCCGAACGCTCACCAATCAGCAGGTTGTGCTGGCGGCGCATGTAGTCCAGAATATCCTGGTTGAACACGTCGCCGGCCGTCTTAATCGACTGGTCGCACACGATGCCCGACAAGGCAATAACGGCTACCTCGGTAGTGCCGCCCCCAATATCGATAATCATGGAGCCGATGGGCTGCTCCACGTCGATGCCGATGCCGATGGCGGCGGCCATAGGTTCCTGAATCATCCAGACTTCCTTAGCGCCAGCGTGCTCGGCGGAGTCGCGCACAGCGCGCTTCTCTACCTCCGTGATGCCCGACGGGATGCAGATTACCATGCGGTGCGAGGGCTGAAACAGGCGCGTGCGGGTATCAATCATCTTGATCAACCCCTTAATCATTTCCTCGGCAGCGTGGAAGTCGGCAATTACACCGTCTTTCAACGGCCTGATCGTCTTAATGTTATCGTGGGTCTTCTCGTGCATTTGCTGCGCCTGTCGGCCCACGGCTATTACTTTATTGGTCGTGCGGTCTTTTGCAATGATACTCGGCTCATCCACCACGACTTTATCGTTGTGAATGATGAGCGTGTTGGCCGTGCCCAGGTCCATGGCGATGTCGCTGGTCAGAAAATTGAAGAAACCCATTGAGTGACGGCAAGTAGATGAAACCGGGCGTCTTGCACCGGAAAAAGTGGGGCAAAAGTACGCAAGTTTCCGCGAAGCCCTACTATAGACATAGGATTGCCGTGCGGCGCCATGGCCTAATTATTTCAGTTTAATACCAGAATCCTTCTATCCGAAGAATCTGCTACACAGGCGTAGCACCCGCTTTCTAACCCGAAATAATCGCTCTCAGGCATACTGGTCAGCAAACCGACTACCCTAAAAACACCCAAACGGTCCTGCGTCGGCAAGCTCGGCAGGACCGTTTGAGAGTTTGTTTAAGGTTATCTATTTGCGTTACGGACCGCACGGTGTAGAGACGCATACTTGCGTCTCGTCGGCCGCACCGCGTGGCCGAAATCATTCAACGACGAGACGCAAGTATGCGTCTCTACACCGTGCGGTCCGTAACGCAAATAGCTTCTAATGTTTGAAGTGACGCACGCCGGTCATCACCATGGCCATACCAAGCTGGTTGCAAGCCGCAATGCTATCCTGGTCTTTAATGGAACCGCCAGGCTGCACCACTGCCCGGATGCCGGCTGCGCCAGCAATTTCCACGCAGTCGGGGAAGGGGAAGAAGGCATCGGAGGCCATCACGGCACCTTTCAGGTCGAAGCCGAAGGCATGGGCTTTTTCGATGGCTTGCTTGAGGGCGTCTACGCGAGACGTCTGCCCTACCCCGGAAGCCAGCAATTGGCCGGCGCGGGCCAGCACAATAGTGTTACTCTTGGTGTGCTTACACACTTTCAGGGCAAACTCCAGGGCTTCGGTTTCCTCGGGGGTAGGCGCCGAGTCGGTGACGGTTTTGAAGTCGTCGGCGGTTTCGATGGCGCGGTCGAAGTCCTGCTCAATCACACCATTCAGCAAGGTTTTCACCTGCTTTTGCGGGAAATCAACAGGCTTCTGGCGCAGCAGAATGCGGTTTTTCTTGCTTTGCAGCACTGTGAGAGCCGCCGCGTCGAACTCGGGCGCAATCAGCACCTCAAAGAACAGCTTGTTCAACTCCTGGGCCGTGGCTTTGTCTACGGGCTTGTTCACGATAATCACGCCGCCAAACGCCGAAATCGGGTCGCAAGCCAGGGCATTGAGGTAGGCCGTGTGCAGGCTATCGGCTTGGGCTACGCCGCAGGCATTGGTGTGCTTGAGAATAGCACAGGCAGGCTTACCCTGCTGGAACTCTTGCATGAGCAGCACGGCCGCATCTACATCTACCAAGTTATTGTAGCTGAGCTGCTTACCGTGGAGCTGATCGAACAGCGCATCCAGGTCGCCGCGGAATGTGCCGGCCTGGTGCGGGTTTTCGCCGTAGCGTAGCGGCGTTTCCTGGGAGCTATTAGCTGATAGCTGTTGGCTATTAGCTTTTTCTTTGAAGTAACCGGAAATGGCCGTGTCATAGTGCGCGGTGGCAGCGAAAGCGGCGGCGGCGTACTGCCGGCGGTCTTCGAGGTCGGTGCCACCGTTTTTCTCCGTCAGTAGCTGCGTGACGGCCTCATACTGGTCGCGGCTGCTCACCACCAGCACGTCGCGGAAGTTTTTGGCGGCGGCACGCAGCAGCGAAATGCCCCCAATATCAATCTTCTCAATGATGTCCTGCTCGGGTGCACCCGACGCCACGGTTTCCTCGAAGGGGTAGAGGTCTACCACCACCAGGTCGATGGGCGGAATCTGGTGTTGCTCGGCTTCCCGCAAGTCGCTGGCCTCGTGGCGGCGGTGCAGAATGCCACCGAACACCTTGGGATGCAGCGTTTTCACGCGGCCGCCAAACACCGCCGGAAAGCCCGTCAGGCTCTCCACGGCCGTCACATCGGCGCCCTGCTCCTCGATAAACTGCTGGGTGCCCCCCGTAGAGTAGATGGTCACGCCGTGCTGCTTGAGCAGGGCCACCAGCGGCTCCAGGCGGTCTTTGTAATAGACAGAAACGAGAGCGGAACGAATCGGCTGCGACATGGTAGGGGTTGGTTGCGGACTGTGTGAATGACAGCACGAAGGTAGCCACGGCAAGCGGGCACCCCGGCGCCCTATATGTTACGGAATTGTTAAGCACATAGTAACCCCTTCATAATCAGCAGCAAATTTCATCCGTTTTCATAAAATATACAAGAACGTCATTCCGAGCTTGCTGAGGAATGACGTACTAACGACTTTACTTTTCACGCAAGCACAACACCCCGGATTCAAATACAGTACATGTTCACTACCACGCTATTTCTATTGCATGTCTGCTCCCCTACCTTTCCCTACTACCCAAGAAACTACGCCTGCCGAAGACGCCGCTGCCCGATTGGCCCCGCGCCTAGCGGCCCAAGCACCCGCTTCCGACCAGGAAGGTGGCTTCCCGGAACAGGAGTTTGACTGGCTGCGTGCGGCCGGCTTGCTCACGGCTCCCCTACCCACCCACCTCGGCGGACAGGATTTGGCAGCGGCTTCACAAACCTTACCCCTGCTGCACACGCTGCGGCACATTGGGCGCGGTAATCTGGCGGTAGGGCGCGTGTACGAAGGCCACGCCAATGCTCTACAACTGGCCCAGCGCTTTGGCCGCACGGAGCAAGTAGCGCGTTGGGCCGAGGACGCAACGGCCGGGCATTTGTTTGGGGTATGGAATACGCAAGCGCACGACGGCGTGCAGCTGGAACCGCTCCCCGATGGCCGCTACCGCTTGCGGGGCAGCAAAACGTTTGGCTCGGGCGCGGGCCACGTCACGCGCCCGCTGCTTACGGGTGCCCTACCCGACGGCGGCTGGCAGATGCTGGTGCTACCGGCCGATGCGCAAGTGCCGCAGCTGGATAAATCGTTTTGGCAGCCACTCGGGATGCGGGCTTCGGCTAGTTTTCGGGTCGATTTCACGGGACTAGAGGTGGGTGCCGAAGACCTCCTGGGCCAGCCCGGCGACTATTATCGCCAGCCGTGGTTTAGTGGGGGCGCCATCCGGTTTGCGGCCGTGCAGTTGGGCGGGGCTGAGGCTGTATTTGACGAAACCCGCCACTTCCTACAAAAAACTGGTCGCACCGACGACCCCTACCAGCGCCAGCGCCTGGGCGAGCTGGCTATTCTCATCGAAAGCGGCCAGCACTGGCTACGCGCCGCCGCCGAGCACGCCATGCGCCCCCACGCCACCGACGACGCCGATGCCACCGTGGCCTACGCCAACATGGTGCGCACGGCCATCGAAGAAATATGCTTGCGGACACTCCAATTGGCCGAGCGGTGCGTGGGAGCCCGCGGCCTGCTCCGCCCCGAGCCCTTCGAGCGCCTCCACCGCGACCTGACGCACTACCTCCGCCAACCCGCCCCCGATGCCGCTCTAGCCGACGCGGGACGCTTCGCGCTGGCTTCTACCACCCCTGCTTATTCGTTGTGGCATGGCTGAGTTTTCGTTTGATTCGCTACCCCTCCGCCCGGCTGATTTTGCGCCTACCCTTGGTTCTACTGTGGTGGTAGCGCCCCACCCCGATGATGAGTCGTTGGGATGCGGCGGGTTGCTGGCGCTTTTGCGGCAGGCGGGCGTACCAGTAAATGCTGTTTTGGTGAGCGATGGCACGATGTCGCACCCCCATTCGGTGAAGTTTCCGGCCGCGGCCCGGCAAGCACTGCGCGAGGCAGAGCTACGCGAGGCGCTTGCATTACTAGGCGTCAGTACGGATGATCTATTGCTGTTGGACCTTCCCGATAGCGCCGTCCCTACCCCCGATCAGCCAGGTTTTGCGGAGGCCGTAGCTACCCTGCGTGCCTACCTTCAGCGCGTACAGCCGGCTACCCTACTCGTGCCCTGGCGCCGCGACCCTCATCCCGACCACCGGGCCACCAGCCAACTGGTAGCCGCTGCTTTGGCGGGCTTATCCATCCGGCGGGTGGAGTACGTGGTGTGGGCCTGGGAGCGCGCCGCACCGGAAGATTTGCCGCAGTCGGGCGAGGCCACCGGCTGGCGCCTAGATATCAGCTCCGTACTGTCTCAGAAACAGGCAGCCATTGCAGCCCACCGCTCCCAACTTGCCCCCGGCGTTATCGACGACGACCCCAGCGGTTTTCTGCTTTCGCAGCAAATGCTTGCTCATTTCGCGCAGCCTTTCGAAGTGTATTTTGACGAATGACGTTTCTCGCGGAGGGAGGCACAGCACAAAGGTTGGCAGTATGCTGACGTATGCACTCTGCCAACCTCTGTGCTGTGCCTCCTTCCGCGAACCTCTGCAAGCAATAAACCAACCTCTACTCCTATGAACCCCAATCAGCCTAACACCCTACCCCCTGCCTACTTCAACGATGTGTATCGGGCCAACGATGACCCGTGGAAGTTCGAAACCAGCCCCTACGAGCGGGAGAAATATGCTACCACGCTGGCCGCCCTACCCCGCCCACACTATGACCGGGCTTTTGAAATCGGTTGCTCGTTGGGCGTACTCACGGAGCAATTGGCACCGCGGTGTGGGCGTCTGCTGGCTGTGGATGTAGCGGAAGCCCCGTTGGAACGCGCCCGGCAACGATGCGCGCAGTTGCCTCAGGTGGAGTTTCGGCTGATGCGCGTGCCGGAAGAATTCCCGCAAGAGCAATTCGACCTGATTATGGTGTCGGAGGTAGGCTATTATTGGTCGCCCGAAGACCTGACCCGCGCCGCCAAGCAGCTCCTGGCAGCCCTACCCTCTGGCGGACAATTGCTGCTGGTGCACTGGACTCCACCCGTGCACGACTACCCCCTGACCGGCGACGAAGTGCACGAGTTTTTTCTGCAAAAAGCCGAGGCCAATGGCCCCTTGCGCCACGTGCACGGCCAGCGCCAAGAAACCTACCGTCTGGACTTATTGGAGAAGCGGTAAGGCTACCCTTTACTCATTGCCGCCTCAATCGCCAATGGCGTATGCTGCTTCAGCAACGCCCGCAGTTCAGCAAGAGCAGATGACAGCGTAATCGGCGGCCACCGTTGTACCCATTGCTGGCGGGTGGCCTGCTCCTGCTGTACGCATTGCCACAATGCACCAAATGTAGTAGCCTCCATAATGGCCTGGCACAGCGTCTTTTTGGTGAGACCGAGCATATCGGCTATCCTCGTGCTGACGGTGTGCAGGGTAGGGCTGAGCACGGCGCCCGAGAAAGACACGTCGTTTTTAAATGATTGCCAGAGTTGCCGCAGTTGCCGACGGGCCTGCCACTGAGTAGCTAGTTGTGGTCCGCTGGCTACCAGAGGTTCCTGCAATTGTTCGCTCAGCGCCGCCCATTCCCGCAATTGCCAGGATAAACCCACTGCCACCCGCCCTTCACGGCGCGCCGAGGTGGTCACGCGCACGGCAGGGCTATGTCGCACGCGCAAATCGTGGTTGCACAGTGCCTGGTACAGGGCTTCATCCTCCAGATAGGGCACCACCGGCAGTCCCCCTACTTGCTCATAAGCCGAAACCGTGAGGGCGAAGCTGGCGCCAAAGTGCTGGTGATGACGCGGCCACGCATCCACCGGATTGGGGTCAATCAGGTGCTCCAGCTGCGCTGCCAGCAAGCGGTAGGCTGCATCACGCAAGTGGTAGCGCCGCACGGGGCAATTTCGCTGCGTAGGTGCCTCGGCCATAATACGCCCACCAACGGCATCAGCACCCGCGGCTATTTCGGCAGCAATGCTGGCCAGCCAGGTAGGCGCAACGCGGGTATCGGCATCGGTGCTGGCAATGATACCGTGCGGGCAACCTACGCTACGCAGGCGCTGGGCAGCTTCATCCATCAGCAAGCGCCGCGCTTTGCCCACATGTGCCTCGGCAGGGGGCAGTGTGCGCTCCGCCACGTGCAACACTAGTTGTGGGTAGGCGTGTGCCAGTTGCCGGACTACGTGCGCGGTGGCATCCTGGCAATTATTGGCCAGCACAATTACCTCGTAGCTAGAAGGAGGTAGCGGCTGCCCCTGCGCATCCACTTGCGTAGCCAGCGCAGCTAGGGTAACAGGCAGGTTTTCGGCTTCATCTTTAGCCGGGATAATAACAGAATAGCATAATTCTGCTCGGGGCGGAACAGTCAGCAAGCCACATTCTAACAGAGGCGAAACAGCCACTTCGTGGACAGCATGAAAGCGCGAGGGTAGTATGGATGTCATCAGCGTACTCTACGCGGATTATTAACCTATGGCTACAAACAAAATATGGCTACAAACAAAAGCGGCTTTCCCGTTGCTGGGAAAGCCGCTTTGCAGCCCAATATGGAACTTCTAACGCTAGTTGCGCGTGATTAGACTATTCGTTTGCAGCTCCGTAGCCGGGATAGGCCACACATAATTGTCGCTTGAAGGCGGCACGGCGCTAACTGATCCTTTGCCCGGAATGGGTGCATTCAGGCGCATAATATCAATGTTGCGAATACCCTCACCCAAGAACTCAATCCGGCGCTCTAGCAACACTGCATTTACCGCAGCGTCAGTTGAAGCGAAACTAGCATAGGCAGTGCCTTTGGAACGTGTCCGTACTGCATTCAGCAACGCCAAAGCGCGGGTATCGGCCGCCCCGTTGGTGCGGAACAACGCCTCAGACAAGCTGAGCATTACCTCCGCATAGCGGATAACGGGAGCCTTGTCAATATAGGGCGTGCCACCGGGGTACTTAGCTAAGTAGGAGTTGCCACCGCTGATTACTACAAACTTAGCATAGCGCACATCGGCCGTCGAATCCGTGATAGACAGGGCAGTTCTGTTGGCAATAATACCAGCGGCGTTGAGGTAATACTCGCCTCCGCCAGTGGCCTCAGGTACCGAGTCGTTTCTGGTGGGTAGGTAATAGAAGCCCAACTGATTCTGAGTCCCCGGCGTGTTCTGGGCGGTGAAGGGAAAAGACAGAATGCTTTCGGTGGTTTCCTGCGGCGAAGCAAAGACGTTCACAATCGATGAATTCAGGCCGTTTGCTACGCCTCTTGCTGCCGTGTAGGGCGCCGACGTGGGCACCAGTTTATTTGCCTCTGTCACTACGTTGGCGTACTGACCCATGGTCAGGTACACCCGCGTTTTCAGGGCAATGGCCGTGTTCCGGTGGGCGCGGGTGGTATTTAGAGTAGCGTTGGCGTAAGCAGTCGGCAGGTTTTGCTCTGCAAAGTTCAAGTCCTCCAGAATCTGAGCGTATACCTCGGCTACCGTACTACGAGCTAGGTCGTTGCCACCCGCACCTGTTTCGGCTTGCAGGCGCAGGGGCAGGCCCGGCTTGCTGCCGTTACCATCAATATACGGCCGGGCATACAGTTGTAGCAGCGAGTAGTAGCTCAGGGCCCGCAGAAACCGGGCTTCGGCTTGGTACCGAGGCACAGTAACGGTGGCGAAATCAGCAGCGAAGGCTGGCACCACGTACTTTGCCGAATTCGCTTCCAGACCGGCCAAAAATACGTTGGCCTGATTGATAGCGGAGTAGGCGGCGCCCCACGTGTTGATTACATCATTCGTCGAAGTTTCGGTGAGCGTATGGTTCCATACCTGAAGCGCCGTCACGGCGTTGGAGGTACGGTTGATAAAGTCATCGGCCCGCACATCCCCATATACTTGGTAGCGGCCACCTAGGAAGCTGCCCGACTTGACATAGGCGTACAGATTATTGACCTGTAACGCAATGCGGGCGGGTGTATCAAATACTACCTGATCAGAAAACGACGTTTCGGGAATGGGGTCCAGCTGGTTAGTGTCGCACGAGGAGACGCCCGTGGCCAGTAGCAACGCGCTCAGCGTTACGGCAGCTGTATTTTTTAGTAAAATCTTCATTCGAGAGCTGTGTTTAGAAACCAATATTGAAGCCTACTGTGTAGGTGCGGGCTTGGCCCACGGAGTTGCGGTCGACGCCGGCCCCCGTGTTGCTACCACCGTTCGACGAAATCTCTGGGTCGATACCCGAGTATTTCGTAATCAGCGCGGCGTTCTGTACCTGCACGTAGAGGCGGGCATTGGCAATCCCTACCCGGCTGGCTAGGGTAGGCTTCAGGGAGTAGCCCAGCGTCACGTTGCGCAGGCGGGCAAAGTCGCCCTTCTCCACGTTCGACGACATGACCAAGGCCGAGCCGTTAGACACGTTGTCGCCGTACACCACACGGGGCCACTGGGCGTTGGTATTTTCGGGCGTCCAACGGTCCAGAATGTCCACGTTGTTGTTCCAGAAACGCTGGTCGTGCAGGCCAGCCTTGGTGCCGTTGTAGATGTAGTTGCCACCCGAGTACTGGATGAAGAAGTTGAGATCAAACTCCTTGAACCGGAATGAGTTGTCAATGCCGCCGTACCATTTGGGCAGTACCGGACCGTAGTATTCGCCGTCGGTCAGTTGGTTGGGGGTTCTGGCCGGCTGGCCGTCCAGCGTTGTCCAGCCGCCGCCCAGGTGGTTGTACTGCACCGTGGTGCGGCCCGTACCGTCGGCATTCACAATGCTCAGCATACGCCGGCCGTTTTCGGGGTTCACGCCCAGCGAGGGCACAGCCAGAATTTCACCTACTGACCCGCCCACGCGGGTGTAGTTCACCGTTTCCAGACCCGAAGTGGCTGTACCAATGCGCTGGCCTTCCGTCACCAGCCCCAACACTTCATTGCGTTGCGTGGTCACGTTGCCGCTCACTACCCAGCTGAAATCCTGCTTCTGGAAGATGTTGGCTTTCAGGTTGAGTTCCACACCTTGGTTGCGCATGGAGCCGATGTTGGCATCAATAGAGTTGTTGGGCACACCCTTAGAAGGCGACAGGGGTACAGCCAGAATCAGGCCGTCCACGGTATTGCGATAATAGGAGAAATCACCCTGAATCTTATCCTGCAACAGGCCGAAGGAGAAGCCTACATCCGTCTTTTTACTGGTTTCCCAGGTCAGGTTGCGGTTACCAGCGTTGTTATACCCAATGGTAGCATTGGTGCCATACAGGCCCGAGCCGTATAGCGACAAGGTAGTGAAATCGCCTACTCCCTGGCTGTTACCTACTTCGCCGTAGCTGCCTGTAAACTTCAAAAAGCTCAGGGAATTAGCCAGGCTTGAATTCTTCCAGAAGTTCTCTTCCGAAATAATGTAGCCTAGACCGCCGCCGTAGAAGTTACCCCACTTATCGTTGCCCCAGGCTGAGTAGCCGTCGCGGCGGGCATTGAAGGAGAACAGATATTTCTTGGCGAAATCGTAGCTGAAGCGGCCAAAATACGATACCAGATAGTTTTCGCCCTGAAAGTTGCCAGACGCCGCGATGTTAGTAAAGTTGCCCTGGAAGGTATCAAAGAAGTCGTCGGCCACCTGCGTGCGGTTAGCACCCCAGCGCTGCTGGTCGGTCTTCTGCTGCTCGCCACCCAGCAACAACGAGAAGTTGTGGTCGCCGAACGTGCGGTCGTACTGAGCCGTATTCTGCCACACCCACCGCTTGTTGGTACGATAGAAGTTGCTAGCCGAGCCGCCCGTGCTGAAACCGTCGCCGGCCAATGCCGTCTGGAAGGACTTGTCCTCATAGCCTACGTTGTCGATACCATAGGTAGTGCGCACATTTAGGCCCTTCAGCACTTCCCAGTTGGCGTATACATTGCCCTGAATCTGGTTGCTTTCCGAGTTGAAGTAGTTGTAAGCAAGGTCGACAACTGGGTTATAGTAGCCTGGAGCCAGAGCAGAAGTTGGGGCAGCCGGATTTACGTTGGCACCGGCGCCTACGCCGGCACCGTTGGTAGCCGGGCTGCCATCGGGGTTGTAAGCTGGAATGTTGGGGGGTAATACCAGTGGTAGGCGTCCCAGACCAGCGGTACCAAATGCCGAACCATTCAACGAGCCCGTGCTGGGCGCCGCGTTGTAGCTGTTGGCGTAGTTGATGCGAGCACCTACCGAAAACGTCTTGTATACTTTGTGGTCCACGTTCACGCGGGCGGAGGTACGCTTGAACTCGTTGTTTTCCAGCATGCCTTTCTGATTAGTATAGCCCACTGAAGCGTAGAAGCTCGTCTTGTCGGTACCACCAGAAAAGTTCACTGAGTTCGAGGTAGAGAAGCCCGTGCGGTAGATGTAGTCATACCACTTGGTATCCACCATGTTGCCATTGGCATCCAGCGTTGGCCGGAAACCTTCTACATTGTTGCCAGTAGCACCTACTAAAACCCGGTTGGCGTTTAGATTGCGTACAGCTTCGTTCTTGATCATCATGTAGTCCTCGGCACCTAGCACATCGTAGAGACGGAAGGCTTTCGTCAGGCCAGCCCAAGAGTCAACCGACACTTTACTTTGGCCTTTTTTGCCGCGCTTGGTGGTCACGAGAATAACGCCACCCGCAGCCCGCGAACCATAGATAGCCGCCGCTGCCGCATCTTTCAGCACCTCAATGCTCTCAATATCGTTGGGGTTGATGCTGCTGAGCGGGTTGTTGGGCGCGTTGGTGGCCGAGTTGTCGCCGCTGTAGGTAGGAATGCCATCGATGACGTAGAGCGGCGCCGAGCTAAGCGAGATGGAGTTTACGCCCCGGATTCGAACTACGGGCGGGTTGTTTAGTACCCCGTTAGGAGTAGTGATATTCACGCCAGGAGCTTTACCCTGCATAGCCTGCTCGAAGCTCTGTACGGGGCGTTGCGCTACATCTGCGCCAGAAATAGTAGCTACAGAACCAGTCAACTCGCGTCGAAGCTGCGTGCCATAGCCCACTACTACCACTTCATCAAGTCCCGTGGTATTAGTAGCCAGTGATACATTGATAGCAGACTGGCTACCGATAACAACCTCTTTGCTGTCGTACCCAATAAAGGAATACACTAGCGTATTCGCATTAGCAGGTATAGATAGCGAATAACTACCCTCCGCATCAGTGGAAGTGCCTTGTCCTCCTCCTTTTACAACAACAGTTACGCCCGGCAGTGCCGAACCATCCGATCCTACTACTTTACCAGTAATGGTTCGCACCTGCGCCCACACATCGTGGCTTGCCAATGCGAATACTGTAAGCAGTAACAAGAGTAATGTTTTCCTCATGTGTACTTGTTTGATTGGTTGATATTATTTCAATGAATGCATCTAATAAAGAGTATAATTTTAACATCACAATGATTACCCCTATAATTTTTTCATAAAAACAAGCAATAATTATAAATACAATCATTGAACTGTACTACAAAAGTCCCTCATAAAATCACACTAAATGGCTATTCAAGCTAGATTTATGGGTTTTTACATCTTTTGCAAATCAATAGTGCACAATTAATTTAGGTTGAGTTCATTCTTAAATACGAATAAATTCGTATTTAAGAATGAAAGAAGAAGCCATGCTTTCTAAGCAGAAAGCATGGCTTAAAAATTCGAATTCTAGATTTTAGTTAAAAAGCTTCCCCCACCGCGAAGATGATACCGGAGTTACCGCCTGAGCCAACCCCATAGTCTAAACGGATATTAAGCCGGTCGCGGCGATTGAAGCGGAAGCGGGCTCCTACCCCACCAGCTAGCTTCGTGCCGTCAAAAGTGTAATCGTTCAGGTCATACCCTACTTGGCCTGCTGCAATGAATGCCGCTATATCAAAGCGCCAGATGAGCTTCTGCCGGATTTCGGCCTGCACAGTAGTAAATTGACGGTCGCGGAAGCGGGCTTCATAAATACCCCGCATTAGGTAGGCATTGTTATAAATAGCACCACCCAAAGTGCCCCCCATACCTCCTAACTCCCGGAAAGGAACATCACCGGAATGATACTGTCCCATGAATTGCAGAGCTAGAATAGTATTATTGGAGCCAAACAAGGGGTTAAAGTGGCGAGCATCAATTTGGTAACGGGTGAACCGGTAGTCGCTACCCAGTGCTCCACCGTTAAATAGGATATGCGCGTCCACAAAGTTACCGCGGTACGTAGCCAGCACATTATCGCGGCCATCGTAGAGTAGTGACGGCCCTACCCCAGAACTGATTGTGCCTTTGCGCTGCTCTCCCAAGCCACGAAAGTTGGCCAACTCATTATATACAACAGGCTGATTAGTAGTCGAATTGTACCGATCAGAATTCTGTAACTTCACATCGCCCAAGTTGGTTAAGCGGTAACGCACACCCACAAACAGGTTTGGAGCTGCCCGAACCAGGGCCTTCTCATCGAATACGAATAGCGGATACTGGATTTGGACCTTATCACTTTTGCGCGTGTTGTTGCCTACACCGAAATAATCGAATTGCAGATCATAGTAGCTCAACTCGCCCGAGAAATAGAATTTCTCACCGGGCGTGAAGATGGTGTGCGTCAGCTGAATAGTGGTCTGTTTCTTCTGACTAAACCACGCCAGCAAACGAGCATTAGACTTGCGCACGGTAGTATCAGTACCAAACCGCCATACAGGCAAAATAGCTGCGCCCACGGCAAACCCGGTTTCTTGCTGGTAGAAAGCAACAGGCACCGGAATAAAACTCGGCTTATCGCTGGGGCTGAAATCTAGCTTACGGGCGGAAACACGGCGCGGCGTCAGCAAAGACGTAGCAGGCTGGCGGTCGGCCAGCAGGCCCAGTGTAGGTGCCGGCGTTTTTATGGGCTCCGCCGCTGATGCCAATAAGGTAGGGGAAGCAGGAGGTGGAGCCACCACCGAGTAGGGCGCTGTAGATTGAGCGGCCGCAGACAAAGCCAGTCCGGATAAGACTAGCGGCAGGTAGAGAAAGCGCATAAAAATGCCAGACAGAAAAAGGTGGAAGCCAGGAAATCAGGTGGCCCGAAAAGGTGGCGCCACGCAACGCATCTGACTAGGATTTCTGCACTAACGCAACAGTGCCTGCTACGGTTTTAGGCAATGGCAGATAAAGGAATGGACAGTACGCCGGCCAGCATAATCCATTTGCACCAAGCGCTGAGCTGCGCAAAATGCCGCCGACGGTCGGCGCGCCGCAATTGATAGCCCAGCGCTAGCATAGGAAGCAGACAAAGCGCTATCAGCCAAGCGCCTAGCCATAGGTAGCCGGTCTGTAATGATTCGGATATAGCGCCGCTTGTTAAGAGCAACAGGCAAACCAGGAAGGCACCAGCTACCCATTTCGTCCGGCTCACGCCCCATAGAATAGGGAGCGTACGACAATCGTGCTGCGCGTCGCCGC
This sequence comes from Hymenobacter profundi, assembly GCF_019334315.1. GTDB lineage: Bacteria > Bacteroidota > Bacteroidia > Cytophagales > Hymenobacteraceae > Hymenobacter > Hymenobacter profundi. The sequence continues at coordinate 36,582 of NZ_JAHWGL010000040.1, forward strand.
GCATGTCTTCCACGTCTTTCACAATTTCGCGCACCATCGTGAGTAAGAAGGCTGCTAATGCATAGCCCCACGGCCCGGCCTGCCCCGTGCGGGCCTGCAATTCGGGTAGGAGCACTAGCGCAGCCGTGAGGGTAGCAATGCTAGCATTACCGGCCAGCGCCACGCGTTTGAAGCGCACCGAGTAGCCCCACAGCAGCAGCGCCGACCCCACATGCACCAACCCCAGCAGCGGCGAAAGCACACCAGCCACCACAATGCCAATACCCGATAAAATGAGATGGGCCATCATGGCATGGCGCCGGTTAATGAGTCGGCCAATAACAAGCCGGCCGGGCCGGTTCACGGCATCAATTTTCACATCGTAATAGTCGTTGATGATGTAGCCGGCAGCCGCTACGCACAGCGTGGCCAGCATCAACAGCAAAAATGGTGAGGCTAGCACTACCCGCCAGGAAGCAGCAGGCAGTAGCGTTGCCCGCACCAGCAGCAGGCACAGCCCCATCAGCAGCAGGTTGGGCAGCCGTATCAGGCGGGCCAGTTGCTGACTCCTTTCAACCCACGATAATTTTCCGGTAGGCATAGCTGGTTTTATAGAAGATACGCTGTACGTCATTGCAACACAACACCTATTATACAGTCAATCTATTGATAATCATATTATTAATCTGTCAAGTAAGAGTCATCTTTCGTCCTATCACCCGCATGGCGTTATCCGCCTGTTTCTCCAGCTTGTGTGCATGCAACACACGAACTTCATAACGTACTATATCTCCTATTCACCCACTCATTTCTTTATCACCCCTCCCTACCCTTAAGCATCTAAAAAGAAAGCCTCTCCAACTAAGGAGAGGCTTTCTATACTAATAGTAAGAGGCCAGTGGATCGGGTGACCCTACACTTTCTTTACGTTCACGGCGTTAACGCCCTTGCGGCCTTCCTGGGTATCAAATTCCACGCGGTCGTTTTGCTGAATCTGGCCCCCGTTAAGGCCGGTAATGTGGACGAAGAAATCTTCCTTCGTGCCGTCTTCCGTAATGAAGCCGTAGCCCTTCGACTCATTAAAGAATTTTACGGTTCCTGTTTTCATGAAAAAAAGCAAATGGGGTGAATGGATGAGCGGGTAAAGTTAGAGGGATTTCGCAAAAACGCAACCCCTCTACCGCTGGCTTTATAAAAAGATAGCACTTTTACGATAAAGCCTCACAATCACCTCTTTCGCGCTTACCAGGTACCCTGACTTTTCATGGTTGCCTCTAGTAGCTCCCGCACGGCCCCACGCCCACCGGCTCGTTGGGCCACGTAGTTGCTGATGGCAAGTACGTCGGGGGTAGCGTCGGCAGGGCAGGCGGCTACGGCGCAGCGGCGCATGGTTTCCATGTCGGGCACGTCGTCGCCCATGTAGGCAATGTGCGCGGGGTCGATGCGGTGCACGTTGATGTAGGAGTTGAAGATCTTCATCTTGTCATCTACCCCTAGGTAGATGTCGTACACATCCAGCGACTCCAGCCGCCGCCGTACGCCTTCTTCTTCGCGTCCCGAAATAACCACCACGCGGTAGCCCTTGCGCAGCGCATGCCGGATAGCATACCCATCGTGAATGTGAAAGGCGCGGGCCTGCTCACCCGAGTTCAAGGCCAGCATGGTTCCATCAGTCATCACCCCATCCACATCCAGCACAAACATTCGAATGGCGGTCAGATCGGGCGTATTCGTTGCTTCCATAAGGTGAAATTGTGAGTTGTGAAGTTGTGAAGGGTGAAGCAGCTATTCTGCTGATGCTAGTGGCGAAGCCTACGCAAGTGGTGCGGCCAGA
>NZ_JAHWGL010000041.1 GCF_019334315.1 Hymenobacter profundi
AGCCGTGCAGCTGATTGAAACGGCCGGGTAGCACTCCTCACTTACAGTCATCCTGAGCAGCGCGAAGGACCTTCTCATGTAAGAACGAGTCGTTGTTACGATTATCGTTCCTGCGTGAGAAGGTCCTTCGCGCTGCTCAGGATGACAATCTTCTTACCCTCCTACCCCCTTGCCCTCTTACCCTACCTACGGATGCGCGGCTACCCACGTGGTGCCGTCTTCGTAAAACTCTTTCTTCCAGATGGGTACCACCTGCTTCAAGGTGTCGATGATGTACTGGCAGGCGGCAAACGACTCGGCGCGGTGAGGGGTAGACACGGCCACGATAACCGCTACGTCGCCAATAAATAGAGTGCCCTTGCGGTGAATGACCACGACTTTGCGCAGCATCGGCCACTTTTCCTGGGCCTGCTCGGCTACTTTGCGCAATTGGTGTAGCGCCATGCTGTCGTAGGCCTCATACTCGAGGCGCACCACGCGGCGGCCGGTGCTTTGGTTGCGCACCGTGCCGATAAAGGAATTGACCGCCCCAGCACCGTCGTCCTCGGCCAGTTGCAGGGCGGCAGTAATGTCAATGGGCTGGTCGGTGAGGTCGATGTGCATTTGGATATGGGTAGTGTCCGGAAGAAAATTGTCATCCTTCATCTGGCGTCCGCTTGCGAAGGGCCTTTTCACGCTGGAACGTTAACCGTTTAAACTATTCGTTCTAGTGTGAAAAGGCCCTTCGCAAGCGGACGCCAGAGGAAGGATGACAGTTAAAGAGATATTATTTACCCGCCGCTTACGGGTGGAATCAGAGCTATTTCGTCGCGCTCGTGCAGGGGGGTGTCGTCGGTGGCGTAGTCGTTGTTGACGGCCACGGCCAAGCTGCTAAGTTTGCCCAGCGCGGGGTACTGCTGACGCAATTCTGCCAGTAGATTCTGCACTAATTGGCCGTCGGGTGTGGTCAGCTCCAGGGTAGGCCGCCCCACGATTTCGCGGGTGATGCCGAAGAGGGCAATGGTTAATTTCATTTGGCGAAAGAATGAACAAAGCAACTGTTTTGTTGCTTAACTAGTACCTTCAAAAGAAGCCTACCCGCTTTTTGTTCCAATAGTTGTCTTCGCCGGCGTCGGTGGGGCGTTTTCGCATTCCTTCATGTCCGCTACTCCTACTGTTCTCTACGATTCGCACGGCCGGCCGCTGGAGTATGTTCGCTTGGCCGTAACGGACCGCTGCAACTTGCGCTGCTTCTACTGCATGCCCGAAGAAGGCATTCAATACGTGCCGCGCCAAGAACTGCTGACCTACGAGGAAATGACCCGCTTGGTAACGCTGCTAGCTGGCCTGGGCGTGCGCAAAGTGCGCCTCACGGGCGGCGAGCCGTTTGTACGGCGCGGCCTGATGGGCTTTATTGAGCAGCTCACGCACATTCAGGGCATCAATGATATCAGCCTGACCACCAACGGCGTACTCACAGCGCCCCACGTGCCCGAGCTAGCCCGCATGGGTGTACGTGCCGTAAACTTGAGCCTGGACACGCTGGACCGAGCACGTTTTCACCAAATCACGCGCCGCGACGAGCTGCCCCAGGTGCTGGATACGTTCTACGCCCTGCTGGCCGCTGGTATTCGCGTGAAAATCAACGCCGTGGTGATGGATGGGCAGAACATCCAGGACCTGATTCCGCTGGCCGAACTCACCCGCGACCTATCCGTGGAAATGCGCTTCATCGAGGAAATGCCCTTCAATGGCGGCAGCCACGCGGCTACCCTCCCCTGGAATCACCGTCGCATTCGGGAACACCTGGAGCAGCACTTTGGCGCGTTTACGCCGCTGCCTACCTCCCTGGGCGCTACAGCCATCGAATACAGCGTGGCCGGTCACCAGGGCACTATTGGTATCATTGCGGCCTACTCGCGCACGTTCTGCGGTACCTGCAACCGCATACGCCTCACGGCCGAAGGCGGCGTCAAAACCTGCCTCTACGACCAAGGCGTACTCGATATCCGGGCCATGCTGCGCGGCGGTTCCTCCGACGCGGATATCGTAGCGGCTCTCTCCAATGCCTTCCGCTACCGCGCTGCCAACGGCTTCGAGGCCGAAAGCCAGCGCCCGTTACATCAACTCAGCTTCGAGTCGATGTCGACGATTGGGGGGTAGGGAGACCCCACCCCCAGCCCCTCCCCTCCGGGAGAGGGGTGCCAGACGATATGCACAAGAATCGTTGAACGCACCCCTCTCCCGGAGGGGAGGGGCTGGGGGTGGGGTAAGTACGTACTGATTCGTTACCCTCCTAAAACCAACAAAGCCACTCCAATTTGGAGTGGCTTTGTTATTATAATAACCCAGTGCTTACTTCAGCACTTCGGCCGCCTGCCGGCACACGTCGCGGGCAATGGCCAGGTTCGTGTCGCGGGAGTTCACTACCAGGTAAATAAACTTCTTGCCGTCCTCCGTGATGTTGAGCAGGTGCAGCTGGTTGGTGAGGCTGATGAGGATATCATCAATCTTTTCGCCGGTCAGCTTCAGGGCCGTCATGGCCTTTTGCTTTTGCTTTACCACCTCCGTGTTGTAAGCCGCCGCCGTTTCGGGGTTCAGGTTGGGGGTGTTGGAGTGCGACGCCAGGGCCATGCCCGACTGAATATCAACAACGGCTACGGCCATCAGGCCGGGTAGCGAGTCGAGGATGTTTTGTACCGATTGACCAGCAGGAGTGTTCGTAGAGTAAGCCATACTATGATACCTGAAATGTGAGTGAAAACAAGAAGAGATGAAGACCGCGCAGAATTCTAAATCAGCGGGTTAGGCTGGTTTGCTTCTGCTGTGTGGACTAGTACAAGGATGAAGCCGCTAGGCCCGGGCAACCAGCTCTTTTTGCTGACTTGCTACTTTTTTGCAGCGAACGGTAGGATTTCTACAGCGAGTGGAAAAACCTTGAAAACTCTGGTCCAGCGTTACCGCTTACGACTTCAGCAGCCGGTCCAACCCTACCTCGTCAAACAACAGCCGGCCAATTTTCAGCTGCGACCAACCCCGACGGAGCCGGTAGGAAAACACCGGACGGCCGTCGACGATGGAGCAGTCGATGTGGTAAGCGCCCACCGCCGCACCCAGTGGTGGCAGTTGCTCTTCTAGCTGCAACAGGTGGGTGGAGAGGAAAAAGACGGAGCGTGGAAAGCGCGTGAGGCCGCCGACAGTAGTTTGGGTGATGTCCAGCGCATCGTCCTGGTTCGTACCGCGAAATAGCTCATCAAACACCGCAAAGTACCGCTGCTGCCCCTTATGCGCCGACTGCTCCACTACGGTTTTCAGGTGGAGCAGCTCGGTCATGAAGTGGCTGTAGCCGCTGCGCAAATTATCGTTGAGGTTGATGCTGACTGCAATGGTATCGAAGTAGGGTAGGGTGCACGCCGTGGCCGGCACGCCCAAGCCCAGGTGCGCTAGGTACACGCACAAGCTTATGGCTTTCAGAAACGTAGACTTACCGGCCATGTTAGGGCCCGTGAGTAGGAGCACATTTTCGCCGGGTTGCAGCCGAAAGGTATTGCGCACTGCTTGGGGCACAAGCGGATGGTAGAGGTTTTCTACCACCAATTGCTGGTCGTCGAATCGGGCAAAGCACAACTGGTGCTGCATCACGCCTTTCGCCACCGACCAATAGGCCTCAAACCGAAATAAAAACGACCAGAACGCCGTAGTTTCTTCGGCTGTTAGTTTTTGCACTGCATTGGTAGTCTGCAAGATGTGGGAGACGGTGAAGGCGTTTTCTCGCACCGCCGCAGCCTGCGCGCCTAAGTCAAATAAGCCCAGAAAGTCATTGGCAGCGGTTAACTCAGCCCTGAAAGCTGGCGGAAAAGAGGTGAGGTCGAGGCGAGCGAGGTAGCTGGTATGCAGCTTTTCCAGAAAGAGAATCAGCTGCACTACCTGTGACTGAACGTGGTGACGCTTTGCCTCCGAAAAGAAAAACTGCCACCGGGCCTTCGCCCCGGCAGCCAGCAAATAGCGTCCGCTCTGCACCTCCTGCATAAACGACTGGGCCCCGCGGAAGTACAGCACCGAGTAGGAGAAATTGCCTAGCACTGCCCAGTTGTTGAGAAATGCCTGAACGACGGCCTGTCGCTCGGCTACGGCTGCTTTGGTAGGTGGCCGTTCGTCAAACAGCCGTCGCAACGCGGCCTCCGACTGTTCCTGGTGGGTGAAGTTGAAGAGCGGCAGAATGTCGCGCTCCACCTGCAAGTCGTCGATAAGCAGCATAAGGTAGGGGGCTAGGGTACATGCTCCCAACGCCAGACACAAGCCAAAGCGTGTGCGCTCCCCCAAAGCAGCTTAACCGTGAGGCAATGATGATAAGGGAAAGAAGAAATCGTCGGTATTTGGGCGCCGCCGTATAGAGAAACCTTACTCACGGAGCAGCGCAAGTAGGCTATGTCAGATTTATGGTGGCGAGTGCCCATCTTCATGGGTGGAGTCTTTCTGGTGTTGGCTACGGTATTGGCTGCCGTTCGCTCCTTCGTGCTGCCCCGCAGCGAAGCAGTACGCATCAACAAATGGGCGCTGACCTTGGTGCGCTACCTGTTTGATACGGTAGCTGTATTCGGCAAAACCTACGCCCAGCGCGACCGGGTAATGGCGCTGTTTGCACCGGTAGGACTGGTAATGCTACCCCTTATATGCTTGGGGCTGGTGTCGGCTGGGTACACTGCCATCTATTGGGCGCTGGGCAGCGGTAGCCTGACGCGGTGCTACAAGCTCAGCAGCAGCTCCCTGCTCACGCTGGGTACCGACGAGTCCCGTTCGCTCGTGGTTAGCGCCTTTTCCTACTCCGAGGCAGCACTGGGCCTGCTGCTTATCACACTGCTGATATCGTATATTCCAACCATGTATCAGGCCTTTGCCCGGCGTGAGGCCGTGGTAAGTCAGCTGGAACTGCGCGCCGGCAACAACCGCTCGGCCATCGACCTGGTATGCTGGCTGGGTCGCTCCCATTCCCTCGACGACGACCAGAAGGAATGGGACCAGTGGGCGGCCTGGTTTGTGGAGTTGGAGGCCAGTCACACGTCATTGCCCATGCTCACGTTTTTTCGGTCGCCGCAGCCAGGGCGCTCCTGGGTAACGGCCGCAAATATCATTTTAGACACAGCAGCGCTTATTCTCAGTGGCGTAGACCAAACCTCCAATCGGTATACACAGCTATGCTTCCGGGCCGGGTGCATGTCGCTGAATCGGATTATGCGCTATTTTCACGACCATTCTCACACGCGGGTGTCCTTCTGGCGGCGGGAAAAGAATGCAATTGTTGACCCCGATCCGGCCGCCTATGCAGCGGCCTTGGAGCAGCTGGCTGCCCAGGGAATTCCGATAGTGGTAGACCAGGATGCCGCCTGGGAGAAGTACCAGGAGCTGCGTACGCACTACTTCGACGCCGTAGACTACCTGGCGCGCCTCACTAGCTCGCCCCACTTGCAAGCCTTGTACGTGGAGCCCTCGGTGGCCGACGAGAAAGAGGCGCAGCAGGCCATAGAAACGGCAGCCGCCCACGATCAAAAAATATCTCTTGATTAGGAAGCACGCATAATCCAGTCAAATTTGTGGAGCGAAGGCTACGATATGCGTTGCGCCTTAGGCCTCATTCTTCATTCAGGAAGAATAGAATCTTCCTGATAGGGTACACTTATACCTGGTGATGTTCTCCAAGCTGACCACCGTGCTGGCCGTGGGGGGCGTGGCCGTCATCACCTCCAACCCCGGCTCGGGGATGCACGCGCTGGTACAGGAGCACCAGATGGGCATTCTGATAGAAGCCGAAAACCAGCAGGCCCTGAACGACGGCATTGCCGCAGCCATGTCGCAAGACACTACACAGTTCAGCCAGAATGCCCGCCGCTACGCCGAGCAGCACCTGTCGCTGGAAGGCGTGATGCGCGGCTACGAGCAGCTGTTGCTAACGTGCTAGCAGAGAAGTATCTGGCCGGTCCGACGCCGTAGGCGTCCGACCGGTCGTCGTTGAACGAGCTGCGTGCTGATGTCTGCGTGCTCGTTGCCCAATCTGCACGCAAACGCCTGCCAGTGCCTACCCCCGGCGGCGCGGCCGACCGCAACGACGACCGGTCGGACGCCTACGGCGTCGGACCGGCAAGGCCATTTGCAAACTTGTGCCCGGTGAAAGAGGTTAAGATACTACACGTATCATTTCCTACCCTTCTCGCCCTTTGCAATCTTTCCTACCCCCCACCAGCTACGAGTACGTAACCGTGCAGAAGGTGACAGCCGGACACGGTGCGGCCACCGCCACCGACGTGCTGGCCGCCGAAGAACCCCTGGAAATCAGGGTAGGCTATGGGCCGACGGATGCGCGCGAGCACCGCACCCTGGCCATTACCATGCGCACGCCCGGCCATGATTTTGAGTTGGCCGCGGGCTTCCTACTCACCGAAGGCATCATTCGAAGTAGGGCAGAGCTGAACGGTGTTATCTATTGCCCCGACGTAACTAAGGAAGAGGAGCGCGAAAACGTGGTGCGCGCCGAGCTGGCTACTTCCGTCCCGGTGGATCTGCCGCGCCTGGAGCGTCACTTCTACACCAGCAGCAGCTGTGGCGTCTGCGGCAAAACCAGCATCGACGCGGTGCACGCCAGCAGCTGCCCCGTGCTCCCCACCGATGGCCCCTACCTGGAGGCCAGCATTATCCATGAGCTACCTGAGCGGCAACGGGCAGCCCAGGAGGTATTCGAGCAAACCGGCGGCCTGCACGCAGCGGCCCTCTTCTCACCCACCGGCGAGCTGCGCCTGCTGCGTGAAGACGTGGGGCGCCACAACGCCCTCGACAAAGCCATTGGTGCGGCCCTACTCAATGAGCAATTGCCCCTACACGATACCGTGCTGCTGGTAAGCGGCCGAGCCTCGTTTGAGCTAGTGCAGAAGGCTGCCGTGGCGGGTATTCCGGTGCTGGCCGCCGTGGGCGCCCCTAGTAGCCTAGCCGTGCAGGCCGCCGCTGGTTTCGGCATGACGCTGCTGGGCTTTGTGCGCCAGCAACGGTATAATATCTATTCGCACCCGTGGCGGATTAAGGGTGAAATAGTGAACTTGTAAGGGGTAAGTAAGCAAAAGCGCTTGTCATCCTAAGCTTGCGAAGGACCTTCTCACGCTAGAACGATGCTCGTAGCAATGACTCGTTCAGCCGTGAGAAGGACCTTCGCAAGCTCAGGATGACACATGATTTTTCGACTTGCTACCTCTGGCGTGGGTCGCAAATGCGTCAGCAGTTGCGCCTCTCTTCATCATTTCGCCACTCATCATCTCACTACTTCACAACCTCAAAACTTTCCTCTCCCACCCATGAAGCTCCGTTTTGAAGATAACACCCTGCGCCTTCGTCTCTCGGAAGAAGAAGTAGCAACCTTCGGCGAAACCGGACAAGTAGCCTCCCACGTGCCACTGGCGCCCGGCCCCGACGGCACGCTCACTTACGCCCTGCAACGCGCCCCCGACAACTCCACGGCTGCCGCCGAAGCCCTGCGCGTGGCCTACCTGCCGGGGCGCCTCACGGTGCTGGTGCCCGAAACAATAGCACACAATTGGGTTGCGTCCGAAGAAATTAGCCTTTCTGCTACCCTGCACGTAGCCGAAGCGACTGAGTTGCGTATATTAGTAGAGAAAGACTTAGGCTGCCGGCATTAGTACGCAAGTGGCTTTCCTGTGTAACTGAATCTAAACCACCCGAGACTGAAATGGAAGAATCACCGAAAACCAACCCGGCTAAGGCTGGCAAGAGCCAGGAACAAAAGGCTGAAAACGCCCCGAAAAGTGGCGAGCGCCCAGATCAGGGCGAAGCGCCCGTGACTGACAACTACCGTCCCGACCCACAGGGCGAGCGGGACCAGGAAAATATTCCGGCCCCCGATGTGGCCGGTGCCAAATACAAGAACCCCATTCTGGCGCAGCCGCCAGAAGCTCTAACGGGTCTGAAGCTGGAAGAGCAAGCTAAGGTAGCGGCGGGCGTAACGGCCGTTATCAAATCGATGGAGTTTAGCTGGAGTGAAGGCGGCGTAGGCCGTGGCACCAAAGCTCTACTTGGTCTCAACCAGAAGGACGGTTTCGACTGCTCCAGCTGCGCCTGGCCCGACCCGGACCATCACCGCTCGGTGGCGGAGTTCTGCGAAAACGGCGCCAAAGCCACGGCTTCTGACGCCGACGACAAAGCCGCTGGCCCTGAGTTCTTTGCTAAGCATAGCCTGGCCGAGTTGTCGCGCATGACCGACCGCGACCAAAACAACGCGGGTCGCCTGACGCACCCAATGGTAAAGCGACCCGGCGGTACGCACTACGAGCCCATTGAGTGGCCCGAGGCGTTCCAGATCGTGGCCGACGAGTTGAACGCGCTGGACTCGCCCAACGAGGCGGTGTTCTACACTTCCGGCAAAGTGCCCAACGAGCCGGCTTTCCTGTTCCAGCTTTTCGCTAAGCAGTTCGGCACCAACAACCTGCCCGACTGCTCCAACATGTGCCACGAAAGCAGCGGCGCGGCGTTGTCGACTACGCTTGGGCTAGGCAAGGGCTCGGTCACGCTGAATGATATTCATGAGGCGGAAGTCATCATGATTATCGGCCAGAATCCCGGTACCAACCACCCGCGTATGCTCTCGGCTCTGCAAGAAGCCAAGCGTAATGGAGCCAAAATTATCAGCGTGAATCCGCTGATCGAAGCCGGCCTCAACCACTTCAAAAACCCGCAGGATTTCATGAATCCGCTGCTGGTATTGGGTACACTACTCGGCAACGGTACGACCATCACCGACGTGTTTTTGCAAGTGCGCGTGGATGGTGATATGGCCTTGCTGCGCGGCATTATGAAGCACCTGCTGGCCGCCGAGGAATTGAACCCCGGTAAGGTAGTTGACCACGACTTCATTGCCGAGTACTGCACCGGCTACGACGCTGTGGTGGAGAACATCCAGAATACCAGCTGGGAGGATATTGAGGAGCTGAGCGGCTGCACCCGCGAGCAACTCTTGGAAGCCGCTAATCTGCTGGCGCACAAAAAGAAAATTATTGCCTGCTGGGCCATGGGCCTCACGCAGCAGCGCCAGGGTGTGCAAACCATTCAGGAGCTAGTAAACCTGCTGCTGATGAAAGGCGCCGTAGGCAAGCCCGGCGCGGGCACTTGCCCAGTGCGCGGCCACTCCAACGTGCAGGGCGACCGGACCATGGGTGTGTGGGAACAGCCTACCAAGCAGTTCCAGGACTCGCTGGCAGAAGAGTTCAACTTCACGCCTCCTTACAAGCACGGCTACGATACGGTAGAAAGTATCAAGGCCATGTACAAGGGCAAAACGAAGGTATTCGTTAGCCTAGGCGGCAACCTGCTGGCGGCTGGCCCCGATACAGAAGTTATTGCCGAAGGCATGCGCAAGCAGAAGCTGACCGTATTTGTGGGCACCAAGCTCAACCGCGGCCACCTGACTACCGGCGAAACCAGCCTGCTGCTACCCTGCTTTACGCACGTCGATATCGACATGCAGAAATCGGGACACCAGATGACCTCCTGCGAAAACTCGATGGGTGTGGTGAGCCAGAACAAAGGCATCTTGGTGCCGCTGGCCGGGCAGATGATGAGCGAAGTTGCCATCCTGAGCGGCATTGCTATTGCTACCCTGGGCGAGCGAACCAACATTGCCGATTGGGTAGCCATGACGGAAAACTACGACGTCATCCGCGACCACATCAGCCGTGTGATTCCGGGCTTCGATAACTTCAACGAGAAGCTGCGTCGTCCTGGCGGGTTCTACCTACCCAACGGCCCCCGCGACCGGAAGTTTACGACGGAAAACGGCAAGGCCAACTTCACCAAAACCGAGTTGGAGAAGTACACCCTGGAGCCCGACCAACTGGTGCTGATGACCATCCGTTCGCACGACCAGTTCAACACCACCATCTACGACTACAACGACCGGTACCGCGGCGTGTACGGCGAGCGGCGCGTGCTGTTCATGAACAAGCAGGACATGGCCGACCGCGGCCTGGAGTCCAAGCAGCTCATCGACATCACAAGCCACTACGAGGGTAATATGCGTACCGTGGAGAAGTTCCTGGCCATCCCGTACGACATTCCGCGCGGCAACGTGTCGGCGTACTTCCCCGAGGCCAACCCGCTGGTACCCGTTGCCAGCGTAGCCAAGGTCAGCAACACGCCTACCTCCAAATACGTGGTGGTGACGGTAGTAGCCTCGGAAGCGGTGAGGAAGACGCAAAAGGCCAAGCCGGAAGCGGTGGAGGCGTAAGTGTCAAACGCGGCTAAATGAAGAGGCCCGACCGTTTTCACGGTCGGGCCTCTTTGTGTTTGGCAGGGTAGGAAACGCTAGAATGGATAGCCGATAGCAATATTCAGTTTCACTGGCTTGAAGCCAGTAGGTTTATCTTCGTACAAGCCTTCCGGACTGCCTACCGGAGCTGTGAAAGAATACGGATAGATGAGCGGATACGCCGCGTCTAGACGAATCACGAAGAATTGCACGTCGATGCGGATACCGGCGCCAGCGCCCACGGCTATCTGTTTCATAAACGTGTTGAATTTGAACTGTCCATTCAGGCCGTCGGGGTTGCCATTGTCGTCGTAGGTCACGCGGCTGGGGTCGGCGTTTACCAGCCACACGTTGCCGGCATCTACAAACAGGGCGCCCTTCACGTAGGGAAACAGGTCCTGGCGGTATTCCACGTTGGCTTCCAGCTTGATGTCGCCTACCTGGTCGTAGAAGCCGCCTTGCTCGGCCGCCGTAGTGCGGTAAGTGCCGGGGCCGAGGCCGCGGGCGTTGAAAGCCCGGATACTGTTGGGGCCACCGATGCCGTACTGCTTGAGGTAAGGCAGCACGTCGGAGTTCTTGTAGGGCATCCCTACCCCAATCAGCAGGCGGGTAGCAAACTTGTTGCCGCTGGTAGGGTCGAGTGACGTACGGAAATAGTCGCGTAGCTCCAGGTTTACCTGGGTGTATTGCGAATAGGCCTGACCAAACAGCGTATAGGCGTCGCGCGGATTAGTGTCGCCTATGGGCATTTTGCTGGCGCCTGCGAGGCTCTGAATCAGGTAGGCTAGATTACCTGATAAATTGATGCCCCCGCTAAAATAAATCTGGTTGCGCTTGTTGTCCAGCACCTGCTGGTTATAGGTGTAGGTATAGCTGCTACCCAGGATAAACTGTTGCCGAAAGCTGCGCGCTAGAAACGGCCGCTGGTCCAGAATATCCTGGAACCTACCCGTCACGCCGCTCAGGCGGTTGTATTGCAAGTCAATGGGTTGAAACTGCTGCTCGTTGGTGGCTTTGGTCTTCCAGGAGTATCCGTAGCCCAGGTTGAACACGTCCTGCCGGAAATACTCGGTGCGCGACACCAGCTTATACCCTGCGTTGAAGAACGTGCGCGGCTGGAAGTCGGAGTTAGCCAATCGGATGTCGAACGGCGGCGTAATCAGGCGCGGTACCAGCAGCTTGGCATCAATACCGTACTGCGTGGACGTGATGCCCGACAACGTGCCCTTGCCCTGCTCTACCGACGCTGTGGCATTGACAATCAGCTGCTCGGCGCCGCGTAGGGCTGAGCGGTTACGGTATTCCACCACCAAGGCCGGCCCCGTAAAGATGTTCGACACGTTCATTTGCAGCTCTGCCCGCAACGATTTCTTGGGCACCTGCGTCATGCGCACAAGGGAGTTCAGCTTGCCGTATTCTGCCGAGTCGGGCGCATTGCGGGCCGGGCGGTACTGGATATCCACGTACTTAAACGTGCCCAGGCTCATGAGGCGGGCCAGCGTCTGGTCGGAGCGGCGACGACGATACACGCTGTCGGGGTACAGGAATACGGCGTTGGTAATGGCCTTGGCCCGGAACATCGACTCGTCGGGGAAATAACGGTAGCCCTGGTACATCATGGGCTGCACGTTGGTGGTGGTGTCGGAGAGCTTGAAGTCCGTGTTCAGCGTTACGCGGTTGAGCACGTAGGGGCGCGCTGCCTTGGGCGGAATCGTGCCCTTCACCTTCACGTACACGTTGGCCTCGTTATCAAGGGTGCTATCCACCTGAAAAAGAATGTACTCGGGCGTGAAGTAATAATAGCCCTGGTTCTTGAGGGCCGCGTCGATGCGGGTGCGCTCGTTGATGAACGTTTGCAGGTTATACGGGTCGCCTACCTTCAGCAACGTGCCCGGCTGGGTAGCCCGAATGGCGGCGTCCAGCAGCGTGTCGCGGTCGGGAAAGTGAATCTCCTTGATGCGATAGGGCTTGCCCACATTGGCCGTGTAATCAACGGAAGCCGTCTGGTCTTTCGTGATGATTTTGCTGGTGACGGTAGGCTTGAAGTACCCGTTGTTGTTGAGGCGGTTCCGCATCAAGTCCTGCACGCGCTGGGTGTCTACTTCGGCTAGCAGCACGGGCTTTTCACCGTACTTATCGGCCAGCCAGTGGCCCAGGCCTTTTTCCTTGCCTACCCCCATGTGCCAGAAATACAGCTTGGGCCGCAGGCCCAAAATGGAGCTGTTGGGCTTGGGCGCAATCACGCCTTCCAGCTGGGTAGTCAGCTCGCTTTCGTTGGGAATAGCTGCGTCCGACTTCAGCTTCACGGTGCTACCCGTGTAGAGCTTGGAGCCTTCGGGGATGAACTTGGTGCCGCTGCACCCGGCTACCGCCAGCCACAGCGAGGCCACCAGCACCGAGAGCGGAAACGAGAAGCGGGACATCATCGGGGAAGAAAAACGAATCAAAAGGCAGAAATAAAAGGCGAAACAATGAGCAGGGAGGGCGCGAAGATAGCGCCAGAACCAGGCGCGCTACCGCTGGGTAGAGTCGCGCCGGGCCACGGTGCGGGCGCGGGTGGAGTCCCGGCGCGTTGTGGTGCGGGTGGAGTCGCGCCGGGCGGGTGCTGCGGCAGTACGGGTGGCAGTAGAGTCCTGGGCAGCTTTCTTTTCTTCCTTGTCCTGTCGGCGGCGCTGCTTGCTTTCTTGCTTCACATCTTTATCGATGCCCTTAAACAGGTCGGCCAGGTTTTGGTAGTCGCGCTGGAAAATCAGGGAGGCTCCGTTGCGCACGTATTGCCCGTCGATGTCGCCGTAGGCGTTGTTGCGGTAGGCGCGTAGGCGCAGGCGGCCGTTGGCCAGGATGTTGTACTCAATGCTCACGTCGCCCCCAAAGTTGCTGACGCTCTGGTTGCCCTGCGAGGCAGGGTTACCACCAGCTAGGGGCACATCGGTACCCAGGCGCACCGTGAGGCGGTTATTGAGCAGCTGGCGGCGCACGGCCACGTTCAGGTCGGTGCGGGTGCTCTGGTTGCCGGCCTTATCGAACTGATTCTGCGAGTCTACCCCCAGTTCTACGCCCAAGTTGGAGAGGTAGCTGCCTGTGAGATTGTTGAGCTGCTGGGTGAGCACCTGGCTAGCCGAGCCGCGCAGCTGGTCGCCCACAATGCTACCCCCACCCGTCGACTGGAAGGGGTCGTCGGTCATGAAGCGGCCCAGTACTAGCAGGGAGAACACCTGCTTGTTTAGCTCGCTGGTTTCGCTGGGCTGCCGCAACTGCGCCAAGCGGTTTTCAATCTGCGGACGTAGCGGAGAGCTGTTGTTTTCCGGGAGCTTAATGTCGAAATCAATCAGCGGCTTCAGCATCTCGCCTTTCACATTCAGGAACACGCGGAACGGGATGGTGTTGCGGGCCAAGTTCTTGTCTGTGTCAGAGTTGGTGCCCTGCGACGACAGCAGCTCCGAAGGCGCCGCTTTGATGTTGTAGATGGCCGACACGTTCAGCTGGGCGTTGTACGGGTCGCCGGCCCATACAATGGTGCTACCCTCCGCAATTTCGAAGTCGCGCTCTACCAAGTCATACAGCGACATATGGTACTGACCTTCTTTCACGGCCAGCGCCCCGCTGAGCGTGATAGTACCGGCCGGGTCAATGGCAGTGTTCAGCGTGCCCGATGCCTGCACGCGCAGGTTGTCACCGGTGATGGGGTCGATGATGATGGTGAAGGGCGTATCGTCGTTGATGGTGATGGTAGCGGCAATATCGAAGCCTGCTGCCGTCTGCGCCGAATCAACTTGTACTTGCCGGGCTAGCATGGTATCCAGCGGCGCGCTCTTGTCGATGAACTGCACAATGCCTTCGCTCTCTACCTTACCGGCTTCGTCGTTGGGCACTACCACCGTCAGCGCCGATGGGTCTACCACGGTAGCTGTGGTACGTACTCTAGGTAGGTTCAGGTCGCCGGTGATGCGGGTGTCGGAGTCTACTACCAGCTTGCCGTAGTACAGCTCGTTGTCCTTGGCTGTGCTCTGCACGGCAATGAAATCATTGGTAGTGGCCCGAAGCTGGAAGCGATAATCGTCGATGTAATTCTGCGTCAGCACGTAACCATTCACCACAGCCTTATTGCGTAGCGAGTCTAGAATCGTGAAGTTATCGAAGCGAATACCCCGGTCGTCGAACACCAGGCTTTCGTTGGGTAGGGTGAAGGGTGAGCCAAGCTGGGTGATACGGAAGCCTGCGTCGTTGGTGTTCAGGCTCCCCCGAATCTGAGGCGCGCTGGTAGTGCCTGCAATGCTCATCTGGCCCGTGAGGTAGCCGCTCATGTCCTTAATCTCGCCGGCCGCGAAGGGCTCGGCGGTGGCTAGATTCAGGCGCGTTACGTTCACGTTCATATCCAAAGTGCCGCTGGCGAGGTAGGCGCCGGTGGCGCGCACGTCGTTGTTGTTGGGGCCACCGGTCAGGCGGGCATCTACCTCGTAGCGGTCGGTGGTAGGGTTGGTAGCTTTCAGCGAGACATCCCCAATGACCGATTTATTGTAGGCAAATTGGTTGAGGTTCGCGTCGGCTGTGAAGGCCATGCGCGGCTGCCCAATGGCCCGCACCACGGCCTCGCCGTTCAGCGTGCCGCCCACCAGCGAGTCCTGCAAGCCGCCGGCTGTGGCCAGCATGTTCAGGTCGAGGTTTTGGAGACGGGCTTGCAGCGGATAGTCGGCGCCGGATAAGGTTTGCAGGGCAATCAGCTGGTTGCCCTGGCTCAGATTCACGTTCTCGGCCCGAATGGCGCCGCTGTTCACGTTGTAAGCAATGGAGTTGTTGGGCGCCACGGTCCACTGCTGATCGTTGAGCACCAGCTTGGGGTCGAAGCTGAACGAGTAGGCATCACCCTGTTCGAGCACCTGCAACGCGCCAGCTAAGTCCAGCTTAGTGGTGCTGTCCTTCTCGGCAATGCGTAGGTGGGTGCCTACCTTGTTATTGGCGATGCTACCCGTGAGGCTGGGGTGGGGGAGGCGCAGGCTAGTGTCCTGGGTTACCTGGTTGAGGCGCACGGCATAGTCCAGCTTCTGCGGGTCCGACGATACATTCAGACGCAGCGAATCCATGCGGTAGCCGGTGTACACAATCACCGGCACGCGGGCATTCATAGTAAGGTCGGCATCGCGGCTGTCAAAGCTGCCCGTCAGCTTGAAGGGCGACAGGGTAGTGAGGCCATCCACCATGTTGGTGGCAATGCGCGTATCCAGCAAGCTGGCATCGAAGGTGAACTGCCGCACAGGTCCGCCCGGCTGGTAGCGCACGCCCGGCAAATCGAAATAGCGGTCGATGTGCTCTTGCAACACCGTGGCCAAGTCGCCAAGTGGGGTGTTGCCTTGCAAGTTCACGGCCAACACATTCGAGTCCAGGTTCAAGGACGTGTTGCCCGGCTGCTGCACAATCTTGCCCTGCAACCGGTCGAACACGATGGGTTGGTTGTCGAGCACAATGGCTACGTCGGTACCCGAGAACGTACCGTTGATGGTGTTGGCGCTGGCTCCGCTCAGGTCGAAATTCAGGTTCCCCTGCACCCGCAAATCACCGCCGGTATAGAAGCCCAGCTTGGTGAGGTTGGCGCCTTTGATGTTGGTATTGAAGCTGTACGCCGGGTTGTCGGCGTCGCGCAGATTTACTACCCCGTCGAGCGTGAAGGCCAGGTTGGCGTCTTTCTCGCTACGGGCCGTGATGTCATACTTGTTGCGGTCGATGTCTACCACCGCGTTGATGTCATGGTATACATAACCCTGGTAGCCCGCGCGCTGCACGTCGGCCACGAGGCGGCCTACCATGGTATTAGGGTCGAGGCCGCGGCCGTTGAAGCGGCCGGTGGCCGTTACGCTGCCAATGGTGGGGTCGCGCAACACCTTGCCTACGTTGAAATTCTGCACGGCAAAGCGGGCCGTAATGGGTTCCCTACCAGCCGGACCGGCTTCCATGTTCACCACGGCATTGGCGTTTCCGTAGGTGGTTTGCACCTTCAGATTGGTGTCAAATACCATGGCAGTGGGCCTACCCTTGAAGGTGCCCGATGCGGCAATGTTGGGGGGTAGGGAATAGCCAGCTGGAATGGTACCCTTGGGTACCAAGCTCCGAATGTCGGCGTCGGTGGTCGTAAACTTTTGCACGTCGAAATCGGCATACAGGCGGCGGTCCGTTTCGGGCAGGCCCTGGATGCGGCCACTGCCCACCACCTGCGTATTGCGGAAGCCCACAAAGTTCAGGTTGCGAATGCGCATGTCGCCCACACGGCCGTCCACCTGCCCACTAATCAGCACCGATTGATCGGGGCCAGTGGTGAAGGGTGGGGTGCTGGCAATGTCGGGGTAGAGGTAGAGAATGTCGCGGAAACCGATGCGGGTTTCGCGTAGGTCGCCCTCAATCTTGAGGTTGGCAATGTCATCGGCAATGCCGCCCAGGCTTTCGTAGCCCATGGCCAGCGTGCGCCGGATGCGGGTATTGGGCGTTACCAAGTCGAGATTATCCAGGCGCGTTTGCACCGAATCGAATATCACATCGGCCTCGGCGTGGTTGATCTGAAAGCCGCTTTGCTCCTTGCCCTTCAACTCGTTGATGCGGCCGGTGGTGCTGTTCTCGGTGTATACTAGGTTGTTGGTTTGCAGGGCCAGGTCCGTGAAATCCAAGTGGTTGTAGTCCATGGCCGGCACGCGGGTCTTCTGCTTGGGCTCGTTGAAGTTGTCGAACTTCACATCCAGGCCACTGATGTCAGACTTCTTCAGCGTCACGGCCCAACTGGTCGAGTCGCCGGTGGTTTTGGTTACGGCGCTATCCAATCCGCGCACTACCTCGGCGGGGTTGATGGTGCGCTGCTCCGTCGGTATGTCTTTGTTCTGGGCGTAGGCGAAGGTGCTGTTCTTGAGCACCAGCGAGTTCAAGGCTACCTTGCTGTTAATCAAGTCGATGTTGTCAGCAGTTACTTCTGCCTGCCCAATTTTCGTATTGATATACTGCCCCGAGGGGTCATCCTGGTACACCAGACTCACGGTATCCAAGTTCACTTTGTTTAGGTCGAACGTGAGCGTGAGCGGCTCAGAAGGTGTGTCCGGCGTTATTTTAGTTTGCCGAATGTTGAAGCCGGCGCGGGCCAGCTTGGCATCACCAACCCGGTAAATCGACTTATCCACGTCTACCTCCTCCATATTCACGGCCAGCTCGCCTACCCGGCTGCGCACGTTCATGCCATCTACCTGGTCCTGGTAGGTCAGGAAAATATTGGTCAGGCGCACATCGCCGATGTTGTATTTGAAGCCGCCCGTGGTGTCGGCGGGGGTGGTGGTAGCCGTATCGGCAGTAGCGAAAGCGGCCGTGATGTAGTCGAAATTATAGGCGCTGTCAGGCTCGGTGCGCGTGATGTGCACGGTGCCGTCGTTCAGCTCCAGGGAGCTAAGGTTGATTTCCGACTTGGTGAGAGCCCACAAATCTAGATCGACGCCCAAATGGCCC
The DNA here is from genome assembly GCF_019334315.1 of Hymenobacter profundi. GTDB lineage: Bacteria > Bacteroidota > Bacteroidia > Cytophagales > Hymenobacteraceae > Hymenobacter > Hymenobacter profundi. Next base: position 17,753 of record NZ_JAHWGL010000041.1, read on the forward strand.
ACCGACACCAGTGTATCACCTTTTTGGTCTTCCAGATACACCCCGTCTAGACTGATGGCGTGCTTGAAATCCGTGCGAAACTTACCGATGCGCACCTCCGTGCCAATCTTATCTTGCAAGTAGGAAGCTGCTTTGTTGGCAGCAAAATCCTGCACTCCCGGGAATTGCAGCGCAACGACCACTCCTATAATAAGAAGCAGCACAAAGGCCAGCAAACCAAGAATACCGTAAAGGATGCGACGGGCGAAAGTAGGCAAGGGAAATAGGCAAAAAGAGATTGAATCGAGATAACCAACGCAAAACTACCCGCTTAGGTTGGCTTCGGAGGCTATTAGCTATTGACCGATGGCTGTTAGCTTCTTCCACATAAAAGCCGACGTTAACAGCCATCAGCTAATAGCTAACAGTTGTAGCTTCGCACCCGGTTTGGTCGTAAACCCTACCAGACCCTTCGCATTCTTTTCCTACTCACGCGCTGCGTATGATTCTCCGTTTTTCTATTCCCTACTTCACTGCCTGGGGGCAACGCCTGGTGGTATGCGGTTCTGAGCCTAGCCTGGGCAACTGGAACCTTGATCAGGCTCTAAACCTGCACTTCGACCCCGCCGTGGGCACCTGGAGCCAGGAAATTACTCTGCCGGATACCGCCAGCGGCACCGTCTCCTATAAGTATATGTTGCTGAACCAGCAGGACGGTACCCAGGAGTGGGAATGGGGGCCTAATCGTACTATCGACTACCAGCAGGGCCAATACCAGCGCGTCCTGCTGCACGATTTCTGGCGGGCACCCGCCGAACCCGAAAATGAGCTGTTTACGGCCGCTTTCACCGAGGCCCTGATGCGCCGCCCTACCCCCGCGCCAGCCGATGCTGCCACGGAGGGCGTGACCGGCAACACCGCGGTGCGCTTCCAGTTGGCCGCGCCGCGTGTGCCCTCGGGTTGCCAGGTGTGCGTGCTGGGCTCCGATGCCGCCCTGGGCGCTTGGGATGCCAAGCAGGCCCTAGTGCTATCGGATGCCGACTACCCTACCTGGCACGCCGACGTAACCCTGGCCCAACCCGACCGCATTGCTTTATATAAGTATGGTATATGGGACCCGGCCACCCAAACCATGGTGCAGCTGGAAACCGGCGAAGACCGGGTGCTGCCGCCTTCCGAGCAGGAGTACACCCTGCGCGTGCGCGCCGACGAAAACTTCCGCTACACCACCGGTCACTGGCGCGGGGCCGGCGTGGCCCTCCCCGTGTTTGCCCTGCGCAGCCAGCAAGGCCTGGGGGTAGGCGAGTTCCCCGATTTGAAGCTGCTGATGGACTGGGCCGTGCGCACCAACTTGCAGCTGGTACAGGTATTGCCCATCAACGATACCACCGCTACCCATACCTGGGTAGACAGTTACCCCTACGCCGCCATTTCGGTGTTTGCCCTGCACCCGCAGTACCTGAACCTGGATGCGGTGGCCGAGCTGCAAGACCCCGCCGACCGCGCCGAGCTGGACCGCCTGCGTGAGGAGCTGAATGCTAAGGATTTTGTGGATTACGAGCCAGTGATGAACGCCAAATGGGCGTTTATTCGCAAGCTCTACCAGCAAGAGAAAAAGCAGTTCTTATCCGATCCGGCGTTCAAAGCGTTTTTGCAGGAGCAGCGCAGCTGGCTGGTGCCGTACGCGGCCTTCTCAGCCCTACGCGACCGGTTCGGGACGGCCGATTTTCAGCAGTGGCCCCAGGAGTTCCGCGCTCCGCACGACCTGGAAGCTCTCACGGCCCAGACGCAACCCGACTTCGACGAGTTCGGTGTGCACTTCTTCACGCAATTCCACCTCGATAAACAGCTGCTCGACGCCGTGAACTACGGCCGCGAGCGGGGCGTGGTGCTGAAGGGCGACCTGCCCATTGGCATCTACCGCCACTCCGTGGATGCCTGGACCCAGCCCGAGCTGTACCATATGGACCGCCAAGCCGGCGCCCCACCAGACGACTTCTCTACCACCGGCCAAAACTGGCGCTTCCCTACCTACAACTGGGAGCGCATGGCCGAGGACGATTACGCGTGGTGGAAGCAGCGCATGGGCCACTTAGCCCGCTACTTCGACGCCCTGCGCATCGACCACATCCTAGGCTTCTTCCGCATCTGGGAGATGCCCGGTAACTCGGTGGAGGGCCTGTTGGGCCACTTTGCGCCGGCCCTACCCCTGCACCGCGATGAGATTGAGCGCCGCTTGGGTTGGTTTGACTATGGCCGCCTGTGTATGCCTTACATCCGGTGGCACATGTTGCAAGACATCTTCCACGACCAGGCCCAGGCCGTGTACGACGAGTACATGGACGATGCTGGTTACGGTGCCATCCAACTGAAGCCGCACGTGGCCTCGCAGCGTCAGATTGAGGCATATGTAGACGAAAAGATTGCCCGCGAGCCGCATAGCGCTGACCACTACAAGTGGCTGCGTACAGGCCTGTATCAGTTGGTGAACGAGGTGCTGTTCCTACCCGCTGGCAACGACTATTACCACCCGCGCATCACGCTCAACAAAACCTACTCCTTCCGCGAACTGGACGGCGACGAAGCCCGCCGTCGACTCTACGACGACATCTACATCAATTTCTTCTACGGCCGCAACGAGGAGTTCTGGCGCGAGCAGGGCCTCATTAAGCTGCCGCCCGTACGCTACGCCACCAACATGCTGATTTGCGGCGAAGACCTGGGCATGGTACCTGCCTCGGTGCCCGGCGTGATGAAGCAGCTTGGCATCCTGGGCCTCAACATCCAGCGTATGCCCTCCGACCCTAAGGTGGAGTTCGGCCACCCCGACGCGGCGCCCTACCTTTCCGTCGTTAGCCCCGGCTCGCACGACATGAGCACCCTGCGCGGCTGGTGGGAGGAAGACCGCCAGAAAACCCAGCACTTCTTCGAAAACACGCTGGGCCACTGGGGCGAGCAGGCGCCTTATTACTGCGAGCCGTGGGTGGCCCGCGAGATTGTAGCGCAACACCTGCACTCGCCAGCTATGTGGGCCATCTTCCCGCTCCAGGATCTGTTGGCTCTCAGCGCCGACCTGCGCCGCGAGAACCCGCAGGACGAGCAGATCAACGTTCCGGCCAACCCGCAGCACTTCTGGAAATACCGCCTGCACCTCGATTTGGAAGACCTGAATCGGGCCACCAATTTCAATCACGAGTTGCAGACATTAATAGCCGTGCGCGGTCGGGCTCTGCTGTAATGCCAGTACTCCCTTCCTATCTGCAAAAATAACGCAGTAACATTCTGCGAAAAGCCCTGCTTCACCTTGTGTGGAGTAGGGCTTTTTTTGTATACAATATATTGTTAAAATTATAAAATGTGATACTAAGCTGAACCGTACTAGTGTTATTAAAATAAGTATATAGAGTAAAGCATATTATATTTTTTTAAAGTGCATATCTCGGGCAGTATTAATTAAACTAGTGCTTTGGCAGCTTATTGAGGAAGCGGAATAGTAACAAAATACGATTATGCCAAGTTGATAGATTTTGATTGATTTACGGGAGTAAGTTGGCTTAATATTCGTAAAGTTGAACACTGTATAATTTATTATAAAATACTGAAAAAAAGCATTTTATAATAAATTCCAGAATGCTTTGGCGAGTCGCTATATAGAATACAGTAAGTAGGTTATTACTCTATTCCTAAAATGATTCGGCATGATTCAAAAATAGAAAAGTTGTATTTAATTATTCTGGTTGATATCTAATGAATTGTTTTTGGTAGATACCCGCAATGCGTTTAGGCAACTCATTCTGTAAACCTCGACGAGACTGAATAATTGCTGGTGTTCTTTCAGTAAACCTTCCCATTTTGACTTCATTGGAATTAAATCCAATTGAGTGATTCACTAAGCATCCCTCCATTAGTTCGCATTTTACAGGAATTTTTCACTACATGAAAGCAACCTTACGCTTACTGGGTTTAGTTGCAGTCTTGGCTTCTTCGGGGCTGTTGCCGGCCCTGGGACAAACGTGTACGACTGCCCCCGTCACGCTAGACTACACTGCGCGCACGAACGGTGAAAGCTGGAAAAACCGCCCCGCTGAAGGGGTGCCCAGTACCACTTCCTTCACGCGGGTAGGCACCAGCTACAGCTCAACAAATGACAATGCTACTGCTTTATCCGTAAGTGCACTGAACGGGCAAAAAGGATTGGTATGGAGCGCTACTTATTTAGCTAATAACTCATCTACCGTTACATATACATTCAGCCGGGCCGTATCGGGCTTATCGATGCGGGTGCAGGATATTGACGCTATATACAATGTTGGGGTAGTCAACCTTGCCCTGAGTTCAGGTTATACTGATGAGGTAACAATCTCCGGCACCACGGCAACCAACACAACGGTACGGCCTACTCTGACTCTGGTTGGCAGCAGTACTACTTATATAAACCTGAGCAACACGACCACTACCGCCACAGCTACAGCTAAGGTGGGGCCCGGTGGTAATTCGGCCGTGGATGGCGCTTCGGTGGATGTGGCGTTCAACGTTCCGGTTACGTCGTTCACAATCGTGTATCGCAATACCACAGCGGCAAATGGTCTGCTACCGCTTACCGAAACGCAATCCATCAGCATTCCCAGCATCTCGTGGTGCCGGATAGAGCCTGTAGCCAACGATGTGACGACGGCCGGTATGTCGAACGGCGCTAGTGTACTGCCCATCAGCGCCCTGAGCGCTGCGGTAGACGGTACCTTGAAGGGGTACAAACTGGTAACAGTACCCTCTGCTACGCAGGGTATTTTATACGTGAATGGCACTGCTGTTACCGCTGGCCAGAACCTAACGCCGGTGCAGGCCACGCAGCTCACGTTTGATCCGGCTGTAACGGCAACCGGCCCAGTGAGCTTCAGCTACACGGCCATTGATGATGCCGATGTGCAGGACGCTACGCCGGCCACCTACACCATTCCCGTAACGCCAACGGGTGCCAGCGGCGCACCGGCGCCCTGCGCTAATCCGGGCCGTGATGGCTCGGTAGCTGGCTTGGCAGTGAATCCGGACACGTACTACCCCAGTCGCACCACCCAAACGCTGGCGGCGGGTGCCACTTCGATTGTGGTAGAAGCCGCTGCGGGAACTACTAAAACCAACATTGCGGCTGGCGACTTGCTGTTGGTTATTCAGATGCAAGGGGCCGACATCAACGTTACCAGTACCGATGCCTACGGCGACGGTGTAGCGGGTGGACCCGCCAGTGGCTACTTGAGCAACGCCAGCTTCACGGCCGGCACGTATGAGTATGTGGTAGCAAAAAGTGATGTTACGACTGCGGGTGGTACCGTGCAGCTGGCTACTCCGCTCAGGAGCGGATACCAGAACGCCCCTGCCACTAGTACTGCCGGGCAGCGCCGCTTTCAGGTGGTGCGGGTTCCGCAATATGGCAACCTGACGCTGAGTGCCACCATCACCGCCCTACCCTGGGACGGTAGCACAGGCGGTATACTGGCCCTTGATGTAGCTGGTACGCTGAACCTGAACGGATTCACGATAAACGCAACGGGAGCGGGCTTCCGGGGTGGGGCTGGCCGTGTGCAGACCACTGCTAATGGCGACGACCTATCGTATGTGACAACAGCTGCTTCCAACAACAACGCACAGAAAGGAGAGGGTATTGCCGGTACTCCGCAATACGTATTTAACGGTACTACCCTCGTAACTAACACGGCGGATGGGTACCCTAGCGGTAGCAATAGCCGTGGGGCACCCGCCAATGCAGGCGGCGGCGGCAACAACAACGTAGACAACAGCGGCGGTGGCGGCGGTGCCAATGGTGGCGCAGGCGGCCGAGGTGGTAACAACTTCAACACTAAGCTCGCCATTGGGGGCGAGCCGGGTGCCGCAGTAACGGAAGGTAGCAGTAGCCGCCTGTTCTTGGGCGGCGGCGGCGGTGCCGGTACCAACAACGGTAGCACCGGCACTGATGGAACAATCAGTAGCGGCGCAGTGGGCGGCGGCATTATTATGGTGCGTACAGGTGCTGTGAGTGGCACGGGCACCCTTGTGGCCAATGGCACCTCGGCCAGCAGCGCCGTGAAAGACGACGGTAACGGCGGCGGCGGCGCCGGCGGATCTATCTTACTGACGGCCGTTAATACAGCGGGCCTGTCGAAGGTTACGCTAACTGCCGATGGCGGCAATGGCGGCACGAACACCGGCAGCGGTACCGCCGGCTACCACGGTCCTGGCGGCGGTGGCGGCGGCGGGGTAGTGCTGGCTAATGGCGCAGTAGCAGCCGTATCGACGGCGGCTGGTGCCAATGGTACAACCGTGGGCGGTGGTGCTTTTGGCGCTGCCCCTGGCCTGTCGGGCGTGAGCAATACACAAATCAGTGGCAACGTTGCCAACAGCACTGTGGGCACCACCTGCGCCGCGGATGTCACCACGACGCTAACCGGACCGGCGCTGCTGAATCCAGGTCAGCCCTCGGGTAGCTATACGGCCACGTTCACAAACACGGGCCTGGGCACGGCCGAGGGACTGACGCAGACCGTTACGCTCCCCATGGGGGTAACCAGCGTGCAAGTTCCGAACGGGGCTACCTATGATCCGAATACCCGTATCATCACCTTCAGCGGTAGCGCTTCTACCCTGAATGGGCGAGCCAGCAACGCGTATCAGTTCAGCTTCACGGCACCCAGACAAACAGGCACGCTTACCCTTATCAGCAACGTAAGTACGACTACGGCCGAGGGCGTAAGTATCGCTCCTAACCAAGCCAGCCTCACGGCTACGCTGAATATGACGGCCGATGTAGCCGTCACCATCACCACGCCAACCAACCCCGTAACGGCCGGGCAGGACGGCACGTTTGACGTGACGTTTGACAATATCGGTACCAACGCGGCGGCGACGCCTACTGCCCAGGTACAGCTGCCCAGCGGCCTGCAAGAGGTGCGCGTAACGGCCAGCAATGGCGTAACGGGTAACTACGTTGGCGCAACGGGCATTGTGACGTACACGTTCCCCAACAATAACGCTGCTCTAGCCAGCTTGTTCAGAGCCAGCTCGTCTATCAAGTTCACTGCTCCGGCTGTTGGACCGGTAACGGCCACGGCTACTATGAGCACTAGCACCTACGAAGCCGGTCAGACTGCCAACAACGCAGGCACCAGTACGTTGAACATTACGCCTTCCTTTGACCTGGCCACCAGCCTCCACGGCCCCACCAGCACAGTAGAGGGCTCGCTCACTACCTTCACCGTTCTGACCACCAATGCAGGGCCTTCTCCGGCCAGCAGCGTTACGCAATACGTGCAATTGCCAGCTGGTTTGAGCAGCGTGTTTGTGTCCGGCAACGGCACCTACGATAAGAACTCGGGCATTATAACCTTTCCGACATTAGCTATGCTGGCCAACGGCACTACGGTGAACAACAGCATCAGCTTTGCGGCGCCAATGAGCAACTTTACTGTAACGGCTAGCGTGTCGCCTACTGCCGGCGACTTGTTCACGAACAACAACAGCACCACGGCGGCGCCTACCAGCGTAACGCCCGCTACTACCGACCGTGCGAACATCTATACCAGCATAACGGTACCAGGTGCCAACATGCTGCCTGGGGCACCGCTAGTATTTTCGGTGACGATGGGCAACCACGGTCCGGCCACTGCTAATAACGTGGTGCAGCGCGTGCTGCTGCCCCCCAATATGACAGGAGTGCAGACCACGGGTAGCGGGACGTATGACCCTGCAACGGGCCTAGTAACATTCCCGGCCATAAGCCCAGTTAGTGGAACGGCCGAAATGCGTACGATTACCCTGGCGGCTCCGCAGGCCGGAACGGTGATGGCCCTGGCCAGCATCAGCTCCGCTACTTCTGACCCTATGCTTGGCAACAACCTGGCCGCTACGGCAGCCGTGGTAGCCCCGCAGGCCGATGTGGCTACCGCCCTGCAAGGGCCGCTCTCGACGGTGGCCGGACAGTCGGTGACCTACACAGTAACTACCTTAAACAATGGTCCCTCGGTAGCTTCCAACGTGGTGCAGACAGTGCAGATTCCGGCCGGCCTCACGGGCGTGAATGCAGGCACGGGCACGTACGATGCTACGTCTGGTGTTATCACGTTTCCGGCGGTCACCAGCCAGGCCGTGGGCAGTACCATGACAAGCACCATCACGTTTACAGCGCCCTCCAACAGCTCCTTTGTGGCAACGGCCTACGTCAGCTCTTCTACGGCAGATGCCAACACAAGCAACAACACGGCGAAGGCTACCACAGCCACGCAGCGTAATGCAGATATTTCTGTGTTTCTGACCGGGGTGAAGACCACCGTTGTAGGCAACCCCGTTACCTACACCGTTACCACGACCAACAATGGTCCGTCGCTTTCTTCGGGTCAGACTACGACCGTGCAACTACCCGCCGAACTGGGTGGCGTAACGGTTACTGGCGGCGGCAGCTACAACGCTGCAACAGGCTTGGTGACATTCCCCACCGTAACGGACCAGGCGGTAGGAACAGCGGGTACGCTGGCTAATACCATTACGTTCCTAGCTCCCGATGCAGCCCAGCTTACCCTGTTAGCCACAACGGTTGCGGCGGCTGGGGCCAACGACCCGAGCCTGGTTAATAACACCGCTACCATCAGCACCGAAGTGACTACAACGACTCTGGCCTCGGTAGATGAGCAGACATCGATTGTTGCTAACGTGTTGGTCCAAGCAGCCGGTCAGCCCATACGTTTCACCGTGAATACGATCAATGCCAGCACTACCACGCCGGCTACCAACGTAGTGCAGCTGGTTTCTCTCCCTGCCGGCCTAACTGGTGTGACAGTGGAAGATGGTGGGTATAATGAGCAAACGGGCGTCGTGACATTTGCGACTCTTAGCACCCAGGCTGCAGGCACCACCCGTACCCGTGATATTACAGTGAATGCACCCGGCACCGGGCCATTGGTAGCCCGTGCCAGCGTATTGAGCGGCAACCCCGATCCGACGCCGGCCAACAACTACGCAACTGCCGTTGTAAACATCGACGCCCGCGCTGATGTGATGACGAAGGTGAGCGGTCCGGCCATTGCCCTACCCGGTACACTGGTGACGTACAACGTCGTAACGCTCAACAACGGTCCCTCGCCGGCAACGGATGTGCAGCAAAAGATAGTGTTGCCTGCCGGCGCAACCGTCGTGGCGCTGCCAGTAGGTGCTACCCAAAACGGCAGCGAAATAACCTTCGCAACCCTTGCGTCGCAGGCGGCCGGGGTGGCCGGGGAAGTGACCAACAACATTACCTTCACTGCCCTTACGCCCAGCTTCAGCGTAACTAGCAGCCTGATTGCTACAACAGTTGATATGAACCCCGGCGATAATACGTCGACGCAGGCGACTACTCTGGCCAACCAAGCTCCGGTAGCCAATGCGACCATCAACACCATGCAGAGCCCACAGGGCAACACGGCTGGTCAGCTGGCAATTGCTCCGCTGAATGGCCGCGACGCCGACGGTTCGATTAGGTCTTATACCATCAAATCGCTACCCACGAGTGCGCAAGGGGTATTGTATCTGAATGGTAGTCCGGTGGCAATGGAGCAACAGGTGATGGCGACTGATGCTGGGAAACTGACCTTTGATCCAGCGGAAAGCTACACCGGCAACGTGTTCTTCTCCTACACTGCTACTGACAATCAGAACACGGACTCAGCTCCAGCGCTGTACGCGCTGGCGGTAGGACAAGACAACGTTGCGCAGTACACCAAAACCGCGCTAAAAGGGGGCACGACTACGCCGTATCAGAACAGCGACGTAATTGCAACGGTGTTCGATGAGAACGGCGGGGCCTACAATGACGCTACCCCACAGGCCATAACGGACAACGGCATTCGCCAGGCTACCCTAGCGGACCAGACGAGTACCGAACAGCTCAGCACTCTGGGTCTCGCTCTCGATCCGGCCACGGGCCAGCTTCTCGTTGCTGACCGCAATAAGCTCCGGGCAGGTACCTATGCTGTCAACATCACAACTACGGATGCTTATGGTGGTATCACGTCGCATGCTGTAGGATTTACTATTGGCGGGAATCCACTACCGGTAGAGCTGGTAGCGTTTGAGGTGAAAGCAGTGGGCCAACATGCCGTGCTGAACTGGCGCACCGCTTCGGAGAAAAACAACGACCGCTTCGTAGTAGAGCGCTCCAGTGACGGTCATTCGTTTGTGCCGGTAGGCAGCGTAGCGGGTCACGGCAATACCAGCCAAGCAAGCAGCTACAACCTGACCGATGCCGGCGCCGCTCAAGTGGCTGCGCAGCTCTACTACCGCCTGCGGCAAATAGATCAGGGTGGTACGGAGTCGCTTTCGCCGGTGCGTACAGTGCAGTTTGCAACCCTTGCCACGGTAGCACCTACTTTGTATCCCAACCCTGCCACCACCAGCACCGAGTTGGATGTGCGTGGGTTGGCAACTGGCAGCTACCAAGTGAGCGTGCTGGATATGACCGGCCGCCCGGTGGCCACCTACCCTGTGCAGGGTGGCGGCCTCGCAACACTGCCGGTTGCGCAGTTGCCGGCTGGTTCCTACGTAGTGGTTGTACAGGGTAGTGCTACTCGTCACATACTACGGTTTGTGAAGAAGTAGTTTCTCCCATATTTAACCACAAAGGGCGCCTCTGTTACAGAGGAGCCCTTTGTGTGTTTACAAGAAAATTGCAAAGCAGAACAGCACCAGATTACTTTCAGATGCACTGGATAAAAGTAAGATCAGAGATAAAGCAGTTATCAAAAGCCTAACCTGATCGGTTATGCGTCAGAAGCCTTTCACTACTGCAATAGTGTTTTTTGAATTATATATAAAATTAGAATAATTATAAAAAAAAGATATCTGAAAAAGCGTTTAATTTGTGTTTTTTAAAAGAGTAAAATACGAATTAGGTACTATTTCGTATAGTAAAAAACCGTTCATTAAGGCTTTATCGTTGATTTCTGGCATAGATAGTGCATTTTATTACATCCATCCGGAATCTATAAATAAGAAAAAATATTCGCCGAGGGAAAGAAGGTTTCTATCGAAAATGTCCCAAATAGATAATAGGCAGGAAGTAGGTTTGCTATGATGTATTGGTTAGCAATATGATGCTTGATGGATAACTGAGAACCACTGCTGGAAAAGTCACACCACACATTCACTCCATATGAAGACAACTTTACGGTTTGTTATTCTACTCCTGGCTTGGAACTGCTTGGGTAGGACCGTCGCGTGGGCGCAAACTACTACACTCAATTTCGCCGATGCCAACTACAGTGGTAGCTGGGTTAACCGCGCTGCTACCAGCGTACCAGCTGGCTCTACAGTTACGACGGTTAGTAGTGCGTATAATGCAACAGGAAGCGGTACTAGTGCAGGAACATCTACAAACGGTAGTATTGCTGACGCAAGATATTCTTTGGCAACGGAAGTGCGAAATAGTGTTACGACACTTAATTGGTTGATTAATTACCCCACAGGTAGTAACAAAACATCATCTGTCACTTTTACCTTCAACCGACCAGTAGCCAATTTTAAGGTACAAGTGCAGGATATCGATAAGAATGACGCTACTGGGACTACTTATATAGATCAAGTGGTTTTCGCGGGGGCTAATGGTGCAACTGCCGTTGCACCAACAGTAACCTCGTCTAGTCCGACAGCGGCAACTATCAACCCCTCAAATACAGCTACAGCGAATACGCTGAATCTTACTTCAGCTAATGACTATGTTACTGCTTCTTTCGGTAGCCCTATTACTAGTGTAACAATTACATATAAGAACACAACTGGAGCAACTGATCCCGCTGCACAAGGCATTGGCATTGACAAGATGACTTGGGACCGGGCGTTGCCTACCGCTAACAATATCACCAATGCGTCCCTGGCCAGCACAGCCAACCAAACGGCAATCAGCGCTTTAAGCGGTACTGTCGATGGCGGCGTTATCAGCTATACGATTACCCGGATTCCGCCCGTCAATCAGGGCGTGCTGTATTATAATACTACTGGCACCACCTACGCGGCTGTGGCTGCTGGTCAGACACTTACAGCAGCGCAAGCTGGTAGCCTCAGATTTGACCCTGCTGAAACCTTCGCTGGCGGCAATGTAACGTTCAACTACACCTCCAAAGACGACGCTAACCAGACCTCCGCACCGGCCACGTTTACTATTCCAATTCAGGCCATAGCCGTGGCTGGTAATTGCGGCGTTTCCTATTTCGATAATACCAAATCGTACAGTGGCCTATCGGCAGAGTATTTCTCTGGTAACTTCAACGACAACCTGAGCTATTTCGCTAACAATACGGCGAAGCTCTCCCGCGTGGATGCTACCATCAACTTCGCTGCCAGCAATAGCTTCGGCAACCTGGTGAGCGAAGGTGTAACGACCGCCGGCAGCGACGCCAACCCTGATCAATTCAGCGCCCGCTACCGCGGCAGCATTTACATCGGCACGGCTGGTACATACAGCTTCGACCTGAACTCCGACGAGGCCTCTTACATGTGGATTGACGGTGATGCGCTATTGGCGACACCCGACGTGAACACGGCCATTGTGAACAATGGCGGCAGCCATGCTGCCCGTACAGCGCCCACGAAAGTGAGCGTGCCGCTGTCGGTGGGCCTACACAATATTCTGATTTTCTACGGCGAGGGCACCGGTAACAATAGCTTAGTTTTCAGTTACTTCTCTGGTCCTGGCGTAACGCAGGGTACTGTGGTGCCCAGTTCCGTATTGTGCGCCGGCAAGTCGAATCTGCCGCCGATGGCTGTCAACGTTACCAACACAACTATCATTCCGCGCAACGCTGCCCAGCGTACTATCAGCTCTCTGAACGCCACCGATGCGGATGGCAATGTTGCCTCATACAAGATTGTGACGCTGCCTACCTCAGGTACGCTTTACTACCAGGATGCTAACGGAACCTACGTGGCTGCTACGGCCGGGCAGGTGCTAACGGTAGCTCAGGCCGGTAGCCTACGGTTTAAGCCCGACGGTACCACCGTGGGAAACGTCACGTTTACATTCTCTGCCACCGATAATAGTGGTATGGAGTCTAACGCCGCCGCTACCTATACAATTTCGGTCAGCGACGTGGTAGTGACGGCTGGCAACGATAGCTACGAGGTGCCTAAGAATACGCCCGTAACTGGCAACGTATTATTGAACGATAACGACCCGAACAACACTAAGCTAACTGCCACCAAGCTAACTGATCCGGCGCACGGTACGGTAGTCGTTAACGCGAACGGTACTTACACCTATACGCCTACCGCGGACTACTTGGGACCAGACAGCTTCACCTACCGAATTACGAATGAGGCTGGCCAGACAGCCACGGCTACGGTAAGCTTGCGTGTATATGACACTGGTTCGGCCTGTACATCCTCGACCGGCCAGAACCTGCTGACCAACTTCGACTTCTCCCAGGGCAACACTGGCTTCTCCAACGACTACAACTATATCTCGCCCACGGCCAACGCGGCACTTACTGGCGGTACTAAAGGGCTTAACCCAGAGGGCAACTATGCCGTGGACGTAAACGCCAACACGTATCACAACGCGTTCCGTGGGTACGACTACGACAACACTAACACCGATGGTACGACGAAGTCAACCACGCCGGCCGCGGCCAATAAGTTTCTGATGATTAACGGTTCGGCCAGCATCCAGCGCATGTACGCGCAAACGGTGACGGTGCAGAAAAACCGCTACTATACGTTCTCGGCCTACTTCAACAACTTGCTGCCGCCGGGCTCGAACAGTGCAGTACCGGAAGTAGGGTTCGTCATTAATGGATCTTCCGTATCGAGCACGTTGATACTAAACGAGTCTCCGGACCGCTGGGTGAGGTATTCCAGCGTGTGGTACTCCGGCGACAATACTACGGCCGTATTTGAAATTCGCAACGTATCGACGGCTGCGGGCGGCAACGACTTGGGTATCGACCAGTTGTACTTTGGTACTTGTAACTTGCCCCCAGTCGCCAACAACGACTTACAAACTACGCTGCCTAACACGGCCAAAACTTTCTCCGTCACGGCCAATGATACGGACGGAGACGGCGGCATCAACGTGGCCACTGTAAACCTCGACCCCAGCAGCACCACCCGTCAGACAACCTTCACGGTGGCAAATAAGGGTACGTTCACAGTGAATAATAACGGCGATGTAACGTTTACACCAGTGACAGGTTTCACCGGTACAGTATCCATTCCCTATACGGTGCAGGACGTAGATGGTGCTCTGAGCAACCCTGGCACTATTTCCGTAACGGTGCAGAGCCCCCCTACCGACCTGACCACGACTATCACAGCCAGCGCAGCTAACGTAGATGCCGGCCAAACGCTGACGTACACCGTAACGGCTAGGAACAATGGTCCGAGCACGGCCACACAGGTAGTGGAAACCTTGCAACTGCCCGCCGGGCTGACCGATGGTGGCAACACGGTTACGTTTACTATAAACGGCGCGGCTAGCACAGCGCCTACCTACAATAACACGACAGGTCTGGTGACGTTCCCCACGGTGGCTTCGCTGAACTCGGGTGGTAGCAATACCTACGGTATCACGGTGAAAGCACCCGGCGCCGGCCCCATCACGGCCACGGCCGGCATATCAGCCGCCAACACAGATATCAACCTGGCCAACAACGCAGCCAGCGTGAGCACGGTTATCAACCCGCGCTACGACGTAACGACTACCATTACTGGCCCCACCAGCGTGGTAATCGGTAACCTGGCTACCTACACCGTAACCACGAAAAATGTGGCAACGAATGGTGCCCTGTCGGCTGCGCCCAACGTACTCCAAACTGTGACGCTACCCAAAAATCTGGTGGACGTGTACGTGTCTAATGGCGGCACCTACGACGCGGCTTCCGGCATTGTCACCTTCCCGGTACTGGCCTCCCTACCCCTGGGACAAACGGCTGTCAACACGATTAGCTTTACGGCACCAGCCACTGGCTTCACGGCTGCCGCTACTGTGGTAGGCAGCTATACTGCCGCGGGCACTAGCAACAACGTGGGCGACGTGGCTACAGGCAACAATACCCAAAACGCTACGGCTACCACCGTGACACCCACCACTGGTACGCCCGCTACGGCTACCACCAACCAGACTGGCACGGTGGCCAACCTGGCTACCACCATCTCTACCACAACCCCGAGCGTGGCGCCCGGCGCCATCGTGACGATGAAAGTAGATATTGTGAACAACGGCCCCAGCGCCGCCACCAACGTAGTAGAGCAGGTGAGCCTGCTGCCTGGCCTAACGGTATCGGGGCTGCCTGCCGGCGCTAGCTACGACGCAACTAATGGGGTATTAACCTTCGGTACCATTGGTAGCTTAGCCAGCGCCGCTACCCAGAGCTACTCGTTCCAGTTCACGGCCCCCACGGCTGGGTACGTGCTGGCTGCTGCCAGTGTAAGCAGCGCCACCACCGACCCTGTAACCGCTGACAACGTGGCTTCAACCAAGGTGATGGTAACCCCAACCACCGACGTGACAACAGCTTTGGCTGGTCCCACCTCGGCTCTGGCCGGGCAAGTAGTGAACTACACCGTGACGACGGCCAACACAAGCGGTGCGCCCGCTAACGGTGTCGTGCAGACCGTGCGTCTGCCGGCTGGCCTTGCCGACGTGACCGTTACGGGCGGCGGCACCTACGATGCAACTACCGGGGTGGTTACCTTCGCGCTGGGCACGCTGCCTAGCGGCAGTAAGTTGGTAAACTCAGTATCGTTCGGTGCGCCGAGCGCGGGCTCCTACTCACCTACAGCCAATGTGAGCACTACCACGCCGGAAAGCAACACGGCTAACAACCGCGCTGCTGTTACGACGACAATAACCGGTTCCAACGATGTGGCTATCAGTGTGAACGGTCCGGTTGCTACGCCTGTTTTCGGGGCGGCTACTTATCAGGTAGTAACCACTAACAACGGGCCTAACACGGCCGAATCGGTAGTGCCGACGCTGCAATTGCCAGCTGGCCTGACCATTATTACTCTACCTGCTGATGCTACTTACAATAGTGCCACGGGGTTAGTAACTTTCGCTACGATTAGCAACTTAGCCAATGGCGCCAGCAACGTGAATAGCATCACGGTGCGGATGCCAGAAGTGGCCCAGCTGACGGGCTTGGCCCAGGCCACAGTAGCAGGTACGGTAGTAGACCGTAACCTTGACAACAACCGCTCAACGTTTACGACCGCCTCTACCCGCGAGAGCGATAAAACGGCGGACCTAAGTGTGACGCTTACGTCCTCGGCGGCTACCGTCACAGCTGGCCAGCCCGTAACGCTGACCGCCGTATTCTCCAGCAACCTCAACAACCAGGATCCGGCTACCAATGTGGTAACGCGTTTGAGCTTGCCTATCGGCTTAACTGGAGTAACAGTATCTAACGGAGGTACTTATAACAGCGCAACGGGCCTAGTGACTTGGCCAGTTATCGCCTCGCTGGCTTCGCCGACGACGACGACCCCCAGCTCGTTCACGTACACGGTGCAGCTGAATGCCCCGGGTCTTACTACCCTGTCGGCAACAGCCTCTATTGCCTCGGATATATCGGACTCGAACCCCGCTAACAACGCGGCGGCAGCCAGAGTCAATATCACGGCGCAAACTGACGTGACAACACTGGTAAGCGGACCAGCAGCAGTGGTGCCAGGCAGCGCGGTTACATACTCCGTGGTAACGCTGAATAATGGTCCCTCACCGGCCGCCAACGTGGTGCAGAAGGTAACGCTCCCAACGGGCGTAATAGCCTCCAACATCACCAACGGTAGCCAGAGTGGGAACGTTATTACATTCAATACCATCACCTCGCAGGCCGCTGGCGCAGCTGGGGCCGTTACCAATACGTTCACTATCACAGCACCGACTACGGCTTATAGCGTGATGGGTAACGTGACGACGACTTCCTCGGAAAGCGACGCGACCAACAACCAGCGAACAACCAATACGGCTATCCTCGACCTGGCGCCTTACGCCCAGAACGTGGTAAACGCTATGCAGGCGCCCGAAGGCAATACCGCTGGCCAGATAACTATCTCGCCGCTTGCCGCTACTGACGCTGAAACTGCCGCCTCTAGTCTGACCTACGCTATCGATCCGGCTTCTTTGCCGACGGCGGCTCAGGGCGTACTGTACTATAGTAATGGTGGTACCTACGTGGCATTACCCACCACCGGCACGGCCATCCCGCTGACGGCCGCGCAGGCAGCCACATTGAAGTTTGACCCAGCGGCTGGCTTCACCGGCAACGCCTTCTTCAGCTATACAGCTATTGACGCGGCCAGCAACATCTCGAATGCGGCGTTGTATACCATTGCGGTGGGCAAAGACATCAACTCTTATTACAGGGCAACGCCCACCAAAGGAGGCAATAACACTCCGTATCAGAATAACGATGTGCTGACGTACCTTATCGACAACAATGGAGCACGATATGTTGCTTCGGGTACTACAGCCTTAGTATACGATGCCACTACGGGTGCCCTGCTCGCGGGAGCCAGCAACGGTTTGCCTACCACAGGTCTCAATACAGCTATTGCTGGTTCTTCGGCGCTAACTGTTGACCAACTATCGGCTGTAGGTATCAGCCTAAACCAATCTACTGGCCAGCTATTCGTATCAGATCGTACTAAGTTGCGGTCCGGTACGTACTCGGTGAGCATCACCACTACGGACGTGAATGGTGGTACCAACACCGTAGTAGAAACATTCAGTATTGGTGCGAACCCGCTGCCAGTTGAGCTGGTAGCCTTCGCGGTGCAGGCAGTGCAGCAGAACGCAGTGCTGAGCTGGAGCACGGCCTCGGAGAAGAACAACGCCTACTTCGTAGTAGAGCGCTCTTTCGATGGCTTTGCCTTCATGGCGGTAGGCCGAGTAGCCGGGCAGGGTAGCACCAACCAGGCGCACGTGTACGGGCTGGTAGATGCCAAGGTGCCGCACACTGGCACGGTATACTACCGCCTGCGCCAGGTAGACCAGGACGGCACGGAGTCGCTGTCGCCGGTACGCACGGTGGTGTTCACGGGTGAGGTAGTGGCGCAAGCCCCAATGCTGTATCCCAACCCAACCACCACGCGCACCACGCTGGACCTACGCGGTCTGGCAACTGGTAGCTACCAAGTAAGCGTGGTAGACATGGCTGGCCGTGCGGTGGCTAGCTACTCGGTAAGCGGTGGCCTGGAGTCGTCGCTGGATGTGCAGCAACTGCCCGTGGGTACGTACGTGGTGCTGGTACAAGGCACCAACGAGCGCCACGTGCTGCGCCTCGTGAAGCAATAAGCCCTGCGGCAAACGCTTCGCGCAAGCAAACAAAAAGCCTCTCCGGTGGGAGAGGCTTTTTGTTTTATGTCAATCAGGTTCTTATTTGAAGCAGCAGGAATAGTGATAAAAATAAGAACCAGGAAACTGTCCTGTGCAGAGAGCTAAAAACCAATTGCCCGAAACTTCGGTACAAAAGGCTCTTTCTATCTGAAAGCACCATTTCTGCGTGTTGTCAGCTTTCCCGCAGGTAGGCCTGCACCACACCGGTATTGGCTGTTGCGCTGCTCTTTTATTTGTTTCATGAAGCCAACCATTGCCACCGTACGCCCCGCCCACAAGCTGCTGACTTCCACTGACTATGACGTGGTAATTGTGGGCGCCGGCAGCGCCGGCCTGAGCGCGGCACTAATCCTGGGGCGTAGTATGCGCCGCGTGCTGGTGTGCGATGCCGGTGCCCCACGCAACGTCACCTCGCCCGCCGTACAGGGCTTCTTCACCCGCGACTGCACTGCCCCCGAGGAGTTATTGCGCATTGGCCGCAGCCAGCTCACGCCCTACGAATCGGTGGAAGTGCGCGAGCTGCGCGTAACATCTATCACGAAAGAGAACGGCCATTTTCGGGTGGAGGCTGACACCGAGGCCAACCGCACTACCGTGGCAACGGCGCGCAAAGTGATACTGGCAACGGGGGTAGAAGACGAGTTGCCACCCCTGGATGGTATGCGCGAGTTCTGGGGTAGGGGGGTGCTGCACTGCCCCTACTGCCACGGCTGGGAGGTGCGCAATCAACCGCTGGCCGTCTACGGCCGCGGCAAAACCGTAACGGGACTGGCCCTACTGGTCAGTCGGTGGTCGAGCCACATAACGGTGTGCACCGACGGGCCGGGCCACCTCACCGACAATGCCCGGCGCCGTTTGCGCCAGCAAGGCATTGCTGTGCGTGAGGAGTGCGTGCAACGATTGGTAGGCAACCCCGATGGGATGCTGCGTTGCGTGGAGTTTGAAACGGGCGAGCCACTAGAGTGTCATGCACTGTTTCTGCACGCGCCCCAACACCAGCGCGCCCCGTTTGCCAAGCAGCTAGGGTGCCGCTTCACGAAGAAAGGAGCCGTGTGGGTCGATAAAAAGCAGCAGACCTCCGTGACCGGCCTCTACGCTGCTGGCGACCTTACGCCCGGTCAGCAGCAGGCCATTATGGCCGCCGCCGATGGCTCCAAGGCAGGCATTGTCATCAACGAGCAGCTGACACGGGAAGAATGCCCAAAATAAGTTGAAGGAGTAGCCGAACGGCAATCTGTTTGGCGTAGTGGTTGCGTAGGTTCCGGACAAAATTCAATTCACATGAAAAAAGTCCTGTTACTCGCTACCCTCTTTTTTGGTTTGTTCGTTGTTGGCTGCAAGGAGATTGACAAGCTCCTGACCTTCTATATTGAAGACAGCCAAAACATCAAAATTGCCTCTAGCTTCCCGGTGGGAATAGCCGCGCCCTTGTCGCCAGTGGCTGTGCCTACGCAGTCGTCTTCCAAATTCAAGAACAACAATACCCGCGCCGACTTGGTGAAGGATGTAAGCCTAGATCGGCTCACGCTCACCATTGCCGACCCCAACAGCGAAAATTTCAATTTCCTACGCAGCATTGAAATTTACATCAGCACGGGCAACGGCAACGACCAGATTCTATTAGCCTCGCTGAGCAATGTTCCGACTAGCGTGCAGAGTATCACACTCACGCCCACCAAGGCTAAACTCGACAGCTACATCAAAGCAGAAAGCTATACGCTAACCACCAAGGCTACCATTGCCAAGGCCATCACCCGCGACATCACCATCCGCGCCGACTCCCGCTTCAAAGTCACCGCCGATCCGCTGTAAGGTGAAACAGTGAGTTTGTGAAGTGGTGAGTGAAAAAACCCGCCTGTCATCCTGAGCTTGCGAAGGACCTTATCATGCGTGAACGAGTCGCTGTTATGTCTATCGTTCTTTGGGCATAAGGTCCTTCGCAAGCTCAGGATGACAGGCGGGTTTTTTCACTCACCACTTCATTACTTATTTCAACAACTCGTGCAGTACGGTTTGCATGGAGAAG